>NZ_JANHZS010000011.1:0-165789 GCF_041414765.1 Pseudoalteromonas sp. DY56-GL79 | reverse complement strand
TTGTCCTTCGATCAACTGCTTGTAACTCATGGTAACTACTCTTGTTTTTTGGCGATTACAGAGTACCACCAACAGGCAGTTGATCTCTCCTCACCGATTAACCATGAGTGGTGCACTTATTATCTGAATTCGGGCTTTGTTTAAAAGCATAAAAAATCCTTACATTTATTTTATAATTTGGCGTTTATCTCGTATGGAACAAAGCTAGAAGTGTTCCCGTTGTTGGTGACAAGATTACAAGCCAAAAAAATTTAAGTCGCTTATTGAGTCATTATGAATTTATTTATTTTTATTAGCATTAAAATCAATTGATTATAAATATAATGGAATTATTTTTAGCCTTTCGAGCTACAAAGAGTGAAATGCTAGGTAGCGATAAGAGCGTTGATGTAGCGTTTTATACGCTTGGTCACGACAATACGAGTCAATTGCCTGAGCTTAAGATAAAAATTTAACGGCGACAGAACTCGATAGTCAACTAGCTCTGTTTGAGTCAGGAAGTATTGAAGGTATTTGTAATATTGAAGGTGTTTGTAATGAAGTAAAATAGCCAGCATCAATTACTGGCTATTGCTGTATTTAAAAACTACAACTGCAGAGGTTCTTCTAGGAATGCGAGCACTTTCTTAAAGTATTTCAGACGATGTTCCGGTTTATAGAAACCATGCCCTTCATCTTCAAGTAAGTAATACTGATAAGGTTTATCAGCCTTTTTCAGTGCATCAATTAAAGATTCCGCTTGTTCAATTGGCGCTCTTTGGTCCTCACCACCATGTACGATAAGGACAGGAACCTTAAGCTTATCGACATTATAGCTTGGAGAAAATGCTTTTAACTGCTTCTCATCGGTACCAAGTACACGTTCTAAATATGCGATCCCAGAGCTACGCTGAGCAACATCACCTTCTTCAAACATCAGTGGTAAATCGTATACACCAACCACACCGACTGCGCATTGGAATAAGTCGGGTTCTAATATTGCGCTTTGCAATGCAGAATAACCACCAAAACTAGCCCCCATAATACAAATCCGCTTTTTATCGACGATACCTTTAGAGATTAAGTCACGGGTTCCATCGATGATGTCATATTGAATTTCCTTGCCCCACTTTTGGTAGCCAAGTACTTCAAATGCATCTCCATAACCACCGGATCCTCTAAAGTTAACTTGTAACACAGCCATTCCTCTGCTCGCAAGCATTTGTACTTCAGGGTCAAACTGCCAATAATCTCTTGGTCCATGAGGTCCACCATGAGGCATAACAATCAAGGGAAGGTTTTTCTTTTCTGCGTTTATTGGTGTTGTTAGATATCCATGAATAGTGAGTCCATCACGGCTTGTGAATTTAACAGGCTCCACTGTAGACATTTGATTTGGTTTAATCCAGTTTCTTGCAGACGCAAGATATTTCATCTTGTTGGCTTTGCTATCATAAAGGTAATAATCCCCTGGGTTGGTATCGCTGCTGGCGAATACAACCACTTGTCCACCATCTCTCGTGCTACTTACAATACGTATTTGATTTCCAGGGATCGAGGCTATCAGAGACTTTAGGCGTTGACTCCAATCAGCACTTTCATCAATAAATGCATAGGTAGGATATCCGGGGTATAGTTCAATTGCGAAAGGGGATTTATCAATCGGATCTATCCATACTTTTGTTGGATCAACCACTTTATCTTGAAAAACATGAGTGAGTTTTTTGCTTGCTAAGCCTAATTTATAGAAAGCCATGGGCTCACCAGCCGTTGATGCTGAAAGATAAACTGACGTTCCAGTTTTATCGAATCCATGCATCCAGAAATCATCTAAGTTGTTTTCTAATGTGAGCTCTGCCCATTTTGAGTCTGCTTCTTCACGGATGAAAACTAATGAATTGCCATCATCATCCTCAGACACAACGGCGCGAACCTCTCCTTGGTGATCGGTCAAAAAGCGGCCCAGTTTTCTTGGAGCATTTGTCAATTTGCGTCTGACACCAGTATGAACGTTGACCTCGTAAACTCTTGTGGTAGGCTCTTTCGAGCCAGTCCAAGGATAGGTCACAATCAACATCTTGTCTTCGTCATTGACCAAAGGGTCAAGAATATAAGATGTGCCATACAGCGGGGTAGCTTTGCGCAAACGAGAACCCGTTTGTTCTTCACCCTGGTAACCCACCAAATACTTAGCACGGCTTCCATCTACATTTACGCCGAATAGCTCACCATGAAATTCAGGGTGATCTTTCCAACCTCTTATATATTCCTTTTCCAATACCACACGGTCATCATTCACCCATTCATAGCGGCCAACTTGAGCATTACCATTGAATCGCACGGCGTGAATGAGTTTGAATTTATCAAGTTGTAAAAAAATTAATGTGTTTTTACCTTCTCTCTTTGTGATAAAGCTAAGATATTCTCCGTTAGGTGAAATCTTTACATCTGAGAACTCACTACCTTTACTAAAAGACTCTAGTGGTATTTCCTGTTTAGCGAATGCATTAGCAGCTAAGGCCAACAACATCAGAGCAATTAACTTCTTCATCCTGTTTTACTTTCTCCATTTATATCGAAGCACAAAATGGGTACAGTTTAACAAGATTTTGGATTTACGAGTAGTTAAAATAATTACAAATGTTTAACTTTGTGAAAATACGCCTAGGGCAACCTCATCACCCGTAAACAACCCCGTATCCAACACCCATCCGGTGATCAAACTCGCTGGCGTAACATCAAATGCCGGGTTATATACCTCGGCATTGTTGGGTGCCCATTGGCAATCACCAAAACTACCACTGACACCTGTTACTTCGCTTTTGGCGCGTTGTTCAATTGGAATGGCTGCGCCATTTGGACAGCTGCTATCTAATGTTGTGATCGGGGCAACCACATAAAAAGGAATATTATGGAAATGGGCTAACACCGCGAGATTATAAGTGCCGACTTTATTGGCAAAATCACCGTTTGCCGCAATCCTATCTGCCCCTACAAAGATTTTATCGACTTTACCCGCCGCCATTAAACTCGCAGCCATATTGTCACAAATTAGCGTGTATGGGATTTGCCATGCATCTAGTTCAAACGCGGTAAGCCTACCACCTTGCAACAGTGGCCTGGTCTCATCAACCCAAACATGAATGTCACCATGTTGTTTTGCAGCATGATGAATTACGCCGAGTGCGGTACCTACACCTGCCGTTGCCAGCGCGCCAGTATTACAGTGAGTAAGAATATTGTCTCCTGCATTCACAAGCTCTGCACCTATGTTTGCCATACGGTCGCATAGCGCAGTGTCTTCTTCAAATAACTGTTCAGCGGTTGTGATCACTTGTTGTTTCCAATCAATCGCTTGCAACGCTTCACGCAATTTCGCCATGCAGTGCATTAAATTCACCGCAGTAGGGCGCGTGGCTTCAAGTTCATCTATCGAACGGGCAATGGTGTCTTTATCTTCTCCCTGTTCGGCAAGATAACCAATTAACAAACTTGCCGCTAAACCGATAAGCGGAGCGCCGCGAACCTTAAGTGTCAGAATTAGCTCGCTCATCGTCGCAACGTCGCGGCATTCATGCCACACCTGTTGATGTGGCAGTAAGTATTGATCCAATACCTGTACCACGCCCGATTCGAATTTAAGACTACGTGCAATTAAGGTTTTCATGACATCCCGCTCTTTCAAAGTGTACTGATGATATTTTACATCAAGATCTAAAGAAGTATAGACATCTAAACATTTAAAAATATAGAATGCTAATAGCAAATATCCACAAGGTGCAGAAACATGTCGAGCTACATTGAATTTGATGCAGAAAAAGTTATTGATTACATTACTAATTTAGGAAGCTTCTTTGATAAAGATGCAACCTTATCTTGTTATGAGTTTGGTGATGGCAATCTGAATTTGGTTTTCCGCGTGCAAGATACGCAAGAAAATAGCATCATCGTCAAGCAAGCTTTACCTTA
This sequence comes from Pseudoalteromonas sp. DY56-GL79, assembly GCF_041414765.1. Lineage (NCBI taxonomy): Bacteria > Pseudomonadati > Pseudomonadota > Gammaproteobacteria > Alteromonadales > Pseudoalteromonadaceae > Pseudoalteromonas > Pseudoalteromonas sp. DY56-GL79. The sequence goes on along the minus strand of NZ_JANHZS010000011.1, from coordinate 161,841 downwards.
TGCTCGATGTGTGGGTGAGAGCTGGCCGCTTACATTAGACAGAGCCAGAATTGAAGCCAGTGTATTACAGCGCCATGGTGAGATCTGTCCAGATACCACAGCAAAAGTGTTGCACCATAATACGGAGTTAGCACTAACCGTGCTGGAAGATCTTGGTCATCTACGCATTTTACGCGGTGAATTAAACCAAGCGAACACCTTTGCAAGACTCAGCAAAGACGTCGCAAATTATCTAGCAAAAACCAGCTTTTACCACTCAAGCTTTTACTTAACACCGAGTGAAAAGAAAGCCCTAGTCACCGAGTTTACTAATCCCGAACTGTGCGCAATCACAGAAGATTTATTCTTTGACGACCCATACCGCGATGCTGAAAGAAACAACTTTCCTGCTGCATTGCAATCGTCTGTGGAAATGCTGAGAAAAAATAAGACGTTATTAGTTGAAGTGGCAAAACTCAAAGCCCAATTTCTCAATGCACCAGAAACCTTACTTCACGGTGATGTCCATACAGGCAGTATTTTCGTCGACACCGATCACACTAAGCTAATCGACCCAGAGTTTGGCTTTTTTGGCCCAATAGGCTTTGATTTAGGCTCATTTATCGGCAATTTATTGCTCAACTACTGTGCCCAACATGCTCGCATTAACGCTCTGCCAAAACGTCGAAATATGCAAGTGTATTTACTCGATAGTATCGCCACCACTCTATCGAGCTTCTATGTCACTTGGCTTGAACTGGCGAAAACACAAACACGCGACCTATCGTTGCAAACAGAAGGCTACGCGGAATACTTTCTCACTAAAGTATTGCAAGACGCAGTTGGTTATTGTGGGTGTGAATTGATCCGCCGCACCATTGGTCTCGCCCATGTTGCAGACATAGATGCGATTGAAGATGAAGACGCGCGCTTAGCGGTACAACAGCGAGCACTACACTTAGGTGAACAGCTCATCATTAATGCCAATAAATGCCGAACCACCGATGATGTGTATCAGCTAATTATTAGTTTTGTAAACTAAACTAGCTTAGGCTAATAAAATGATAAAAGCCCAAAGTCTCTGCTTTGGGCTTTTCTGTTAGATGGATAAACGCAATTACTTACGCGCTTGATTCATCGTGGTTTCAATATATTTGTCGATTTGCTCTTCAAGCACAAATAATGGCACAGAGCCATGACGTAAGATTTGATGGTGGAACTCACGGATATCAAACTGATCGCCCAGTGCTTTTTCTGCTTTGCGACGTAGCCGCTTAATGGTTAGTTCACCAATTTTGTATGACAGTGCTTGAGCTGGCCACGAAATATAACGATCAGTCTCCGTTTTAACATTATGTAAGGACAAGGCCGTGTTGTCTTTCATAAAGTTCATCGCTCGTTCGCGGCTCCACCCAAACATATGCATGCCGGTGTCTACAACCAAACGAGCCGCTCGCCACATCTCGTAGGTTAGACGACCAAAGTCACTGTAAGGGTCTTGATAGAACCCCGCTTCGATACCCAAAAATTCAGAATATAACCCCCACCCTTCACCAAAAGCTGAAATGTATTCGTTGCGACGATATTCCGGTAGGTAATCAAGCTCGGCATTCAAGGAGATCTGCAAATGGTGACCAGGCACGGCCTCATGTAGAGTCAATGCTTCCAATACATATAACGGGCGCTTATCCAGCGCGTAGGTATTTACCCAATAATAACCTGCATCAGTATCACTGCGTGCCCCCGAATAACGCCCTGTCGTGTATTTAGGCGCAATGCTCGCAGGCACTGGGGCGACACCGTATGGCTTTCTTGGTAATGTATGGAATAGCTTAGGTAGCTGAGCATCCATCTTCTTTGCTATATATGCAGCTTCTTTAAGTAACGCTTCGGGGGTTTTAGCATAAAACTGTGGATCGGTTCTTAAGAACTGCACAAAGTCGGCAAAAGATCCCTTAAAGCCTACTTTTTTAATAATTTTTTCCATCTCCGCACGGATCCGAGCCACCTCTTTAAGACCAAGCTCGTGGATCTCCTTAGGCGTCATATTCGTGGTGGTATAGTATTTCGCTCGGTTCGCATAAAACGCTTCACCATTTGGTGTCGAAGAAATTCCAATTTCGGTCCTAGCCGCTGGACGATACTCATTGACAAAGAAATTAAGGTAATCTTGATATGCTGCGATCACATCCCCTTTAATAATCTTTTTGGCACGTTGTTGCAGTGCTTTAAATTCGGCATCAGGCAAACCCGCTTGGTTTTGTGTAAACGGGCCATAGAACTCGGATTTTGTCACATCATCAACGATATAAGCTTCGATAGAACTTTCATAACCTTCAAGCACCGCTTTCGGCTGAGTCAGACCAACTGCCATGCCTTCTTTCATCCAGTCGATATTTTGCTTAAAATAGCGTGGAACCTGCTGCAAACGTGCCAAATATAGCTCGTAACCAGCACGTTTCTTAAAGTCATGACTCGAGATCATAAAAGACAGACCGGAATGAAAGCCGTATTCCGAGGTGAGCGGCATATAGTGGCTATGAAAACGATATTCATCGACGCTATTCTGCACTTGTGCACGCAAAATAGTGAGATTGATTTGATTTTCCTCACTCAGCGCTGAAGTGTCGATATTGTCGAGCTGAGCCAAGAACTGTAGACGCTGCTGATTTGTGGTCGCCAACTTTTCTGCACTGAGGTTTGGTAGTAGAAACTCTGCTTTTGTATCACTGCGACCATAGGCATTGTTATCACTTCTAAATTTCATAACGCTGCCAGCTATCTGAGTAAACTCAACGTTATTGTCACTTCCGGTAATAGCACAACCAGATAAAGCGACAGTTAAATAAACGGCGACGCTTGAACGCTTAGTCCACAGCTTTAATTTTGGTGATAACACGCTGACTTCCTCAATACTTTGTTGTTACTCAGTTCGCGGTAAAATAGCCAAAAAATAATGATTATCCATCGTTCTGAGCTTTTGTTATGGTGAAATGAACTTTCTGCTAGTCAAAGTAGGAGAGTCCCGTAACAGATGCAACTTAATTCGATAGAATCACGAATATCTCAGATCGAATACAATTTACCCAACCTAGTAAAAATTGATGAGAAAATCAGCAATTCAACAAAAAAATGTAAATTTTCTATTTCAAAGACAAATTTTTTACTTTTAAATTCGGACGATACAGATTAATGTAGGTCTAGTGCAATTAGGACAAGAGTTACACCGAAGGAGCTGGTGGTAGTTCATTAACGTTTGATAATTAATTGTTGTGGTAAATGAAATGATGTTCCATGATCCCATGGCTGTTGCCCAAGAAAAAATGACACAGGTGTGCCTGTTTTTAGAGCAACATCATTTGCCGCCCACGCCTTTAAATTATCAGGTTGCTTATACCCATATTAGCGCCACGAACAAAGATCTTGACTGTGCCATCAACAAAGCCATCAAAGCGCACACAAAAATAGACTGCGTATTCATTGAACAACTCTACTACCAATTTTTAGATCAAGGTCAAAAAACACAATCTGAATTACTTGAAGGCGTTGATTCTTTGGTGACTGAATTACACGAAAATGCAGAAACCTCACAAAAGCAGGTTATTCGCTTTGCCCAACAAGTCAGTCAATGTGTGCATAATTTAGATGAACACAACATTCAAAAGAGTAAGCGCGCACTATCAACACTCACCAAACAAACTGAGCTATTGCTAAAACAGCACAAACAATTTAAACAAGCGTTAATAAAATCGCGTTTAGATTATGAACGTAATCAAAAGTTACTACTCGACTTGCGTAAACAACACTTATTAGACCCACAAACGGGTCTTTATAAGCGTCACTATCTTCATCAAAAAGTGTCCCTATGGCAATCGCAGCAAAAATCTGTCTGCGCGCTTTCTATCCAAGTTGATAACCTTGACGAGTTTTCAACGCGGTTTGGTGATGTTGTGGGTGAAGTTGTGCTTAATCGTATCGCCAATAATATCAAACGTTATGTCGTTGAAAGTGGCTTACCTGGTCGCACAGGTAAAAAAGAATTCACGGTTATCCTTGCCGATGTAGACTTAGATACCGCGAGTGTTATCGCGGAAAAAGTGCGTAAAGGTGTTGAGCGATTAAAGTTTGTCAGCGCGAAAGGGAAAATTCCATTACCTAATGTGTCTCTGGCTCTTGGGATAGCCCAACTTGCACCAGAGCAAGACTTTAATGTGTTGGCAAAACGCGCAGGTTACGCTGCACAGAAGGCACATTCTCTCGGCCAACACTGTTATATTAGTCACTGATCTGCAATATACTCTTTTGTTTGCATTTTCAACAATACAACACGGATAAGAAATTGCACCTACGGCTACCAATCAAGTACACTAGCAACCATAGTTGCAGAGTAATGATGGAACCCACATGAAAGAGTCACAAGACAATACTACCCACTTTGGATACAAAACAGTCGAGACCGACAAAAAAGCCTCTATGGTTGCAGACGTATTTCATTCTGTAGCTGCAAAATACGACATCATGAATGATCTGATGTCATTCGGTATCCATCGTTTGTGGAAGCGTCAAACTATTGCCTGCTCAGGTGTACGCGCTGGTCACAAAGTACTTGATCTTGCTGGCGGTACGGGTGATTTAACCGCAAGATTTAGCGAATTAGTTGGTGATAAAGGACAAGTTGTTTTAGGCGATATTAACGACTCAATGCTTAAAGTCGGCCGCGAAAAATTACGCGACTCGGGACTTGTTGGCAATATTGAATACGTTCAAATGAACGCAGAAATGCTGCCTTTTGACGATAATACTTTTGATGTCATCACTATTGCCTTTGGTTTACGTAACGTAACTGATAAAGATAAAGCATTGCGCTCAATGTACAGAGTACTAAAGCCAGGTGGACGCTTACTGGTACTTGAATTTTCAAAGACAGATAACGAGGCGCTGGCAAAGCTGTATGATATGTATTCATTTACACTATTACCTGCAATGGGCAAATTAGTTGCAAATGACAGTGAGTCTTATCGCTACCTTGCAGAATCTATTCGCATGCACCCAGATCAAGAAACGCTAAAATCCATGATGGATGAAGCCGGTTTTGAACAAACTGACTACCAAAATATGACCGGAGGCATCGTCGCCCTTCATCGCGGCTTTAAATTCTAGGAGTTGCTGTGTTAGCTTCATTACTTGGCGCCGTACTTGAGACGGCTTTAAACAAAGGCCTTAAACTCTCACCTGAGCTAAAGCATGTGCTAAGTAAAGGCCAACACAAAGTACTCAGTGTTGATATTCGAGATCAAAATACTTGTTTAGCTGTGACTTACACAGGCATTAACATTCACGTACTATGCCCTTTTGATGGCGAAGCCGATTGTTCAATTAGTGCCGATTTACCAACCTTGCTTGAACTCAAAGACCCAAGCCAACTCACTGCGCTTATCCGTCAAGATAAGCTCGATCTTGAAGGGGATTTGGCGCTCGCACAACTATATAGTAATGCATTAGCAACACTTGATATTGATTGGGCGGAACACCTCGCCAAATATGTCGGTGATGGTCCCGCACAAGTTGCCGTAGATACCTTTCATAAGTTAGCGCATCGCGCAAAGCAAGATGGACAGGTAGCCAAAGCAACCCTAACAGGGTTATTTCAAGATGAGTTGAAGGTTGCGCCTCACCCGCTCGAGTTTCAACAGTTTAAGCAGCAAGTGAGAACATTAAACAATCAGGTCGAAAGCTTAAATCAACGCCTCAGCGTATTACTTCAGCAAAACAAAGGAAATTAGGTTGTCTTTACTTCGCTTGCATCAGATCACCAAAACATTTTTAACCTATGGTTTAGACGAAATCGTCCCTGCGCATAAGCAGCCTTGGTACGGTAAACTCGCTCGAGCGAGTTTGTTTTGGCTGCGCAACAAACATAAAGACAAACCAGTAGGCACACGCCTACGTCTGGCACTACAAACTTTGGGGCCAGTGTGGATCAAGTTCGGCCAGATGCTTTCGACCCGTCGAGATTTACTACCACCAGATATCGCTGAAGAACTTGCATTTTTGCAGGATCAAGTTCAACCATTTGACCCCGCGATGGCACAAAAGCTCATTGAGCAAGCACTAGAAATCGACAATATTCATGAATACTTTGCTGAATTTGAATCAAAACCGCTGGCTTCAGCCTCGATAGCGCAAGTACATGCTGCCAAGCTACAACACAAAGATGTGTTGAAAGATGTCGTGATCAAAGTTATTCGTCCCGATATCGAGAAACAAATCCATGCAGACCTCTCTTTAATGGAGCGTTTCGCTAAAATCGTTGTCAACTTACTCAGCGAAGGAAAACGCCTGCGCCCAGTGGAAGTTGTTAGGGAATACAAAAAAACCTTACTCGACGAGCTAGATTTGATGCGAGAAGGCGCGAACGCAATTCAACTCAGACGCAACTTTGAAGACTCAGATTCACTGTATATCCCTGAGGTATATAGTGATTATTCACGTAAAAACGTGCTGGTGATGGAACGCATCTACGGTATTCCGGTTTCAGACACCGAAGCCTTGTTAGCGCAAGGCACCAATATGAAATTGCTGGCCGAGCGCGGCGTGGAAGTCTTTTTCACACAGGTATTCCGTGACAGTTTTTTCCATGCAGATATGCACCCTGGCAATATTTTTGTCTCTCGTGAAAATCCTCATAACCCTAAGTATATTGGTATAGATTGCGGCATAGTCGGCACCTTAAACCGTGAAGATAAACGCTATTTGGCCGAAAACTTTATCGCCTTTTTTAATCGTGATTATCGTCAGGTGGCACAGCTTCATGTGGATTCTGGGTGGGTTCCGGCAGATACCTGCGTAGAAGAGTTTGAGTTTGCCATTCGCACTGTATGTGAACCCATTTTTAACAAACCGCTTGCAGAAATCTCTTTTGGTCATGTGCTAGTAAATTTGTTTAATACAGCAAGACGGTTCAATATGGAAGTACAACCACAGCTCGTATTATTGCAAAAAACTCTGCTGTATGTAGAAGGCCTAGGGCGCCAGCTTTATCCACAGTTAGATCTGTGGAAAACGGCCAAACCTTTTTTAGAGCATTGGGTGCAAGAGCAAGTTGGCCCTCTCGCGGTGGCGAAAAAGCTATATGCGAACTTACCATTTTGGGCTGAAAAAATGCCTGAACTGCCAGATTTGATTTACCAAAATCTCAAGCGCCGCCCCCCTCCAACTGTCACACAAAAAGCAGATACTGCGACTAAGCCGCTATTATTAGGCTTAGCAGCGAGCAGTTTTGCAATTATATCGGGATTGAGCTTTATTTTTGACAAGCCTGTCGCAAGTAGCCTACTTGCGATTATTGCCGTGCTAGTATTTATTGGCGCATGGCGTAAAACAGGGTGATTTTTTGCTCGCTAGGCGTATAATCATTATTCATAAGCAGTAAGTATCAATGGAGTTATTATGGGATTCGGTGGGATCAGTATTTGGCAATTACTTATTATTTTAGCCATCATTGTTTTGTTATTTGGAACTAAAAAACTACGCGGTATTGGTAGTGATTTGGGTGGTGCAGTTAAAGGCTTTAAAAAGGCGGTATCTGATGAGCAAACTGCGACCGACTCTGAGCCAGAAAAGTTAAAAAATACAACAACTGAGCAAGCACAACCGGTATCAGAGAAAGAAAAAGATAAGGTGTAATTCAACATGGGTATGTGGGAGTTAGTGGTCGTTCTTATCGTTGGCCTAATTGTACTTGGCCCTGAACGTCTTCCCGTTGCAATCCGCACCGTAGCGAGATGGATAAAAACGGTAAAATCTGTCGCCAATTCAGTCAAGGCTGAAGTGAGTGAAGAATTACGTGTTCACGAGCTACATAATAATTTGAAGAAAGCGGAACAACAGGGAATGCAAGATTTGGCCCCCGAACTCAAGCAATCCGTTCAAGAATTACAAGATGCGGCTGAATCAGTCAGACATTCTTATAAATCAACCGAAAATAATAAAAACAAAGACTAATCAATCTAGCAGTTAGATAGTTCAGTCAAAGGCTAGCTTTGGGTAATTAGACGCCCAAGCCGCTCCTTTTTGTTATATCTAACTGGAATTATATTCGTACGAGTCAAGTTACATGACAGAATCAGCCCAAAGTGGATTTATAGCTCACCTTGTTGAGTTAAGAAACCGCTTAATGAGAGCGTTATTGAGCGTTTTCGTTATCTTTGTTGCTTTGGTGTACTTCGCCAATGACATCTATGCCTTCGTTGCAGCACCGCTTGTAAATAGCTTGCCTAGCAACACAACCATGATCGCCACAGACGTTACAGCACCGTTTTTTGCTCCATTTAAATTAACGCTTTTTGTGTCACTATTTGCCGCTGTGCCTTTTATTTTGCATCAGGTGTGGGGCTTTATCGCACCCGGTTTATATAAACACGAAAAACGTATGCTCATTCCTATATTACTTTCTAGTGTGCTGCTATTTTATGGCGGAATAGCATTTTGTTACTTTGTTGTCATGCCTATCATACTTGGCTTTTTTACCAGTGTAGGGCCGGAGATGATGACATTGTCACCAGATATTAGCAGTTACCTTGGCTTTATCCTTAAGCTATTTTTTGCTTTTGGTATCGCCTTTGAAATTCCAGTCGCCATTATGCTTATATGTTGGAGTGGCATGACAACCCCTGCGAGCTTAAAAGAGAAACGACCTTATGTTGTCGTTGGTGCTTTTGTCATCGCAATGTTTTTAACTCCACCAGATGTTCTATCTCAAACTTTATTAGCGTTACCTATGCTACTCTTGTTTGAGTTGGGGCTCATTCTAGCCAGATTTTACAGCGCTAAACCACAACAACAGGAGTCAGAACAATGAAAAAAACCGTGATACTGTTCGCACTAGGATTTTCCTCTTTATGCGCCGCAGAGCCGATAAATACGCAGGCACTACAAGCTTGTACTCTGATTGAAAATGATTTTAAACGACTCATGTGTTACGACAATGTGATTGCTAATAAACCAATCACGGAAACACATTCAAGCAAAGCGCCCTTAAGCAAAGATAAAATAAATACAGCGCGCAATGAAAAAAAAGCAGAATTGAAAGAAGATGGCTTTGGTTTAGAGCATAAAGTTAAAGCGGTAAGCGAAGAAATCGAAGAAATTACAGCTAAACTCGTAAAAACAACCACTCAAGGCCGCAATAAAATGGTATTCACCTTGGACAATGGTCAAGTATGGCGGCAAATTTCTTCAGAAACTTTTTTCGCCAATGAAGGAGACACATTAATTATTGAACGCGCGTCTTTTGGCTCGTTTTTAATGAAGAAAGCGGGCTCAAACCGTACAACGCGAGTTAAACGAGTTAACTGATGAACACGATGTTCGATGCTGGTGTAAACCTCACCAGCTCGCAATTTTCATCCGATTTGGCCGAGGTAATTGCTAGAGCCAAAAACGCTGGCATAGAATCTATGCTCGCCATTGGCTGCGACTTAACAAGCAGCGAACAAAGTATTTCTCTCGCAGAGCAATACCAGCTTTATTGTACAGCAGGTGCCCACCCTCACGACGCAAAAGATGCACCTGATACGCTCTACGATGATCTCCTCACTCTTTTAAAAAGTAGTGACAGAGCTATTGCCGTTGGTGAATGTGGCTTGGACTTTAATCGCGATTTTTCACCAAGGCCGATACAACAAAGCGTGTGCTTGACGCAACTGCAGTTAGCAGAAGCTATTGATTATCCAGTGTATCTACATGAAAGAGACGCGCACGATGCGCTATTTTCGTTACTGCAAGAAGTTAACGTTCAAGGAGTACTACACTGTTTTACTGGTGATCATAACGCACTACGACGTTACTTGGACTATGGGTTAATGATCGGCATCACAGGTTGGGTTTGCGATGAACGTAGAGGTCAAGCACTACAAGATCTAATCCAATACATCCCCCTAGACCGTTTGCTTTTGGAAACGGATGCGCCCTACCTACTACCTAGAACAATTAGCCCAAAACCCAAGTCTCGACGCAATGAACCAATGTATTTATCTTATGTGGCTGAGCAAATTGCACACCTAAAACAATGTCCTGTCACGGAAGTGATGAGCACGACTTCGGCTAATTTTAAACAGCTGTTTGTGAGGTAAAGCCAGTAATGCGCATTGTGTTGTCTTTACTTATATTGATATACAGCTCTGCTGTAATTTCTGCCGTCACTATTTCAGAGTCATTTAAGGTAGAACACCAAGTAAAGCTAAGTTACACACTGAGTAAATATGCATCGTTAAACGAACTGCTTGCGGCTCCTGTCGAATGGCATAACAGCACCCAAGTCCCCACAGGCCTTCGACCTGTAGCGAAGTACTTATGGTTAAAAATAGCGCTGCACAATACCAACAACTCGCTCACACCAGTATTGGTAAGTATAAACAATAATCTCATCGATGCGGTAACTGCCTATCATGTTAGACCGAACCATCCAATATTCAGCTTAGATATGGGCGATGCCTTGCCACTGATTAAGCGGCCACTAAAGTATGAATCTCTAGTTGTTCCGCTTGAGCTGCAGCCACAAACTCAAAGCCATTTATACTTACAGATCAGTGATGAGGGGGTTATCACGGCTCCTCTTGCAATTTGGGAGCCGAATGAATACCTCCAATTTAAGAGTAAATTTAATCTTATTTTTGGAATTTTAGCAGGCTTTGTACTAGCACTCGCCTTAACCAATGCCACACTCTATTGTGTTACAAAAAAAGGTTACTTTTTATGTGCCACTTTGTTTATCGCTACAGTATGGCTTTTCAATGCACATATCTATGGCTTTGGTTATCGCTACTTTTACTCTTCATGGCAGTGGTTTCAACAGTATGGTCAAGGCATGATGATGTTATTGCTCAGCGCACTGCTGTTGCCCGCTTTGAGTTACTGCTCTGGAAAGTCACTTCTTGCGCACCCTAAGCTGACGAAAAGAAAGGCCATTCTAGCGACATTGTGTTTGTTTCTGCTCATTGCTTTTTTACCGGTTTCTCAGTCTCTCCTGCTAGCGCTTAGCATTAGCTTTATTGTCTCTGTATTGATTATCTATACGCTCGCCCGTATTAACCACAAGAGCCGAAATATCTTAATCGCAATCGCGCTCTGCCACTTTATCGTAATTAGCTACCCGTTTACGGTCGAGCTCGGGGTTCAGTCCGGCAGCTTTTTGAACCACTTGGGTTACTTTGGTATTTTTGTTGTTGAAGCCACGTTGCTGAGTTACCTGCTCATACGTCTATATATATTTCAAAGAGATGAAAAGCTGGCCAAGCAACAGCAACGGCTAGCTCATACTCAAGCTGAAGATGCCCTATTAAAAGAAAAGCTTAAACTACAAGAACAGGCCCAGTACGACTTAGAGTCCAACATTGAGGAACGTACTTTTGAGCTTCAAGTCACATTAAGGGAACTTGAGGATAAAAACCGGGAGCTCGAGCGCATGAACATGGAAGATCCACTCACAAAAGTGAAGAACCGGCGCTATTTCGACAAGCGTTTACAGATGGAAGTACGTCGTTCAAGACGAGAGCAGACAGTATTGAGCCTTGTTATTTTTGATATCGATCACTTCAAGAAAATTAACGACAAATATGGCCACTTGGCTGGTGATCAAGCAATTTGCGAATTTGCCAGCTTAATAAAATCACACTTGCGGCGACCACATGATGAAGTGTTCCGCTATGGTGGTGAAGAGTTTATTTTGCTACTACCAAACACCCCAGAAGAAGGTGCAGTCGGAGTAGCTGAACGCCTGAGAGTGGCTACAGCAGATCTCAATATCAAATTTGGTGAAGATACGCTTAAATTGACCACTAGTGCAGGCGTTTATAGTGCAGTGGTTAGCGATCCACATAATCCACAGCTTTACACTGACAATGCGGATAAAGCCTTGTATCAAGCAAAACAGCAAGGTCGTAATCGTGTTGTTACTTTCAAACCCAATCAGGAGAACTAACGTGGCTCAATCAGGACTCGATCTTTTCCCCCTAACTCGCATGCGCAGAATGCGTCGCGATGACTTTTCAAGACGTCTAATGAGCGAAAGCACGCTAACGGTTAATGACTTAATCTATCCAGTATTTGTATTGGATGGTGAATCTAAGCGTGAAGCTATCCCATCAATGCCAGGTATTGAGCGTTTATCTATTGATCTATTAGTTGAGGAAGCCAAGCAACTAGTAGAGCTAGGGGTTCCTGCCATCGCCTTATTCCCAGTAACACCGGCGGAACAAAAATCGTTACTAGCTGAGGAAGCTTACAACCCTGAAGGGATTGCACAAAGAGCGGTACGTGCTATTAAAGCGGCATGTCCTGAGCTGGGTGTGATCACCGATGTTGCATTAGACCCATTCACAGTTCACGGTCAAGACGGTATCTTGGATGAAGACGGTTATGTCATGAATGAAGAAACCGTGGAAGTATTAGTCAAGCAAGCGCTTTCTCATGCAGAAGCCGGCGCCGACGTTGTTGCACCATCGGATATGATGGATGGTCGAATTGGCGCTGTGCGTGAAGCACTTGAAGAGTGTGGCTTTATCCATACTCGTATAATGGCGTACTCTGCTAAGTATGCATCGAGCTATTACGGTCCTTTCCGCGACGCTATCGGCTCTGCGGGCAACCTTAAAGGTGCAGATAAGAAAACCTATCAAATGGATCCTGCTAATTCTGACGAAGCATTACGTGAAGTGGCTTTGGACTTACAAGAAGGTGCTGATATGGTGATGGTAAAACCAGGTATGCCATACCTAGATGTTGTCAGACGCGTTAAAGATGAGTTTGGAGTACCAACATTTGCTTATCAAGTCAGCGGTGAATACGCCATGCATAAGGCTGCGATTGATAACGGCTGGTTGGCTGAGAAGCCTGTTGTACTGGAGTCTCTACTAGCATTTAAGCGTGCTGGTGCGGATGGCATTTTGACTTACTTTGCAAAACAAGCCGCAATTTGGCTGAATGAGAAGTAAGAGCGATTAGTGTTGAGCAGGTGAAACTCTCACCTGCATTTCTTCCGCAACTCATCCTACCAAACTTTCTGCTTTTAAAAGCTCATCGCGATTCATTTTCCAGCTAAAGAAGCGAATAATACGACCGTCATCGAGATATACCTCGGGAAGACTTACCATGCCCAAAGAGCGTAACCTAATCGCCTGAATATGTTCCGTATGGATATAATGGGTTTTACCTAAAAAGTTATAGCTAATCCCCGCTTTATCGATATGCAGAAAACGCTTTCCGGTTAATGACAGTACCAATAATGACAGGGTAAAAAATAGTAAGATCAGTGTAACTATTTGCAATAATGATGAGGGAATATCTAAGATAGAAAACAGCGCATTACCCAGCCAGATAAGAGACAGTGCCAGCACATAGAAAAGCCAGTTTATTTCCAGTTCTAAAGTTCTCATTGAGTATCTCCTTTATTTACCCAACCACAATCAAATTTGAGCCCACGACGCAATAACGTGACCCAATTTATTGAAGAAAAGCTAATGATAAAGTGCCAATGTTCCTAAAGCAAGAACTTTAAAATTAATAAAACATGAAATAATCGTGACGACTTTTAGACAGGGCATTAAACCTGTAAACAATTGAATTTAAAAATAAAAAAGGCCGCCAAAGGCGACCTCTTTATGCAAAATAAGTAATTAATTACTTAGCTGCTTTTTTCTCTTTCTCAGCTGCGATTACCGCGTCAGCAACGTTTGCTGGACATGGTGCATAGTGTGAGAATTCCATTGAGAACTGACCACGACCAGACGTGATAGTACGTAGGTGACCGATGTATCCGAACATTTCAGATAGTGGTACTTCACCCTTAATACGAACGCCCATTGCGCCAGCTTCTTGGTCTTTGATCATACCGCGACGACGGTTAAGGTCACCAATTACGTCACCTACGTTGTCTTCTGGCGTGAACACGTCAACTTTCATGATTGGCTCAAGAAGTTGTGCACCCGCTTTAGGGATAGACTGACGGAATGCGCCTTTAGCAGCGATTTCGAACGCGATTGCTGATGAGTCAACTGCGTGGAAACCACCGTCGAATAGCTCAACTTCAACGTCTAGTACTGGGAAGCCCGCTAGTACACCTTCGTCCATCATTGACTTGAAGCCTTTCTCAACTGCTGGCCAGAATTCCTTAGGAACGTTACCACCAACAACTGAAGACTTGAACGTAAAGCCAGAACCAACTTCGCCAGGCTTGATACGGTAGTCAATCTTACCGAACTGACCAGAACCACCAGACTGTTTCTTGTGCGTGTAGCTATCTTCAACTTCTTTAGTGATAGTTTCACGGTAAGCAACCTGTGGCTGACCAACGATTAGGTCTACACCGTATGTACGCTTAAGGATGTCTACCTTAATGTCTAGGTGAAGCTCACCCATACCTTTAAGGATAGTTTCACCTGAATCTTCATCAGTCTCAACTTGGAATGAAGGATCTTCTGCAACCATTTTACCGATCGCGATACCCATCTTCTCGTTACCACCTTTATCTTTAGGTGCAACAGCGATTGAGATTACTGGATCAGGGAAGATCATCGCTTCAAGTGTACACTCGTGCTTAGGATCACATAGCGTGTGACCTGTTTGAACGTTCTTCATACCAACAACAGCGATGATGTCACCCGCTTGTGCTTCAGTAAGTTCAGTACGCTCGTCCGCTTGCATCTCAACCATACGGCCGATACGCTCTGTTTTACCAGTTGCAGAGTTAAGGATAGTGTCACCTTTCTTCATGCGACCTGCGTAGATACGGATGAACGTAAGTGCACCGAAACGGTCGTCCATGATTTTGAACGCAAGCGCTTTAAGTGGTGCATCAGCGTCAACAGTTGCTACTTCACCAGTAGGCTCACCTGTTTCAGGATCTGTTAGTGGCTGAGGATCAACTTCTGTAGGAGCTGGTAGGTAATCTACAACAGCGTCTAGTACAAGTTGCATACCTTTGTTTTTGAACGCTGAACCACAGAAAGTTGGGAAGAACGCAAGATCACGAGTACCTTTACGGATACACGCTTTGATTTGCTCTAGTGAAGGAACTTCACCTTCCATGTAGGCTTCCATTAGGTCGTCGTCTTGCTCAACAGCAGACTCAACTAGCATCTCATGGTATTCTTCAACTTTGTCTACCATGTCAGCTGGAACGTCAGTAATTTCGTAGTTTTCAGGAAGACCTGTGTCATCCCAAACGTATGCTTTCTTCTCAAGTACGTCTACAACACCACAGAACTGGTCTTCGATACCGATAGGAAGCGTCATAACTAGTGGGTTAGCACCAAGCACTTTCTCAACCTGACCAACTACGCGGTAGAAGTCTGCACCCATACGGTCTAGTTTGTTTACGAAGATTACACGTGCAACTTCTGATTCGTTCGCATAACGCCAGTTAGTTTCTGATTGTGGCTCAACACCACCAGAACCACAGAATACACCGATACCACCGTCAAGAACTTTAAGTGAACGGTATACTTCTACTGTGAAGTCAACGTGTCCAGGAGTATCGATAACGTTTAAACGGTGGCCTTTCCACTCACAAGTTACCGCCGCTGATTGGATTGTAATACCACGCTCAGCTTCCTGCTCCATGAAGTCAGTAGTAGACTCACCGTCGTGTACTTCACCAGTTTTGTGGATTTTACCAGTAAGCTTTAGAATACGCTCAGTGGTGGTAGTTTTACCCGCATCAACGTGCGCGAAAATACCAATGTTTCTGTATTTCGATAAATCTGCCATTGTTTTACTCTATTTAAAGTAGAAAAATTATTCGGCGGGAGTATATCACCTCTTGTAGCGAACATCATCCTTGAAGTCGTCTAAAATGCAATCAATTCGCGAAAAAGTTTCTAATGCGAAACTTTGTGACCCATTTTTACCGCATCGCTTACTGCTAGGCCGCTGTATTTAAGAAAATTCCGTTGTATTTTGTCAATTTTAGGGCGGTGAGCTTGGGTTTTTGTTTAAAATATCTGCTTTCCAAACAAGTTGGCATGCTGGACTTGGAAGACATCATCTAGCAAAGAAAAATGCGCTATTTTACCCACTTCAATGCTACCAAGTTCATTGTCCATATTTAAATAAGTTGCGGGTACTAAACTTGCCATATTGATGGCTTCTAGAAGCGGAATATTGGCTAATTCTGCTAAATTCTTCACTGCTTTTTCAAGTGTTAGTGTACTGCCGGCCAAACTGCCGCTGTGAGTTTTCGCCACGCCATCCTTTACCACAACTGGCATTTCACCCAATTGATATTCACCATCTTTAAGGCCACCAGCATTAATACAATCACTGATCAAGGCCACCTTATGCTGACCTTTTAGGCGGTAGATCAACTGTAAAATCGCAGGGTGCAAATGAATACCGTCGGCAATCACTTCCACCAAGGCTTGGCTATCAAGTAACAACGCACCAGCACAGCCCGGCTCACGGTGATGAATGCCGCGCATGCCGTTAAACACATGCACCCCGCCGCAGGCACCATGTGCTAGGGCAGCATTGGTTTGCGCAAAATCCGCATCACAATGACCTAACATCACTCGCACCCCATGTTTACTTAGGTACTGTGTCATCTTAACGCCATTAGCCTTTTCGGGCGCGAGTGCCACCGCTTTAAGCGCACCATCAGCCGCGCTAATCATTTCATCAATTAAGGCTTCGTCTAACGGCTTAAAGAAAGCTTCGTTATGGGCACCTTTGTGTTTTTCACTAAAAAATAAACCCTCACTGTATCCGCCCAGCACCTGAGCGCCCGGCATCTTTTGCTTATAGGCGGCTCCAATAACCTTCATCGCGGCAATAGTTTGTGGCCATGTAGTCGTCACCGTGGTTGCCAAAAAACCAGTGACGCCATGTTTGAGCAAAGACGTGCTAATGGTCTCTAAACTGGAGAGTTTGCCATCAATAACATCACAGCCCTCGCGGCCATGAATATGCAAATCAATTAACCCAGGCCACATATCTAAATTAGAATAACATTCGGTATTATTTGGCGCGTCCGTCGCTGGAATAATCGCGTGAAAACGCTCACCCTTTATTACCGCAACGTGCGCTTCAAGGACGCAGGTAGGGGTATAGATACGACGGGGCTGAATATAACGAAGCTGCTCAAGCATGTACTATACTCCCAAGTAATGCCGCACCCAATGCGCCACTCGCATCACCATGCTTGGCTCTAACAATATCTGGCACAGATACCGCTGAAAACACATGGGGTTCGATGGCTTTTGGGAGCGTCTCTACAAGTTCATCAATCAGCGACATACCACCGCCAAGCACGATAACTTCTGGGTCATATGCTTTGATTAAATTTGCAAACGCCGAGCCCAACAGATCCATATAGCAATTAAAAGCATGGCGTGCTTCACTTTCTCCAGCCCGCATCGCTGTGATAACTTGTTCTGAGGAACGCTTCCGCGTAGTGAAATGTTGATACAAACCGGCAAGCCCTGGCCCTGCGACATAGCGCTCTAAACACCCTTGCAGTCCACAGCCACACGCTAAAATAGGCAGGTGATATTTTTGCTGCAACACCGCAGAAAGCGGATGGTGGCCATATTCTCCGGCGATCCCTTGGGCACTTTTATACAACGCGCCGTCAATGCAAAATCCGCCTCCGGCACCAGTGCCTATTATTGCCCCAAAGACCTTTTGATATTGCTTACCGGCTCCAAGACTGGCTTCTGATAACGCAAAGCAACGGCAGTCATTTTCTACCGCAATGGGCCGTTCAAGTTGTGCAACGAGATCAGCCTTAACTTCTTTACCATTGGCACAAGGGACATTTGCTGATAGCACGCGCTGCTGCGCATTTACTATCCCCGGCATACCAATACCAACCTGTCCTTTACAACCATATTTGTCATCTGCTTGCTGCACCAAAGTGACGATTTGCGCTAAAAACGCCTCATAACTGTGCTTTGGGGTCGCCACACGCCACGATTCAATACGTTGTAGTTTTTCATCGAACACCGCAATTTCAATTTTACTCCCGCCAACATCCACCCCATAAATCATACTTCACTCCCAAATGGATGAATGACTACGCCCTGCACAACTCTATTCACTTCCCCCGACGGGCAAGGATTGTCCGGTGAAATACCGAGGGTTAGCGCTTTATAGAAACTTAACTGCTGTGCAAACAACATATACAGTAACCCTTGCCACACGTCTTCTAGTGGTGGCACTTTAGGACAAAGTGAATGCACCGTCATGGCTGTACCGTCACGCTGCAACTCGGCAACTAAATCTTGATCGTACAAGCTGGTATAACCATCACTTGAGATAAAACATACCACGACAGTTTTGCTATTGATAAGTGATTTTGGACCATGACGGAAGCCAAGCGGTGACTCGCTCACGCTCATTACTTGGCCTGCCGATAACTCAAGCATTTTTAGCGCGGCTTCCTTTGCAAATCCCAGTAAACAACCCGATCCTAAATACACCAAACGTTCAAATGGTTGTTGTGCAAATGCACGGATATTTTGCTGCTCTGTCGCAGCTAACATGCTTTGCGCTGCATTGATCAACTTATCCACGGAGCCGTCATCCGCAGCAAAAAGTTGTAGCGCTGCGACCATCATTGACGAATAGCTACTCGTCATTGCAAAACTTTGGTCAAGTGTAGGCTCCGGTAGCAATATACTTATTGCATTGCTTGCCTGCTGCGCTGCTTGATGCAACTTTCCATCACGGTTGCAGGTGATAAAAAGGTGCTGACTGTTACTAACCAGCTGTGTTACCAACTCTACGGCTGCTACACTTTCTGGGCTATTACCGGAGCGAGCAAAGGATACCAATAAACACGGTTTATCCGTCGCTAGGTATTGCCTTGGTGCAGCAACTAAGTCAGTTGTGCTCACTGCCCGCACACTTTGGCGCATGTGTGTATTAAGATGAGTGGCGATGGCGTCACCGATATAAGCGGATGTACCCGCCCCTGTCAAAATAATCTGGGTATCAGGGTCATCTAGAAAAGGAGCTAACTCCAACAAAAGCCTAGGCTTTATGCTCGCAACCAACTGAGCGGTTTCTTGCCACATCTGTGGCTGCTGACTAATCTCTTTTGCTGTCCAATAGGCATTCAGTGTTTTTAATTGCGCAATTTCGTGTCCTAGCAAAGTGTTCATGACGCTTTCTCCATGGCAAAACACGCATTTGAATAGCGAGCTACAACACGTTGAATTTTGGCAATCACCAACGCTTTGGCGTCCCTTTCTATTTCACCACGGCGTACTTGTTGATATAACTCTGGAAAATATTGGCTGATAAGCGGCAATGGTAAAGTCTGCCGCGCTAGGTTTTCGAGCATCGTTGCTAACGCCTTTTGCACCGCTTCTTGATGCCAGTAATAGCGAATACGGTCGCTAAAGCTAAATTGGCGCAAGAACCGGAGTTGCTGTGACTCGCCGTGATAAAAACGCTGCCAACTCGTTGGCTCTGCCAGCATGACCTCGTCCACTACCTCAATAAACTGACTGTGAACATCGGGTAGTAATTGCTTTTCAATATGGTGAAGCGCGAATAATCCTTCGCGCAGCGCAAAGGTCAACTCAGGCCCTACTTTCAAAATGGCAAAGTGATCAGCAACCAGCGACTGATAAGCGCCTGCAGTTTGATAATCTGTCGAATGCGCTTCGAAAGCGATACGGTCAACGGTACGAATAAAGTCTTTTAGTGCACTTGCTTCATTCGGTTTGTAGTCAAATACTTGGGTATTATCAAACTCAACACCCGGCTGCACCACCATTGCAACCACGCGTTGCCAAGCATCCGTTAATCCTTTGTTTGCAAAGAGTTCACGGTGGCAAGCTAGGGTTTCTTGCGCAGCAACTTGGCTGGTCGGTTGAAGACTGTCAATCTGTTCATCAGCTCCACCTGGAGGAGGAACTTCAGTACCAATCACATAAACAATATCACTACGACCAAACGTCGCAATCGCGGCGGCTTCCGCAGTTTGACACAACAAGGCAGCGCGATCAGCGACAATATCATCACTTAACGCGTCAGGATCGTCAGCACAGGGCATACTGGCATCTAAGTGAACTTTCTTAAAACCGGCCTTCACGTATTCAGCGACTAAGTCGCACGCTTTGGCCATCGCGGCTTGGCTATTTTCACTCGTCCAACAGACTGGTCCCAAGTGATCACCGCCAAAAATCAGTAACTGCTTATCAAAACCAAGCTCGTCAGCCATCTCTTCGACTTTGGCAATAAAATCCGCGGGACGCATCCCGGTGTAACCGCCAAATTGGTTAACCTGATTGGCCGTGGCCTCAATTAATAGCAGCGTATTTTCCTGCTTGGCATATCTTATCGACGCTTCCAGCACCCAAGGGTGAGCTGAGCAAATGGCATAAATGCCTGAGTTTTTCCCTGATTTATTGGCTTCGATTAGGGCTTGGAAACGCCGCATATGATCACCTCTTAAGACGTTATTAAATGTACCTCAATTCCGGCGGCAACCAATTGCTGATGAATATCAGCTGGAATACCACTGTCCGTTACCAAAACGTCAATTTCTTCGCAGGCGATAATACGGTGTACACCTTTACGATCGAACTTGCTGGAGTCCGTCACTACTATGACTTGTTTTGCAGCTTTACACATCTCGCGGTTAAGCGCGGCTTCTGGTTCAAAGTGTGTTGTTACACCAACATCAACAGAGAATCCATCAACACCGAGCACCAGACGATCAAAGTGATATTGCTTTAGCTGATCTTCTGCGTGGCTGCCATAAAACGACAGCGACTTTTTACGCAGTGAGCCTCCGGTCATCAACACTTCAACGCCATCAGCTACAACGAGCGCTTGCGCCACATTAAGTCCATTAGTCATCACCACTAACTGTTGATGCTCAGTCAGTTGCCTCGCAACCTCTTCGGTGGTGGTACCTGAGTCCAGAATAATAGACTCATTATTGCCTATAAGACCCGCCACTACCTTTGCAAGCTCTACTTTCACTTGGTGATGATGATCGTGCTTTTCCGTTATGGTGAGCTCTTTGGTTAACCTAGAACTCGCAACGGCACCACCATGAGAGCGAACCAACAATCCTTTTTCATGTAGGGCATTGAGATCATTTCTGATCGTCACGGTTGATACACCAAATTGTTCTGCCAGTTCTGTTACTTCTACTCGGTCCGCTTGACCAACGAGTTGAACAATTTCGTGGCGTCTTTCGATGGTGTTCAGCATGACACCTCCTTTCGTTTTGGTTAAATTTAGTCTACACACCTTTCATTTGCTTTCAATTTATTTTTTTAATTTTCAATCAAAATAAAAACAACCAACTGTTTTACATGGATTTAAATAAAAAACCAAAGCATTTTGAAAATAAAACGAAAGAACATGAAAGATATTTTGCTTGCGTTCAAAATGAAACTGCCGTAATAATAACCAAAAAATAATATTTCGTTTTTAACAACAAGAGTGAACAACTAAGAGGTTATTATGGGTGATCTAAACCGCCGGCGATTTCTTCAATCAATGGCTGCTATCGCAGCAACAAGCGCAGTGGTTGGCTGCGCAAGTAACAATAATAAGACGCCGCTTACACCAAAGCCACAAGGAAATTCAGTTCAAGGTCTAGTCGTACCGAAACTGGATGTCGTGCGAGTGGGCTTTATTGGTGTGGGTCAACGTGGTGTTGGCGCGGTAAAACACTTTTGCCATCTTGACGGTGTCGAGATCAAGGCCATCTGCGATACACACCAAGAAGTCGTCGATAGAGCGGTTAAAATTGTTGTCGACAAGGGTTTACCCAAGCCTGCGACTTACGGCAAGAGTGATATGGACTATCGCCGCATGTTGGCGCGCGATGACATTGATATTGTGATCATCTCTACGCCTTGGAAATGGCATACGCCTATGGCGGTAGACACAATGGAAAGTGGCAAACACGCTTTGGTCGAAGTGCCAGCAGCAGTAACCATAGAAGAAGCGTGGCAATTGGTAAATACCGCAGAGCGCACGCAAAA
The DNA here is from genome assembly GCF_041414765.1 of Pseudoalteromonas sp. DY56-GL79. Classification (NCBI taxonomy): domain Bacteria; kingdom Pseudomonadati; phylum Pseudomonadota; class Gammaproteobacteria; order Alteromonadales; family Pseudoalteromonadaceae; genus Pseudoalteromonas; species Pseudoalteromonas sp. DY56-GL79. Next base: position 139,855 of record NZ_JANHZS010000011.1, on the reverse strand, counting down.
GAACTGCATGATGTTGGAAAACGTTTGCTATGGCCGCGACGAGCTGATGGTATTAAACATGGTTCGCCAAGGGCTATTCGGTGAGTTACTGCACGGTGAAGCAGCTTATATCCATGAACTTCGTTGGCAAATGAAAGAAATTGAGCATAAAACGGGCTCATGGCGCACACATTGGCACACCAAACGCGACGGTAACCTCTACCCCACTCATGGTTTAGGACCAGTTTCTCAATATATGAATATCAACCGTGGCGATCGTTTCGACTATATCTCGTCCATGAGTTCACCTGCACTTGGTCGTGCAGCTTATGCCAAACGAGAATTCCCAGCAAATCATGAGCGTAACCAACTGAACTATATTGCTGGAGATATGAACACCAGCATCATTAAAACCATCAAAGGTCGTTCGATTATGGTACAGCACGATACCACTACCCCACGCCCTTACTCCCGCCACAATTTAATTCAAGGTACTAACGGCGTATTTGCAGGATTCCCCAACCGCATCGCGCTTGAAAACGGCGGGAGTAAGAGCTTTCACGAGTGGGATTACGACATGAATGATTGGTACGGTAAATACGACCATCCACTTTGGCAGAAAATGGGGGCTGAAGCAGAGCGCAACGGCGGCCACGGTGGCATGGATTTCTTAATGTTCTGGCGCATTATTTACTGCCTTCGTAATGGCGAGCCGCTAGATCAGGATGTTTACGACGCAGCTGCTTGGTCAGCGGTCTTCCCTCTTTCAATGGACTCAGTTGCAGACAGAAGTAATAGCAAGGACTTCCCGGATTTCACCAGGGGCACATGGCGCACTGCAGCACCACTAGGCATTGTTACATAACTAACCAAAGGTTAAATACGTTATCTATAGCAAATGCTATCAATGCCTGAATAAGCGCCCGTAAAGCGGGCGCAATAATAACAACACTCAACAGGACAACAAGATGAAACACACTCTAAAACTGTGTGCTGTGGGATTGGCCGTGAGCTGTGCCCTGTCCCAATACGCGCACGCACAGGAAACAGAACAAAACAGCGGATCCGACGAGCAAGATAAAGCCAAGCAACAAGTCGAGAAAATTGAAGTACGTGGCGTACGTTCGAGTATCAAAGAGTCACTCTTTCTCAAGAAAAACGCCGTCGGCGTAATGGATGCCATCGTTGCCGAAGACATTGGTAAGTTTCCAGATCAAAACCTTGCTGAAGCGCTACAACGAATGACAGGTATTGCCATTACCCGTAACGCAGGTGAAGGACAAAACGTCACAGTGCGGGGCCTTGGCGGGGACTTTAATGTTACCACCATCAATGGTCGTAGAATGGCATCAGAGCACACTAGCCGTGACTTTAACTTCGATTTAATTGCGCCTGAGATGGTTCAAGCATTAGAAGTGTACAAGTCACCACAAGCACAAACGCAAGAGGGGGGGATTGGTTCAGTCATCAATATAAAAACCCGCCGACCGTTAGATATGGATGGCTTTACCCTCGCCGGAAGTGCCAAAGCCATTTACGAAGAACGTACCGGCGATACCAACCCTCAAGCCTCCTTCCTCATTAGTGATACCTTTTTTGACAATACCTTTGGCGCGCTATTCACCGCCGTTTATTCAGAGCGAACACAACGCGAAGACTCCTACGAGGGACAAGGGTTTTACGATCCTGAAGAAAATACCGACGTGCGAGTCCCTGTTGATAGTAACCGAAATGGTGAGCTAGATGAGGGCGAGAAAGTACACCCATCAATGATCCCAGGATATGTACGATACTCGAACTGGCAAGACGAACGTGAGCGCATTGGTGCAAGCCTCGCCTTACAATGGCGCCCAACGAATGATATTGATGTCACCTTTGATAGCTTATACTCAAGTTACAAAACCGACGGTGAAAAATATCAAATCTCATTCGTCACCTATGATGAACCTTGGACGCCCGGGATCCCTGCAGTAGGTGAGTTAAAATTTAATGAAGATGGCAACGTCAACTACATTGAGTTAGTCGATGGTGCAATGGCTGAGCTACTGAACGTCTCTGAGCCTCGCAATACCGACACTTGGCAGGCCGGTCTTAACTTCAAGTGGTATGCCACCAGTAATCTAACGCTTGAATTTGATGTGTCTAAGTCCCGTGCCGAGCGGATCAATGATGGCGATAACCGCTACATCGTGGCGCGTGGCTTTGTTGATACCATCACCATAGATCAAACCGGCGACAACCTCCTGCCAGATGTGACTATGTCGCCAGCACTTAATGCCGATCAACCCTTTGGTGCTCACTACAGCTACAACTATGGCACGGAAGTGATAAGTGATGTTGAAGAGCTAAGGCTCGAAGGGACATTTATTCCAGAATGGGAATTTGTCAAAGACATCAAGTTTGGCTTTCATTACGGCAAGCAATCTAAAGCCAGAGATGTGAGCAAGTCAAATAACCCATCGATGTTCAGTAATGGTGGGGCTTATTTTAAAAGCTCAGATTACGACAGCTTTGATAACTCAAGCGTAGAAAAGCTCGGTGGTCTTAACTTATTTAGACTACCCGCAGATGTACTTGTACCCGCCAACTTTGATAACTTCCTAGATGGTGAGCCGGGCATGCACCCTGCGCCGTGGGCAAGCTTTGACTACGACAAACTCTATGCATTTTATCAATCCATCAATGCCCAAGCCGCAGATGAAAAAATTAGAGCCACCAAGAGCCCTAAAGATTCCTACGAGCTTTCTGAGTCAACGTTTGCACTTTATTTAGAGACCAACCTAGTCGGCGAGCTGTCGGAAATGCCTTACAACCTAAACCTAGGCGTAAGAGCAATCAAAACCGAGATCACCTCTGATGGCTACGTTTTTGATTACCCAAGTCTGGTATACAACGTAGAAGAAGACGAAGATGGCGATATTATCTATCGTATAGAAGGGGATATTGCCGATTATTACTCCGATTCTTACGTAGAAGATGACTACACTGATGTACTGCCTAGCATGAACTTTAAGTTAGAAATAACAGACTCACTGTTATTTAGAACCAGTGCGGCTAAAGTTATCACCAGACCTAGCATCGACTTTCTAACCCCATATAGCTCAATTAATTTCAGTAAGTTTGAACTTAATCTTGCCAACCCTGGGATCAAGCCACTTAGAGCAAACCAACTTGATTTGGGACTAGAGTGGTACTTCTCTGATTATGGTGCGCTCACCTTTGCAACCTATTACAAAGACATTAAATCTGTTATCGCTCAGGGACGTGTTGGCACGATAAAAGTGGGTAAATTCATAAAAGACGGCGTTGAAGTTGACGGTCCGGAATTTACTCAAGTATCTCCACGTTCAGAAGCGGGAGCAGAGATCAAAGGTTTCGAAATTGCTTACCAACAGTCATTTGAGGAATTGCTACCGGCACCATTTGATGGTCTAGGTATGCAAATCAACTACACATTTACGGATAGTAAATACGACGACCCCGAAAAAGACGAGCTACCGTTCGCTGGTATGTCTGAGCATTCTTACAATGCGGTTATCTATTATGAAAAGGATGACTACCAAGCGCGTATCGCTTACAACTGGCGAGATGATTACCTGAAGTATCCAGATGCATGGGGCGGCCCGGAATGGGCAGCGGATTATGGTCAGTTTGATTTCAGTGCCAGCTATAATCTTACTGAAAAGACACGAATTGACCTAAACGTGACTAACCTCACCAATGAGCGTCAATGGTCATACATTAAAACCCAAGAGCAAGTGAGCCACTTGAGCCGTTACGGCCGCAGTATCAGTTTAGGCATTAACACTTCTTTCTAATCAACATGGGGCAACGCGCCCCATTCAAGGAACTTAAGATGAAGAATACAATAATCACACCGATACTGCTGTGCGCCTCAGTATTTGCCTCAGCACAAGAGGCTTATATCAGCAGTTACGGTAACGCCTGGGTCAATAATGATATTGACGCCAGCAGGCAATATATAACTCAAGCCGGAATTGCCCCATGGCAAGATAAGCAACTCAGGTTTAATCACTATTTTTATGCCAATAACGTTGGCACCTATACCCTCTATTTACACCTTGAGAAACCAAGTGCACCAAGTACATTACTGGTAACGCATAACAATAAACAAGTGGCGCTTAACCTCGATAGACAAAGTCCGAATAAGGTTAAAGTCGGTGACTTTATCGTGACGCAAGTTGGCTATCAAACCGTCCAAATAGCCGGTGACACCTTAGCCAATGGGCGAAACAGTACCTTCCCTGCCATTACCGGGCTCAGTCTCGATGGCGAGGCCATGACCCCCGCGCCTAACTATGTCAAAGAAGACTTTTACTGGGGTCGTCGCGGCCCTTCAGTACACCTTTCCTATACCGTACCTGACAAAAAGGACTATAACTGGTTTTACAACGAAGTAACGGTGCCATCTGGCTATGATCCACAAGGTTCGTATTTTATGGCGAATGGTTTTGGCGAAGGTTACTTTGGTATTCAGGTAAACTCACCCACCGAGCGTCGCGTGCTATTTTCGGTTTGGAGCCCGTACCAAACCGATGATCCGAGCACAATTCCTGACAATCTTAAAATCAAATTACTCGCCAAAGGCGAAGGCGTTTACGTCGGTGAATTTGGCAATGAAGGTTCTGGTGGGCAAAGCTATTTACGTTATAACTGGCAACCGGATACGACATATCGCTTTTTGGTCAATATCGAGCCTAGTACGACTTATGAAGGCCATACAGAATATCGTGGCTACTTTTATGCGCCGGAAACCGGTCAATGGAAGCTGATCGCAGCCTTTAGCCGCCCTGAAACCAACACCTATGTTGCAAGACCGCATAGCTTTTTGGAAAACTTTTTACCCGAAGCTGGACAGTTTGAGCGTAAGGCATTTTATAACCGCCAGTTTTTGCGTGACACCCAAGGTAACTGGGTTGAGTTGAATCAGGCTAAATTCACTTATGACGCCACCGCCAGAAAAGGGTCGCGTTTGGATTATCAAGGTGGTGAGGAGCAAAGCCGCTTTTACTTACGTAATACCGGTTTCTTCACAGGACCTACACCTTATCTCAGCGAATTTACTCGTCCTAGCAGCAATGATGCGCCGGTGATCCCATGGCAGTCACTACAGGCACACCCTTAATTTAAATGATAGCTTCTCTCTGGCCGACCAATACTACCGTAGCTTTGGTCGGCTTTTACTTCTTCTATACTAACCAAAAACTCTAAATAGCGCCGAGCGGTTGAGCGGCTCACACCCACCAATTCTCCCATTTGGGTTGCAGTGAACACCTGCTTGGGCTGGCTTTGAAATGCCGTACGAATTTTTTCCAAAGTAAGTGGGTCTACGCCTTTGGGTAGTCTAGCCGTACTTGGTACGCTCGCCTGTTCACTACCAAATAAAGTGTCTACCATAGATTGCGTCACTTCATTGGCACCATCCAAACACTGCTGACGCGCCTCAAAGCGAGCGAGTGCGAGGTCGAGTCGTTCCAAGATCAGCGGTTTAACTAGAAAGTCGCAGACTCCCAAACGGATCGCTTTTTCTAACGTCGCTACTTCTTTTGCTGCGGTGATCAGCATCACTTCGCTTTTACAGCCTTGCTCGCGTAGCATCTTTAAAAACTCAAGGCCGTTGCCATCAGGTAGATAAATATCCAATAAAATTAAGTCAGCTTGTATCGCACTCAACAGTACCGTCGCGGTAGAAACATTGTCGCTACTGGCCACCACCCGATATTGCCCTTGCCTCGCGCTACTTGGTGTTGCCGGTGTCACTAGGTATTGCGCTAATAATTGTGCCACAGCTACTTCATCTTCGATGATCACCACAGAATAAGTCATTGTTATTGCTCTTTTACTTGCTTGGGAATAAAGACCGTGATCCTTGCACCAAGTAATTCAGACTCCCCAACCTCTAAGGTTCCGTGGCAGGAATCAAGATTTGTTTTTACGAGATATAAGCCAACACCATGTTGGTCGCCGGACTTAGTACTAAACTGCGGCGTAAACGCCTCTTCGACGTTACCAATCAGTCCAGTGCCGCTATCTTCAACATCAAAGATAATATCCTGAACCGTTTCATCCACTGTTACAACCACTTTGGCAGGCCGCAACTGTGCCGTCGTTCTTGCCGCTTCAATGGCATTATCGATGAGATTACCTAATATTGAAACTATTCGCTCCAACATCTCTTTTTGATGGATAGCACACAGCGCACTGTCGGAACTCACCTCGAGTGCCACATTGTGCTCTCGCGCTTTATGGTATTTACCGAGTAATAAGCCCGCGATCACTGGCTCTTGTATATAGGTGAGGAGGTTTTCAATTTGCGCTTGTGAGCCTTGGCTTTCTTGACCTATCAGCTCAATCGCTTTGTCATATTGTGCCATTTGGATAAGCGCGCCAATGGTATTTAACTTGTTTGAATAGTCGTGCGTTTGCACTCTCAACAGTTCTGCAAAAGCCTGTACTTTAGTGAGCTGCTTTGACACATATTCTAGTTCATCGGAGGGTCGCATACTCAGTAAAATACCTTCGTGTTGACCTTGCACTTGCAGCGCAAACCGCGATAACACCAAACGCTTGTCAGCAACAAATAGCTCAAAACCAACTAAAGGGCGATTGGGATTATGCAACAAGAAGTCGCTATGCTCTGGCAACAGATCGCTCAGGTGCAAACCTTGCTTACTCAAGCCGCGAGGCTTTTCGAGAATTTCGCACGCACGTTGATTCAAACGACGCACGCTGCCATCAGGGTCAAGCGCGATAATCCCCGTCCGTACGGTATTCAGTATGGCCTCTTGCTCTGCAAATAAGCGCCCGATTTCATCTGGTTGCAGGCCAAAAATGGCTTGGCGGACACGTCGACCAATCCAAATCGCGGCAATGACACTGAGCAGTAACACCGCTGCAGCTCCGACAAAAACGGCAATGCTGCGCTGCAACACCAACGACTCGACGGATTGCACTAAAAAGCCTACCGAGACTAAACCAATCACCTCACCAGCGGGAGAGTACACCGGCACTTTGCCGCGAATAGATTCACCTAAACTTCCCTGTGCCGTTGAGATATAACTCTCTCCGGACAGCGCCGCTTGACTATCCCCTCCGACCATAGTGCGACCAATTTTTTGCTCATCTGGGTGGGCAATACGTCGCGTTTCGGTGTCACCAATGACGATAAAATCTGCGCCAGTTGCCTGGCGCAGCAGCTCAACATTAGTATTGAGGCGTTGGATCTGTGAGCTATCCCTATCTGTTATGAGTGCCGCCATAACATCTTCACGAACCGCCACCGCCTTAGCCAAAGCCAAGGCTTTTTCTCCCACTTCCTGGTGTAAGCTTTGCGTAATAACCTGATACACCAGCGCGGTAAATAAGCATGCTTGGATCACACACAAGCCCACAACCCAAGTGATCAGTCGCGTTTCTAAGCGTTTTGGTCTGCGTGCTAATTTTTGTGATTGCGACACACGTATTTCCTCACTGCGGGTTTACTAGGGTTACTGCGCAACTTTTCGTTGCTGGAAGTACTCTTTTAATGGGATCAACAACACTAACATGGCAAGCGCAAATATGCCTAAAGTTAACGGCCGCTCCCAGATAAAGCTAATAGAGCCATCCGAAATCATCATGGCGCGGCGGTAATTACGTTCGATCATATCGCCGAGAATAAATCCAAGGAGCAAAGGTGCCATCGGGAAACTCAATAATCTCAGCACCACCGCCACCAAGGCAAAACCCACCATCATAAACAAATCGAAAGTATTAAATGACACCAGATAAACACCAATCAAGCTAAAGAATAAAATCATCACCGTGAGAACTGAACGCGGCAGGGTCAAAGCCTTTGCGAAATAAGGGATCAGTGGCAAATTTAAAATCAGCAGCACAATGTTGCCAAAATACATGCTCACAATTACCGACCAAAACACCGTAGGATTATCCTGCATTAACGTAGGACCCGGCTGAATACCATAGGCAATCAGCGCCCCTAACATAATCGCAGTGGTGCCAGACCCTGGGATCCCAAGCGTTAACAAGGGTACAAACGACCCAGTACAAGCGGCATTGTTTGCCGACTCAGGTGCCGCTAAGCCACGGATTTCACCACGCCCAAAACGCTCACGAATGGCTTTGGGTGCCAAATTTCGCTCTGTCGCATAAGCCATAAAACTCGCAATCGTTGCGCCAGCCCCCGGCAATACACCAATGATAAATCCTAAAATCGAAGAGCGCCCCACAACTGGCGCCATTTCTTTCACTTCAGCGCCAGATAATTTTGTTGAGCCAATAACGGGGGTGTCATCATCATTCGAACCTTGATTAGCTTTTTCAGGACGGATCACGTTGATCAGCGCCTCAGACAATGCAAAGGTTGCCATTGCGACCAACAAAAAGCTTACGCCGTCTAGCAAGTCTGCCTGACCAAAGGTAAAACGCTCAGTTCCAGATGAAGGGTCTATTCCCACCGTCGACAGCATCAAGCCAAATACGGTCATCATCATGGCTTTTAAAAATTGCCCTTTTGCAGAAAAAGCAGCAATCGCGGTCAGACCCAAAAACATCAACATCACATAGTCTGGAGACTGAAAACTTAAGCTCACTTTTGCAAGCAGTGGTGCGGCTATCATAAGCATCAACGCACCAATCGTTCCGCCAGTAAATGAAGCATAAGCGGCAATAGCCAAAGCCTTACCCGCATGTCCTTGTTTTGCCATTGGATAACCGTCAAATGACGATGCCACAGTACCAGCTACACCGGGAGCGTTAATCAAAATAGAGGAAGTCGAACCACCAAAAATAGCGCCGTAATATACGCCTGCCATTAAGATCATACCGGAGTCGGCACCGATGTTGTAAGTGATAGGGATCATCAACGCAATCGCCGTGATTGGCCCTAAGCCGGGCAACATGCCGATAAAAGTACCGACAAAGCAACCAACAATTACGTACAGTAAGTTTTGCCACATAAAGGCCGTGGACAGGCCAACTAAAATACCGTCTAACATGGCTTAACTCCAAAAATCACCAGGAACCAGATAGATCCCAAGTAGCTGCGTCATAATGGCCCAAAACACGATAACCACAGGCACTGAAGCCAATAACAAAATTTGCTTACGTCGCTCACCCATAATTAAAAAGCCACAGCCTAAAAACAAAATGGTCGAAACAATAAACCCGAGTTCTTCAAGCACACTGCTGTAGATAAGCATCAATACAATCAGTGCTGCACATTGGGCTATGGTTGCCTTGGAGATAGTCTCCGCTCCTTCACGTTTATCAAGCGCAGAGACGCCTTTAAACAATGTTGCGGCGATCGACAAAAGACAAACAACAATGCCAATCAGCGCGTATACCTTAGGCAAAGTTGCTGAGTTTACCGCCTCATACTCTTCAAAAGGCATAATCGGGATTTGCCAAGCAGATACCGCATAGAGTGAAAACAGAATTAAAAACAGCACTGGGCCTAACAATTCTCGGTTTAACATAGTGAATTACCCACTTTTAGGTGGTGCAGTAACCTCACTACAGCCACCTATTTAATTTAATCAGCGTCTAACGAAACCCAATTCTTCCATCACCACTTTCAGCTGCGCTTCTTGTGCCTCTAGCGCCTCAATAAACTCGTGCTGTGGCTTAAATAGATTCAACCAACCGTTGCGTGCACGCACCGCTTCCCACTCTTTGCTTTGCACCAGCTTTTGTAATCTCACGGTATATTCGTCGAGTTTTGCTTGGGGGAGATCCGGAGCCGCAAAAAAACCACGCCAGTTAACAAATTCCATGTTATAGCCTAGAGACTTCAGGGTTGGGATCTCTGGATAGTCCGCGATAGGCTCTGGCGCAGTCACAGCAAGAATGCGCGCCTGACCACTTTTTGCCATGTCGAGCGCTTCACTTAATCCGGTCGAGAGCATCTTCACCTCGCCAGACAATAAACCGGCCTTGGCTTTGCCACCGGCATCGTAAGGAATGTAACGCAGCTTGCGACCGTCAACACCTGCCGCTTTTACTGCTTGTGCTGCAACGAGATGATCCATACTTCCGCGAGCAGAACCACCCGCAACTGTCACTGAGCCAGGGTTTACTTCTAGACGAGCAATCACCTCCTTCCAGCTCTTAAAAGGCGAATCATCACGCACCACGAATGCACCATAATCGGCAATTACGCTGGCAACGGGCGTTAAATCACGATAACTGTAGGGGATCTTGCCCGACAATGCGCGCAGCACGATTGGTGTTGAATTAACCATCAACATATCGCCTTTTTTATTGCCCGATTCAATTAAGTAAGCAATAGCACGGCCGCCACCGCCGCCTGACATATTCTGAAACGACGCATTGGACTCAAGCCCTGATTTCACCAACGCCTCGCCCACAGCTCGAGCCGTAGTATCCCAACCACCACCTGGACCGCCGGGAATTAAAAAGTGGGTATCCGCTAATACCTGAGTAGACATCATTGCCACGCCAGCCATTGCTAACTTGAGATGCTTTAATGCAAACTTCATAACCTGCTCCCGTTAAAATAGATACTGCAAGCGTGCAGCAAAACCAAACCCTGAATCTTCGTCACCAACCAACGCGGAACTTCCAGCTCCTGAAACATCCGCATAGACAAGGTTAGCCATGAACTTTAAGCTGCTGGAATGGTAATAGGTGCCGCCCAGTGTGTAGGCGTCGACTTGCGTGCCTTGGTTGGCGTTTTCAGCATCCATACTGGAAATACGTGCAACCAACTCCCACGCATTTTTTACCCCTTTAGGTTGCTTAAATACCGCAGAGCCTGCGGAATATTGTTTGTGTTCACCGGTCAGGAAATAGCTCAAGGACAAGTGATAACCCGAAATATCTCCCCCATCTAAAGCAGAAGTAGGGTCGAGGGTATCTAAGTTGCGTGTGGCATATTCGGCCTCAAGCATAAAGGCGTTATGTTGATAAGCGAGTTCTAACCCGGCTTGTGACATGCTATCAAGGGCAACTACATCACCGCCTGCAGCATAATCCACGAGGCGCACTTTGGCTTCGCGTACTTCACCGCGAGCAAGGCGATTACCCAGCGTTGCACCGCCCATATCACGGTACGAACCCCAACCACCTAAATGCAGGGTTTTACCGGGAGTGTGTTGCGACCAAGTCAAACGCCCCGAATAGGCAAGTGCCAGACGGTCATCTTGGTCACGCCCAGATGCACCAAATGCGTCGTTTTTATATACCCCTAACGCATAGCGAAAACCGGAATCTTTAAAATATTGATAAGCTGATGCGCCCCACCGAAAGTAAGGAGAAAACGTATCAGCGATGGAACTGCGCTCTATGGTATTGATGTGTTTGCTGCTAGTGAGCGCATTCAGGGTGATATCTTCTCTTAATTTACCAAACTGAAAGCGCGGGCCGTTGTTCCAACCGGTATAGCGCACTCTTACTGTGACTATCTCGGCATCGCCTTCGGCAAAATCGAGTAGTAACTTGTGTTCCCAGTCGCCTTGCTCACTCTCGACATAGGTGCGGATCCGGCGCGGAAAAAAATCGCTCGCGGCATCACCCTTATTATCGGCGCTGTATGCACCACTAAAATGGTTAAAATCGAGTTGTACACGCCCACCAAACTCAAGGTTTAGTGATTTATTGGACTGTAATTCCTTTAATTGCGCTTCTAGCTTTGCAACCTTGCTGGCTAGTGCTTCATCTTGTTGTGCCAAAACGGGGCAAGCAGTTACCGCAATTAATGACATTGCTGCAACTGGCTTCATTATTGTTGTTCTCATTGCTCTGTACTCATTTGTCTTAAACGTATTGTGACTAGCGACTACAACCTGCTATCAAGTACGAGCTTATTGTTAACCCTCAATTAACCATAGATTGCGGAAATAAGTTGATTAAGTTGAGTAAAACGCGTTTTGTGCATAAAAATCATGAGCAATATGAACAAAACCCAAAGTAGTGTGGAAATAAATAACGAGTGAAGCGAAAGTATGACCGCTGCGTTAATCAAAATATCTAAGATGTGGATGATGAATTAACCTAGCTTTTCTCTGAGGCTCTGGAAACGGTGAGCCTACAAAGCTCAATATAGAATAATACTTTGCCCCCAAGAATAAGCAGAAATAAGACATACAACACACCAAAAACCATCACATTAATAAAACAATACACTCAATAAATTTAAATTTGGTGTAATTCCAACCACCTAGATCTAAATAAGAATTATTTTCAAAAAGAACGTTGACAGCCCCTCAAATCTAATTGATAATCACTATCAACAAGACGAGAGTGACGGCTCAACTTGTTATCACAATAGTTTCTTGACCCGAAACAAGGCTGGTATCCACAACTACCAAGGACGTTAGCAGGCACTTGCATTGCTCCTCGTATTTAGACGCTAACTCCACTTTTTACTTGCTACATTGCTCATATCGGTGACGGTAGATATGAAATCAAAAAGCCCTGCTCAGGGCTTTTTTTATGCCCAAAATTTATTTTTACTTCGGTATTTCCTAGAAAAACAGCCGCATTAATATTAATGAGAATTATTTTCAAAAAAGTATTGACTCATTGTTAGATCTAACTGATAATCACTATCAACAAGACGGCAACGTGTTGTTTCGCCAACTCAGTTAGTAAGGTTGATAGTTGTAAAGCCCTGCCTACCTGATGTACTCGCTACCTTGAGATTGGCATTAGTACTCTAGTTTGTTTCTCGACCCTGAAACACGGCTGGCCAACGTTAATGGCTTGAATGAGCTTAATTCAGTCGCCCCTAAACCTGACTAAGTTTATTCTCACAATTTACTTGCTACATTGCTCATATCGGTGACGGTAGATATGAACGTAAAAAGCCCTGCTCAGGGCTTTTTTTATGCCCAAAATTTATATCTATTTTCAGCACTTACCGAAAAACAGTCGCACAAACATTAATGAGAATTATTTTCAAAAAGGTATTGACCTAACGGCTAATCTAATTGATAATCAATATCAACAAGAGAACATACTCTTGCTGATTCGACCCTGAATCGTGTTGTCGGTGATGTGCTACAACGCCCCTTGATGTGTATCACTGGCAACCACTTTTTACTTGCTACATTGCTCATATCGGTGACGGTAGATATGAATCAAAAAGCCCTGCTCAGGGCTTTTTTTATACCTACATTTTCTATCAGCGTTTGTTCAGCTGTAATGTCGTGTAATCGTTTTCTTTTACTAGAATCCGTATCATTCTATTTTTCCAAAAATAACAATAATATGAACGCTCGACGCTACCGTTATAACATGTTGTTAAGCCTGCTGCTGCTGGTAGGGTTTATTTTCACCAGCTGGATAAGTATCGAGCATGCTAAACAATCGTTGTATAAAGGGGTGAGCGATGACGCTCTGCCACTCACCAGTCATCTGATTGATTTAGATATACAAAAACGGCTTCAAGCTCCAATTATTGTTTCTCAGCAAATGGCAAATAACGTCTTTATTAAACGTTGGCTAACCTCTTCACAGCAAGACCCTGCGCTTGTTTTCACCTACTTAGAAGATACTCGATCATTACATCACGCAAAAACAAGCTTTTTAGTGGATGACAAGAGCCTCACTTATTACCACTTTGATGGTAACACCCAGCAGTTAGACATTCGCGCCAAACAAAACGATTGGTACCGTGAAAGCCTGCATAGCGATGCTGACTATGCGCTCAATGTTGATATAGACCCAAGAGATAACAACGAAGCTATTGTTTACGTCAATCATAAAATAAGGCAAAACAACGATGTAATTGGCGTTGTTGGGGTTGGTATCTTATTGGCTGATTTACACAATTTAATCGAACAATACGAAGCCAGCTACGCACGCAAACTGTACTTTATTGACCACAAAGGCAGGCTATTATTTTTTAACGATCAGACCCTATCTGGCACCAGTATTCATGATCGTTTTCCAACCCAAGCAACGGCGCTGCTCAATCAATCCGAATATCAATTTCAGTTGGAAACCGACGACCATGCCGAGTTTGTCCATTCGCGCTATTTGGACTCTATAGGCTGGTATTTAATTGTTGAGCAAACAATAGATAAATCAAGTGGAATAAGCGACATCCTCACAACCAATTTATGGGTAGGGAGCCTCGTCACCTTATTAATATTGGCCGTAGCGCAGCTGACGTTTAATCATTATCAAAAACGCTTAGAAAAAATGGCGAAGTACGACAAACTCACCGATACCTTTAATCGTCAAGCCTTCGAGCCACAGCTTCAGCATCATTTAGCTAAAGCGCGTACCCAATCAACCCCTGTAGTGATGTTGATGATGGACATTGACCACTTTAAACAAGTGAACGATCAACATGGCCATGTGGTAGGCGACAGAGTGTTGCAATGCTTCTCGAACGTATGTAAACGGCAGATAGAAAACAACGGTTTGCTGTGCCGCTGGGGAGGCGAAGAATTTATGGTATTGCTACCCAAAGCGACATTAGAGCAAGGAATTGCGATTGCTGAGAAGATCCATGTTGCACTAGAGCAGGCGGAATGTGAGGTCAAAGTGACAGTCAGTATTGGCGTTGCACAATACCATATTGATGAATCGGAAGATGGATTTATAAAGCGCGCCGATGCCGCGCTCTATCGTGCCAAACAAGGTCGGAATCAAACCAAATTCGCCGCTTAGCGGCGATTCTTACGCGCTCTTGCGCGGCGCTGACGTTTTTCGTCTTCACGCGCGGCCTTTTTAGCCTCAGCTTGTGCTCGTAACTCAGCAACCATTTCTTCTTCCGACTCTCGCATTTCCGGCGTTTCCATCGTGATCAGCCCGATAACAGCATCGCGCAGTTCGTTGATTAAAATCTCAGACATCTTATGCGTATCGACCTGATTGCCACCCTTTACACAGCCGCGCTTGCGGCCAGCCATTTCGATAAATGTCCAGTCACAATCCGGTAATTCGTCGAGCTTGTAACGTGCTTTTAAAAGCTCTGGATATGCACCTAGCAGATATTCAGCGGTGTAGCTCGCCACTTCTTCATAATTGATAGCAGTATCGCGAATAGCACCCGTTGCCGCCAAACGATAGCCCGAGTTTTCGTTCTCAACCTTTGGCCACAACATACCCGGCGTATCGTAAAGCATAATGCCGTCTTCAAGCTTAATACGCTGTTGCGCTTTAGTTACCGCTGGTTCATTACCTGTCTTTGCAACGATTCTGCCAGCAAGTGTATTGATAAGTGTCGATTTACCCACATTTGGAATACCCATGATCATAGCTTTTAGCTGCTTATCTTGACCCACTTTATGAGGTGCAAGCTTTTTGCAAAGCGCATTAATACGCTGTACTTCATTCGCCTTATCATGACCAAACGCCAGTGCTTTTACGCCGCTCTCACGTTCAAAATACTCCATCCACTGCTTGGTCAGTTCAGGATCGGCAAGGTCCGCTTTGTTCATGATTTTGATAACAGGCTTGTCACCGCGTAACTGCCCTACCATCGGGTTTTCGCTACTGTATGGAATACGAGCATCCAGCACTTCAATAATGACATCCATCTGCGGCATGATCTCTTTGATCTCATTGCGCGCTTTATTCATATGCCCTGGGAACCACTGTATTGCCATTATAATCACCTGTATTAATTAACTTTAAAAGCTCATATGTTGAACACCTTGCTAAACTCACACCTACCATAACGTCGTTCGTACGGAGCAAGAGATAAGTGTAGGATACAACATAGGGTACTAAACGCTTTTAATACAGCAGCAGTACCTCATCACTAAGTTGGCTATTCTACTATAAATTAGCAGGATTGGGTTAATGGCTATGAATTCTGTTTAATTCACATATCACACTCAAAATACTTGTCCATATATCGCAGCTATGAGTAAAGCCAACCTGTCCTCCTGACAGGTTTCTACGCCCAGCAATCACACCCAGAAAGCACAATTTCTCGGCGGGTGTACCGCCTCCCACAAAACTATTTGCACTGCGAATTAAGAGGTTATGCTGATAGTTTTTGTAACCCTTGAAAACAGCTTAATTAATAAAAATCGTAGAAGATCTCACAAGCAGCTTATCCCCCCCCATCACACCTTTCATGGGTAGCAACTGCCTGCTCGAGAACATTGAAAAAATGGACTTCATCACACATCTACACTTAGGGCCTGTTGACCTTTGCTGTTTGATTTTTGTTCTTCTGAGTGTGTTTTGGTCGCGACGCTCGACTTGCCGCCTAGTAATCTAGGCAAAAGTTGAGCAACAATGAACAAAGCGCACTCAGATGAACCCAAAGGGCAGCGCTTGATTAGCATTTCTACTGTGTTATCGCCAGACTTACATAGAATGACTATGCTACGCTGGCTCTGCCTTGTATAAATACCAATCAAACTGCTGCAAAAACAAACTTGAAAGATCAACAGGCCCTAATTGCAGATATGGAAATCACTGATATGGCCTGCTTGGTTTCTAGCGTAATAAAATAACAATTAAAGTGAACTCGGAACATGGAGTTAGTTTACTAACAGATTCATGAGGCATTTCGTTACGCGTTAGCAGCGCAGTGGAAAATATTCTTGCCTTGAATTATCCACTCAAAAGTTGAGTGGATAATTCAAACTCAAAAACTCACAACGTAAACTTAGACAGCAGCGCTTCTTGTTCATGGGCGTTTTTCGCGAGTTCTTCGCTGGCGCTGTATTGTTTGTCTGAAAAACTGCCGACTTCGACGCTAATATCGTTGATATGTATTGTATTTTTATTGATTTCTTCAATCACCACACTTTGCTCTTCGATGGCGGTTGCGATTTGAATATTGCGATCCATAAGCTCTTTTACTGCTTCTGAGATTTCTTCTAGCATATGTGTCGCTTGCTCGGTTTGCGACACACATTGCTGGGTTTTATCGCGGCTGCTTCCCATAGATTGCTGAACTTGAATGGACGAGGCTTGGATCTGGTCGATCATGGATTTAATTTCGGTGGTGGATTCCTGCGTTTTTGATGCTAAAGATCGCACTTCATCGGCCACAACCGCAAAACCACGACCTTGCTCTCCGGCACGTGCGGCTTCAATTGCAGCATTAAGTGCCAGTAGATTGGTTTGTTCTGCAATGCCATTAATGACCGAAAGAATATTCTCAATATTTTGGCTATATTCTGCAAGTTGCGTACTCAGCTCATACGATGCAGTAATATCGTCAGCCAAGGCATTAATTTGGCTTCGCGCTTTAAAGAATATCTCTTGCCCTTCGGAGGTCTTTTCATTTACCGAGGTAATAGAGCTTGCGGCTTGCTGCGCGTTACCCGCGATTTCGGTCGAGGTAGTACTCATTTCATTCATCGCAGTAGCGAGGTTTTCAATGAGGCTAACTTGTTGATCAAGTTTCTGTGAAGAATGCGTCGACAGCTCTTTGGCGGCATCACTGCTTATCACCACGTCGTCTGCACGTTCTTTTACATTGCTTACTAGCCCATGCAAAAAACCCAAGAACAAATTAAATTGTCGCGCTACCGTGCCGCACTCGTCTTCGTTAACGATTTTTAAGCGCTGAGTTAAGTCACCGCCCCCACTTGCCATGCCGGTGATTGCAGATTCCAAATCCCGTAATGGTTGAAGTAAGTGAATTGCCAAAGTCCGTACGCAGAATACTCCAATAGCCACTGCTAAAATGGCAATGATCAGAGAGTTTATAGTAATTTCAGTTAGTGTTTTGTAGGCTTTTGATTTATCGATTAATACCGCCAAATACCAGTCCGTACCAAAGGTGTTATCAAGCGAATGTAAGTAAAACAGCCTTTTGCCTTCTTTAGTATCCACTTCTTGCAACTTATCTACGGTATCTAAGCGTAAAGCTGGATATACCTGTTGCAGTTTTTTGCCGTTAAATTCGGCATGTTGATGAGAAATGACATTACCAGACTTATCGACCAAAAAGGCATAACCCGTGTTATCGAAGTTGACCTGATTGACACTATTGGCGATGGTTTTTAGGCTTAAATCTCCCCCAATTACCCCTTTAAAATTACCGTTCACTATGATGGGAGACACCACCGACAGCAATAATTCACCTGTCGCTGCGTCAGTATATGGACTGGTATAAACGGTTTTATTTTGGTTTTTACCAAGCTTATACCAAGCTCGTTCTCTAAAATCGACACCTGGAGGATTTTTGCGAGCGGGGTTGTTCGACCTGAGCCCTTCCTCATTAGCCAAAGTACCAAAAGCCAGCAGAAACTCCTTTTTAAACACTGGTGTATTCAGTGCTTGTTGAAAGTGATCATCGCTAAAGTTTTGCTCTAACTGACTTTTTATCACATTAATTTGCGTTGCTTTACCGGCCAGCCAATTCTCTATGCTCACGGCCAGCAATTGCGTGCTATCTGTTACATAGGCATGGGTTTTGGTTTTTACCGAATCGCTAACAAACCAGTAAGTAGAAAGCGTCGTCGTGGTGATGATCAATAAGATCACTATGGCAGAAGTCACAGAGAACTTAGTGCGGATCTTCATATTCAACAGCCTGAATAAAAAGTGCTCGAATATCAAAAGTGTTGTCTATAATTCGATTATTGGCAACTGAGCGATGTAAAAACCATGAATTTTACTTTGAGCAACTCAAACGCACTGATTGGCCTAGCCTGTTTACTGACTTCTTCAGCAGCTTTGGCAGCCGAACGCCCTGTCACCATGGCCGACATTGAAAATCTTGAGCGGCAATTGGCTGAGCTTAAAGCTCGGTTTATGACGCAAAATAGCGAACTAAAGGCCGCAGCTCCTGTGGCAAAATCAACACCACAAAGTGACCCTGTAAAACCACCTACCGAGCCCTCAACCACGCTCCAAACCTATGCCACAATACGCCCGACATTTGGCGTAATCAATCAAGATGATACAAGTAACTGGGATGTTCGTGATGCCTTATCCCACGCAGGGATTAAAGTGACACATGAATTTATGCCGGGCTGGCAGGCCGAACTTCATGGTGAATGGGGCATCGATCTCGCCAATGAAGGAAATTTTGGCAAATCACGTCGTGCTTATACAGCGCTAGGTACACCGTATGGTCGGTTTGGCATTGGCAAACAAAGGCCTGCACAGTATCTGTTTATTGCCGAATACGTTGATATTTTTAATCACGCCAGCAGCCCATTTGCTTACGATCCAGAGAGTATTTTTTTCGTTGATAATTTAGTTACTTACCGCTATGAATTGGGACCAATGACGGTTATCGCTGCTGGCCAATTTAATGGGGATAAGGGCGATAATCAAACGGATTTATTCAACACTGGGTTAAGTTACGATAACGCGGGTTTACATGCGGCGATTACTTATCAACAAAACAATGTATACGATAACGAGCAGCATATTGGTGAAAACCAACTTTGGTCTGGTGCGCTGGCTTATCAATTTACCTCCCGCTTTTACGCTGCCATGGCGTATCAGGACAAAGACTATCAACGCGTGGGCGTACTTGATTCTCGACAAGGCCACACCTTTGATCTTTCGTTAGCCTATCAACTCGCAAAACACTATAAGCTCAAAACCGGATATTTTGCTTTTGATGACGGTTACGGCAGTCATGATCCGCTTAATCAAAGCTTCGATGGCTACAATGTTACACTTGAGTGGCTACCAACACCGCCCCTCAGAGTGCACTTGGAGTACTTAAACAAGTCCTTCGACAACCAAATCGATATGGACTCCATCTCTATTGGCTTTAGGTACGATTACAAGCAAGAGTGGCAATTTGATTAGCCAAGATCACAGGATCTTGGATAATAATTTTTCAATTTGGTTTGATTTATACATCAAGTATTCAAGTGAGGGTGGTACACTCGCGCAAGGCTTAGAAGTATTCAAGTTTGAAGAGGCGGTATGAACCACGCTCCTATTCCACTCAATATCACCGCAAGCGCCAACATCGAGAGCATTGTGGTGCTACATGGCTTGTACATGTCTGGTTTTGTGATGCGCCCGCTTAGCGCTCGATTAGGTAAATCGGGCTACCGTATTCTCAATTTAAGCTATAACACGTTAACACCAAATATTGATGAGATCTGCGCCGCTATTGATACTTTTGTTGGCGACCGCCCCGCTGCACTCGTTTGCCACTCCATGGGAGGCTTAGTTGCAAGAGCGTATTTAGAGCGAGGCTCTATAGCGAGCAAGCAAGTAAAAAAAGTGGTGACCTTAGGGACACCACATAAAGGCAGTGCCATTGCCAAGCATATGCACGACAAAGGACTGGAGCTACTGTTAAAAAACAGTGTGGAGTTTTTATTATCTAACAATCAAGATTGGCCTTTCGACGCCAAGCTTTACAGTATTGCCGGCGACCTACCCATCGGACTAATGCCACTGCTACAAAAAGGTAGCCAGTCGGATGGCACAGTGTTGTTAGAAGAAACCAAGCTCAGTGGCATGGCCGAGCACAAAGTATTTCATCTCAGCCATACCAGCTTAATATATTCCCGTGCGGTAATGGACTATATCTGCGAGCTGTTAGAGAGGCCTTAGTGCTCTGCGCTTGCAGCTACTTTGTAAGCAATCACTGCGATCAAGCCAACTAATAACGGTACTGGCGCTGCAATATAGCCAAAGGTATCTGAGTTTGCGATGCTTGCGCCAGCTAAGTGACCCACTAGCCCAACAACAAAAGCGACTAAAGCGATAACAACGACGACGAGTTCCATTTTATGTTCTGATTTTGTTTTGCCTTTCATACTCATTTCCTCAAGTAGTAGACACCGCGTTTTTTGTGTCTTGATGAAATGATTATGCGCTTATGATGCGGTGATATTTTGACCTAAATCAAGTTTGAAACCGCCAAAATACGAACGAGATTAAACACTTGTCTTAGATCAAAAACTACGCGCTCTGGTAAGGCTTTGGGAAAAGTTGGCAAGCTTTATTCCCGCCAAGTATTCATGCCATCTTGTTATTTTTGAGTGCCTTTTAGGGTTTCATCTTGTTTTTTACCACGCTCATCCCAACGTCATATTGTATTAATATTTGATATGTTTTTATTTTATTGATTGATTTTTCCGATTAAACACTTTGATTTTAATCATTGGGCAATCACCTAAGGTTGCGCCATACTGACTGTGAATCAACAAGGAGCATCGCATGACAAACATTAATTCTATCGGTTTAGACAAAGCCAAGAGCCAAGCGCTAGTAACGTCACTTAATACGCTACTAAGCAGCTATCAAATTCAATATATGAATGCCCGTGGTTTTCACTGGAACATCAAAGGTCGTGAGTTTTTTGAACTGCACCTAAAATTTGAAGAAATTTATACGCTATTGCTTGAGAAAGTCGATGAAATCGCAGAGCGTATTTTGACGATTGAAGGCAACCCATTGCATGCGTTTTCTGATTATTTGGAAACCAGTAAAATTCACGAAGCAAAAGGGATCAGCAATGGTACACAAGCACTAGAAACCTTGCTTGATGGCTACACAACACTTATTTCTATGCAGCGTGAAATTTTAGCACAGGCGGGTGAAGCCGAAGATGAAGGGACAGCAGCGCTAATGAGCGACTACATCAAAGAGCAAGAAAAGCTGGTATGGATGCTTAAAGCGTATTTAAACTAAGATAGACGTATAGTTCGAGCTAAGACTAGGGTGTACGAGTCGAGCTAAAGCTACGACCTATAAACCGAGCCAGCTCCTACCTAGGTTCTCCTCTGGTAGGAGCGAGTTCACCTCGCGATCTTTTATCTCGCTGTTTTCGGGCTAAGGCTAGGGTGTACGAGTCGAGCTAAAGCGACGACCTATAAACCGAGCCAGCTCCTACTCAGATTCTTCTCTGGTAGGAGCGAGTTTACCTCGCGATCTTTTATCGCGTTTTTGTCGAGTTAAAGCTACGACCTACCATCCAATAAGCTGATAAAGAATGCCATTTCTAGTGCTCTTTCATGTAGGCTTTTAAATCGGCCTGACGCACCACCGTGACCCGCTTCCAAGTCGGTTTTAAAGACCAGTACATTATCATCCGTTTTATATTCTCTAAGCTTAGCAACCCACTTCATGGGCTCCCAATACTGCACTTGCGAGTCGTGTAGGCCTGTGGTGACAAGAATATTTGGGTAGGCTTTGGCTTCAATATTGTCATACGGCGAATATGCTAAAATATTCTGGTAGTCCGCTTCATTATTCGGATTACCCCATTCATCATACTCGTTGGTGGTCAATGGGATTGACTCATCCAACATGGTTGTTAACACATCCAAGAAAGGCACATGGCAGCCTAACCCTAAATACAGCTCTGGAGCTTGGTTTGCAATTGCGCCCATTAACAGGCCACCTGCACTTCCACCTGATGCAAACACTTTGTCTTTATGGCCGTAGCTCTGCTCAACCAAGGCCTTGGTAACATCAATAAAGTCGTTGAAGGTATTTTGCTTATGCGCTTTTTTGCCTTGCTCATACCATTCACGACCAAGCATCTCAGAACCTCGAATATGCGCAATCGCGTATACAAATCCTCTATCTAACAGGCTTAGAATTTGACTAGAAAAGTTAGGATCGATAGTAATACCATAAGAACCATAGCCATACTGCAATAATGGATTGCTACCGTCTTGATTAAACTTATCTTTGCGATACACCAAAGATACAGGGACTTTAACGCCATCTCTTGCAGTAATATGCAAACGTTCAGAGTGATAATATTCTGGTTTAAAATCACCTAACACTTGCTGTTGCTTTTTCAGCGTCTTCTTACCTGTAGTTAAATCACAATCGTACACTGAGCTGGGAGTTGTCATACTCGAGTAGTGAATACGAATATTACTTGAACTTGGCTCAGGGTTATTTCCTACCGTGGCAAAATAACAAGCATCATCAAATCCAAGGTGATAGCTCTGCCCTTGATAATCGTGGACAACAAAACGGATCTGCCCTTGTTCACGCTCAGTCAGCACAAAGTGACTGTTGAACAGCTCCAAGCCTTCTAATAGTACATGGTCGCGATGGGCAACTAACTCTTCCCATTGCTCGACATCACCAACGGTTGCCGCTGTTGCACGCATTAACCTGAAGTTTTTAGCATTCTTGTTACTCAGGATGTAAAAGAACTCTCCCATTTTTTCAAGACCATATTCATGGCCAATTTCTCTTGGAATTAGGGTGCTAAACTCACCGCAAGGATCGTTTGCATCCAGTATTAACTGATCGCTCGTTTCCGTCGCAGCGAGATAGATATAAATAGCGCTTTCGTCACGACTTTTACCCAATCCCATATAAAATTGGCGATCTTGCTCTTCAAACACCAAAATATCATCGCTTTGTGGCGTTCCCAACACATGGCGATACACTTGGAAGCCGAGCAACGTTTGCTCGTCTTTTTTGACATAAAATACGGTTTTATTGTCGTTCGCCCAAATGACCTGACCTTCGGTGTTATACAGCACGTCTTGCAGTAATGTATTGGTATTTAAATCAAGAAACTTGATGGTATAAATTCGACGCCCGTCAGTATCTTCACTATAGGCAAGCAGTTGCTCATCTGGGCTTACGGTAATATCACCGATGTCATAAAACTCGTTGCCAGCGGCTAACTGATTAATGTCTAACAGAAGTTTTTTATCCGACAAATCTTCTTGTGATGCGCGATAATACTTAGCATATTCCTCATCACCACTCACTTCACTCACATACCAATAGTTGCCATCTTTTGCGGGCACTGAGCTATCGTCTTTTACGATACGACCTTTCATTTCTTCAAACAGCTGGGTTTGCAACGCTTGGTGAGGCGCCATTTGCGCTTCACAGTAATCATTCTCTGCTTTGAGGTGTGCCAACACATCAGCATTTTTACGCTCGTCATCACGCATCCAGTAGTAGTTGTCGATACGCTCATGATTATGGTGCAGCAAGGATTTCGGCTGCTTTTTGGCTAGCGGTTGAGTTTTTTCCATCACCAAGTTGTCATCCTAAATTCGTTATTTTTCACCAGTGTATCACAGCAAATTTAGGAATTAACAACCATCTAAAAAGCTTTCTGGTGTTTCCTCTATAGCAACGCCCTGAGACTTTGCAACCTGCCACAATTGCTCTCCTTGTAATTTAGGCACAAGCCAATTACAGGCAAAACTAGAATATAGATAAACTTCTTCATCTTCTGCAGAAAGTAGCTCAACCCCAAATTGATCCTGCTTATTTGGATGGCGATAAACACAAAGCTTATTGTTGCTCGTCATTCTATACACTTTCGGCAGTGTTGAGCGCCAGTTATAAATGTGAATTTCACGATTTTCAAAGTTTAGGATTAATGTGTGTTCCAGATTAATGATTGCATAAACAATGACTCCTGCAGTGAGCAGCAGCATCACCATTGTTGCTGGTCTTGCCAAACTAGCATCCACAGTCAATGAATTGCCAGAAACGACATCCTCAACTGTTATCGCATAATAAGTACCCAGTGCAAAAAATATAGTGCATGCCAAAATTTGCAAAGGTAGAAGTCTAAAGCTTTTTTTTAATGTAACGCACTGAATCATAATACCCTTTATTTTCTAATCACTGATAATCAACTCTATTGGTATAACGCATATTAAGAAGTTAAATTAGCAGCTAAAATAGCTTAGATGTAGACCCAACAGCCCTCTTTTTCTTTTGCCATATGCCAAAGCAGCAAAGAAAGAGGTGGCAATACCGACTCATATTGGCAGGTAGCCGGAGCGTTTTGTAAACGTAATTTTTGTCTGCATAGGATAAAATTCAGAAAATTTATGACTTAACTAATGATAAGAAATATTATCAGTTCTACTAACTACTCATGCTTAAAGCCAATACGTATCACTGAAATAGCATATTCAGCCCCCTCAACATCCATGTGTCCTTGCTGATTTCTATTCCCTGTACTCATTTCATCAAGGTAAATCGTTAAAGACTTGTCTGCAGCTGCAATGACTTCACCATCATCAATCACCCCGTTGTAATTAACATCTTGCCAAACCTTAAGGTAATGATAATTATTATCAAATTTATCGAGTATTGCATCTTGGTTTGAATCTAATAGAGAAATAGTGTCTTGAGTCTCAGTAAATGGCTTGAATAATATCTCACTTGCACTATCTAACTGATTGTTTTGATTTGCATCAATGATCAATAATGCATCAGCACTTCCCACTGTAATGGAGTTGGTGTTTGGATTAAGTGACCATTCTACTCCATCCTGTGCCAGATCAAGTGCGATAAAATGCCCGGACGTAGTTAAAGTATCTAGGCTTCTATAGCCTCGGCAAGGTGGCTCATCAGGTCTATGTACTACACTCATCATACCGCAAACTATATCTGTAACGGTTTCTGGTCTTCCATCATTCGGATTTGACCAACTTCTTGGAATATTAAACTCTTGCTGTATAGCTTGATCCATAAATGACTCAAACTTACTACCAACGAAAAAGCTAGAAGCTGTACCAGCAAATGCAGAAAGCAACATACCTTGTGGACTGGTCCCCGCTAATATTGACACAGCTTTGGCCACTCCCATACCTGTACTGATCCCTACAACAAATGTCATCGCCTCTGAAATAGCAAGTCGATTCTCGCCGTTAGCTAGGTGGATAAACGTCTGCAATGTTCCATTTGTAGCAACTATCAACATGTTAATTTTTGCTATTTTTTCACTAACCTTCTGATGTAGCCTTCTATTCGTTCTCACCTTCTTTCGATATTCTTCTAGAGCATTTAGTATTTCCTTTGCTGCCACCGCAAGATCATTTGCTGTTTCATTAAATTTGGCTTCTTGCTCTGCTGTAGTGTCTGAATTACCATTACTCCCGCCACCCGAAGATGCTCCACTGCTACTTGAACTGCCACCGCCAGAATCTCCCCAGCCCCCCGAGAAACATCTTGCCTGCCTCATACTACGTACATTAATTACGCATTCTCTCTCGTGCTTCCAGCCATTAACTTCAATACGTTCAACGTCATCACTTGCTTGTACTTTAGCTGATGTGCTGATGACCCCCAGAGCAAATGTAATAGCGCCTGAAATAAGTGATACTTTCAAAACAACCCTAAATTAAACAATTTTTTGCAATTATATTAAAATTACCCAAAACAGGTATAGCAAGAAATCATTAATTTACCTTTCCTAGAAACAGGTTGGGTTTTTAATACACAAAAAAGGCCGAGCATCACTGCGCGGCCTTTATATTATTGAGTGTAGACGAGAGTTTCTAAGCTTCTGCTTTCTCTAGTTGGTTATCGTCAGATTTAGGCTTGCGTCTGATCTTCGCTTTTAAGCGTGAACCCGCACCCTGCACATCCGTTAAGATGATGTATAAGGCTGGCACTAACACAAGCGTGATAAGCGTTGCGAATAGCACTGCAAACCCAAGTGATACCGCCATCGGAATAACAAACCTTGCTTGTAGACTGGTTTCAAAGATGATTGGCATGACACCGGCAAACGTCGTGATAGAGGTTAGCGTGATTGCCCTAAAGCGTGCACAACCCGCTTCAATAACAGCCTCTTTAAGCTTAACGCCCTCAGCACGTGCTTGGTTGATATAGTCCGTCATTACCAAGGAGTCGTTGATCACAACCCCAGCAGCGGCTACCAATCCAAACATAGACATAGTACTCATATCTAAGCCAAACACTAAGTGGCCCCATAGCGCGCCAACTAAGCTAAACGGGATTACCGACATCACGATAAGCGGTTGTGCATAGCTCTTAAGCGGTACAGCCAATAGGATATAAACCATCAACATACCAGCGGCAAAGAATAAGATCTGCTCACTGGTTTGCGCTTGACGCTCTTCCACGCTACCACCTAGCTTAGTTTTTACGCCTGGGAACTGTTTTAGTAGCTCTGGTAAGATATTTTCTTCGATATTCTTAACCACGGCATCTGGCTCAATCAGCTCTTCATCGATGCTACCGTATACATATACCGTTCTAAAGCCATCTTCACGACGAATATAATTGATACCCGGCTTCTCGGTAAACTCTACAACATCGCCTAGCATCACTTCTTTGCCTTTTGGCGTTGTGATGATAGTACGCTTAAGTGAAGCCAAAGCTTTACGATCAAGTTCAGGATAACGCACCATCACTTTGATCTCTTCGCCATCACGAATAACACGCTGTGCTTCGCCACCGTAGAAGCTATTACCAACCTGAATCGCAACATCGGCAAGTTGCAAGCCAAGCTCATAAGCCACTGGCTTAAGCGCGATCTGCATTTCTTTACTCGCAGGGTCAATACTCGAGCTAATATCAAATAACCCGGGTTGCTGCTGCAACATTGAAATAAGCTGTCTGCCCGCTGCATTGAGAGTCTCGATATCAGAACCTAGCAAGCGATAACCAAATTCACCCTCACCACCACTTTGATCGCCAACACTGTCATACACAATAATTGACTTCACTGCAGTGATCTCTGGCATTGCCTCGCGCCAACGGCGTGCAAGTTCAAAAGCCGTAAATGGTCTTTGCTCTTCGTCCACTAACGTCGATAACACTGAGCCCTTAGTGCGGCTCTGGTTCCAAGAATATACATCCTTAATCATGCCTTGACCGAACTCTTGGGCAATCTCTTTATCGACATTGCGTACCATTAACTCAATAGACTGCATCGCTGTAATGGTCTGCTCGTCTGATACGTTGTCGTTCATGGTAATTTCGATCTTTGGATAATCTTCAGGCACCTTAGGGAACGGAATAAAGCGCACTAAGTTCGAAGTTACTAAGCTAAAGCTAAATACCAGCATCGCCACAAAAGTTAATAATACGGTCCAGCGCCAGTCAACACAGCGCTGAATAAAGCGTCTGTATGGTCCGTTTACAAATGCGAAGAACTTCTTGTTAAATGCAGCACGACGACTGTTTGGACGTAGTGGTTTAATCTTAGTGTGAGCAATGTGCGCTGGCAAAATCCATTTGGATTCAATCAAACTGAATACCAAGCACAGAATAATAACGCCCGAGATTGACTTAAAGAATGCACTTTCAGGACCAGATGAGAACAACATAGGTGCAAACACAGCAATAGTTGTTAATACACCAAAGGTTGCTGGCGTTGCAACACGCTTAGCGCCAATCACCACATTCTTAACGCTGTGACCTTTGCGTTCAATTTCGGAGTAGGCGGACTCCCCTATGACGATGGCGTCATCCACCACGATCCCAAGCACCATAATAAAGGCAAACAGCGATACAATATTAATGCTGATCCCAAGTGCTGGCATAAATAGGAACGCACCAAGGAAACACACCGGCAAGCCAATCATTACCCATAGCGCTAATTTGAAGCGTAGGAAAATAGTCAGCATGATGGCGACGAGTAACGCCCCCTGTAACATATTGCTCTTCATCATCTCGAGTCGAGCATTCAGGTAGTACGTCATATCAACGATTGGTTCTAATCTTAAGCCTGCAGGTAACTTAGCGTTTTTCTCTTCGATATATTTATGTACCGCTTTCGCGATTGGGATCATATTTTGGTCTTTGGTCGCTTTAACCGACAGGAATACTGCATTTTCACCATTCAAACGGAAGTAATATTCACCTTCAGTCAGACCATCTTTAATTTCTGCGATATCTTGAAGATAAATTTTGGCGCCGTTATCACCGACCTTAACAGGAATGTTTCTAAACTCATTACCGCGGTACATTTGGTTTTCAACACGCACTGCAATAATGCCAGATTCGGTTCTGATTTGACCTGCTGAAATGTTGGTCGAATAACGTCTAATTGCGCTACTTACATCACTAATCGTTAGGTTGTAACGGCGCAGAGCGTCTGGATCAACTTCAATACCAATCTCATAGTCTGGGGTTGAACGGTCAACCAGTGAAATCGTTGGAATTTCGAGTAATTCATCCTCGATTTCTTTGGCGATTGGCTTGAGTGCATTCAACGGTAGATTACCAGCCAGCGCGACGTTCACCACGTCTTGACGAAATTCTATAAGCTGAACCTGCACGGGCTCCATGGATGCTGGGAAGGTCGCGATACTATTCACACGCGAGCGAATTTTATCTTCTACTTCCGTTAAGTCTTCATCTTTATAGATCTCAAGTTGCGCACTACCGCTGCCTCTAGCAGCACGGTAAACCCCTTTTTTGATTTCTGTAACGTCTTTTAATGCTTCTTCAATTTTGATCAAGATCCCCTCTTCAATTTCTTGAGGAGACGCGCCAGGATACACGGCTGACACCGTTACATAATTGATCTCAAAGTTTGGAAACATTTGCCTTTGGATAGTCATATAACTGATAAAACCCATTATCAGTATGAAGACCATCAACAAGTTTGCCGCTACCGTATTATTCGCAAAATAAGCGATAATACCGCGCTGCGATGCTTTTTCTATATCACTCATGGTCGCTCCTTGCTGTTACAGCTTTTCCGGCTGACTACTTGGCTTTGATGAAGAGTCCGTGCCAGCAACTTTAACTTCCATGCCTTTTTGTGGATATTCAGGTGGTGTCATGACCACTTTATCGCGACTTGTGATGCCATCACCAATTAGGAAGAACTCACCCTCTTCGCGGATAACTTGCACTTTACGTGGCTCAAGCTGGTTATCTTGATTAAGCAACCAAACCGACTGATTATTCACGATATCTTGAGGTAGACGGTAGATTTGCTTTAACGTTTTACCCGCAAAGCTAACTTGTACATACGTACCGTATTTTATCGCTGGCTGGCGCGTTGTAAGACCATACGGGTCATTGATACGTACCACTAGGTTGTTCATACGTGTTTGTTGGTCAACAGTACCTAAATCTCTATCAATTACCGCTTCACGAGTAAAAGCGCTCACACCACGTTGATAAACCGTAGCAGCAAGGCCTGCCACTCGCTCAGGTAAAAACACAGAATCAAAACCCGCGATAGGAATAATCACTTCGGCAGTTTCGATGTTATTGACCGTACCAACTGAGCTACCCATAGAAACGAACTGACCAAGACCAACGTCTTTTTTCACCACTAGTGCGTTATAAGGCGCGATAACTTCGCAGTTTTCTAAGTCTCGCTTTGCACGCTGCAGTGCAGCTTTTGCCGATTTTACTGAGGCTTTGGCGCTCATGACCTGCGGTTTACGTAAAAATAGGTCGGTATGCTTTTTATTTGGAAATCTTCTTGCTTCATCAGCGGCAACATCAGCTTGTGCTTGCTCTTCGATAAGCTGCGCCTCGGCTCTGGCAAGTTCTGCTTCTGCTTGTAGCAACGCGGCTTCGTAGTTATCTTGCTCAATACGCAGTAACACCTCGCCTTTTTGTACCACACCGCCTTCAACAAAGTTAGGGTGCCAGTATTCAACTTCGCCCGATACTTGAATAGAAAGTTGTGTACTTTCTAGCGGTTTTACTTCGCCATAGCTTTGGATCA
Organism: Pseudoalteromonas sp. DY56-GL79; assembly: GCF_041414765.1. NCBI lineage: Bacteria > Pseudomonadati > Pseudomonadota > Gammaproteobacteria > Alteromonadales > Pseudoalteromonadaceae > Pseudoalteromonas > Pseudoalteromonas sp. DY56-GL79. Next base: position 109,536 of record NZ_JANHZS010000011.1, on the reverse strand, counting down.
CAACTTGGTGATCTTGCGCAGCGAGAGTTTCAACTTCAACAACAGGACGAGAATCGACTTCTTGCTTCTCAGGTTCACTCTTAGCAACGGCATTGACGAACATAAATCCGACAACACCGACTATAAGCACGGTAAAGGGTAGAATCCATTTTAAAGTTTTAGCTTGCATGACAGTACCTATTGATAATTTCCTGACCGTATAGTACCAAGTTTAGCGCGTTCTCGGATGTGACATTTGTAAGAATCTGTTACACCTTTAGAACAACTTTTTATAACTATCGAAAAACAGCGGAAATTATAAAGTAATTTCAAACAATTAAGCACCAAAACCTTTGATTTATAAAGGTCTTTCTAAGTGCGACTTTTGTGAGTTATATAACAATTTTTTCGGCTTTTTGTCACATTTATCTCCCTAGATCTGCTTAGTGACATGGTGAAGCTCAAGCGCTAGAACGATACAGCCTACCAATACGATAGCGAACAACAGATAGATCCCAAGCAGCGGACTCAAGATGCCAAACATACTCGCCACAACTAAAGATAAGAAAACAGCAATAAACACCGCGACTAACACGAGAGAAGCCCGGCTCCAACACTGCTCGATAAGAACATCGCGTACCTTAGCACCGACTAAACGCTTAATATTAAAGACTGGCGCATTCAATATAGCGAGGTAGCCGAGCAAACCATACATACCTGCAACTACCTGTATCAACATCATCAGTGCGATCATCAGCCCAGCTAAAAAGCTCAGCATGGCTGTTTTGTTGAGTTGCTGCATACGTAATTTAATATCGACGAGCTTTAAAATAGATTGGCTTGGGTTTTGTTGTTTGTACAAGGCGGTAACCGTATGCAAGTCAAACTTCTCTCCCGCTTTGGCTCGCACCAGAATATTTCCACTAATAAAATTAAAAGGCAGATAAGCCAAGGCTTGTACTTGGGAGGTATGGCTAAAGGTGTTTTCAACAATACCCACAAGGGTAATAGGGCGCTGATTCCTGTCGTAGATGGTCATGCCGATATCTGCTGCTGTTACGCCAAGGCGCTGCGCTAACAGCTGATTGAGCACCACTTTTTTCCCTGAACTATTGATGGCTAAGTCATCCTCAGAGAATCCGCCACCAGCAATAAACCTGAGACCTGAGGTGCTAAAGTAATTTGGCCCGCTGAGCTGCAAATAAGCGACAACTGAGTTGCTGCCATCATCACGCAAGCTTAGCGGCTCCAGAAACACAAACTCGTGGGGTAATACGCCAGCCAGAGCAGCACTCTCGACACTTGGGTGCTGCCTAAGCGCCGACAAGTTTGTCATCGCTTGATTATATCTTGCTTGAATAGCACCTGAGCTGCGGTCGTAGTTACTTTGCTGTAACTCAACAAAATAAAGGTTATTTGAGTTAAAACCACTTGGGGTATTTAGCTGCCCGCCAAAGTAGCTCAATAGCCAAAACGCAAAGCTCATTGTGACTATGCCCACACCGATTTGCAATCCGAGTAAGGCTTGGCTCATTGACTTAGGTAATTGTTTGACCTGTCCCTTTCCTGAGCCACTTAGTTGACTACGAATATCCTTAAATGACACCTGAGACATTGCCAGTTTTACAAACACCAGTGCACAGAGTTGAGCAAAAGCAACTACCAATAAGAAGCTCCACCAAGGAAGTTTGAGCCAAACAGCATGGGCTAGGGTCTCCTTCGACCAAAACTGCATTAGCCAAACGCCAGCATTCGCTATCCCTATGGCAAGCAATGACGCAAACAAAAAAATCAAGGCAATATAACGCCACTGTTCGAGTTGCAGATTGCCGCGCTTAGCACCGAGTACAATCGCCAGTGCCAGCTGGTTTTGTTTGGCTTTAAAGTCTAACAAGTAGAGTGAAAATGCATTCACTAAGGTAATGACAAGCAGCCCAACGCCTGCAAATGCTAACCATTGCGTCGTTGTTCTTAGCTGCCCTTTTAATTTATCCGCAAGTGGTGACAACGAAAATCTGAGCGTCGCACGACCAGATATCGCCTGTTCTAATTGTGCTTGCTCAAATGCAGCTTGAAACTGCGCTTGCAAAAGCGTTAATTGCAGCAGCGCATTTTCTTGTTTTATGCGACCCACAAGAAATAAGTCGCTTCTTACCGCCAAGTGATCCATACCCGTAATATGGTCACCCATCATCTGTGCAAATGGCAAGAATACCTCACTCATCCGGTTAGATTGATATAACTGCGGTTCGGACTCATCGCACGCGACCACTCCCACCACGATATAACGACGGTCATCAAGTTGAATGCTCTGTTCTATAATATTTTCATCGGGTAAATGTTGCTGCACAAAGCACTCTGTCACAACGACTTCATTAGGTGCGGTACCAAGCCCATTACTTTGGGAAAACCACCTCCCTTCCTTTAAAGTAATATTAAAGAGCGAAAAGAAATCATCACTGACGTAAGTTGTCTCAATCCTCGGCTCAACCACTGAACCACGTAATAAGCTGTGGCTATACAATACTGCGGAGGCTTTATCAAACAATTGCTGATCTTGAGCAAGCTGCCACGCAACAGGCGTAGAGATAGCATTTTCCATGATTGCCTTGCCATGTTCATCTAGCATATCACCCTGTAGCCATACGAGTTTATCGCTTTGTGGATAAGGTAGCGGCTGATAAGCTTGCCATGATAAGCCAATACTTAGCATCATAGCGGCGAAAGCGCCGCTCAATAACCCGGCTAACGTTAGATTTAATCTAAGTCTATACCTCAATCGCCCCAATAGCTGATGCCATAATGTCATGCTTATCCCTTCCCTAATTCAGATGGGTTGATTAATGCATTGAGTGGCCTGCGCAGTATTTGTTGTAGTGAAAAGTACAAACACGAACTCGACACCAACACTATCCCCACTGCCGCAATCGAAAACTCTGCCACATTAAATGTTTGTTGAAAGTATGGCGACAATAATAAGCAACCAGTCAGGGCGATCATTAACGCAATACCTATGTGCTTAAAGTGGGTAGTAAGATCCTCTCGAGTTAGATCGCTGTGTTTGGCCCCCAGCACCATTTTCGTGCCGTAATAAGAAACCTTAAGTGATTGGCTATAACGAAAGACACCAAACAGGCCAATAATCACGAGCAGCAACGCCAACGCAAAGATAAACAGTGCTCCATAGGTAACCAAGGTATCAGTCAACAGGTATTGCTCACGCTGCGCTGTAAGTGATTTAAAACTAAAGATTTTCAATGCTGGATGAACTTGCGTAAGTAGCGCTGCAAAATGGGATTTAGTAACTGGCTGCTGAGTCTTAATTAACGCCGTATTACTTCCTTGTACTGCTCGATACACATGGGGCAGTGCGGGTTCGCCTGGCACGGCTAAATCAGCAACGACACCAATAATTTCAAATGCCGCATCTTGGTCTGTAATGTTAAAACTCAAGCGCTTGCCTAGCGCTTTTTCCTCTCCACCTAGTTGCTCGGCAAAGGTTTTATTGATAATTAACTGCTGCTCACCGCGGCGCACCGCTTCACTATCGAAAAACTGACCTTGAAGTAACGGTAAAGAAAAAAATTCAAGATAACCACTATCCACAACTCGGCCAACTGGATGCACGCGTTCGAGCGTCTCGACTTCTTGCAATGACCAAGTGCCAACGCCTTGCCCGATGGGTGAACGGCTTCGACTCACCGCGATAACTTCTGCGGTATTCGCTAGGGCTTCACCGGCTTGACGCATGACTTCTCGGTATTCGTCTCTCGGCATTGTGTCAGGAGCATAAAACGTGACTTCGTACTTATTCTTGAGATCTACCGCATAAGCATTTTTGAGATGAGAGATGGCAACAACACCGACATTAAAGCAGAAGAAGGTCAAGATAATAGAAATACTTAACTGACTCACCGCCATGATCCGTTGTACTCGCTCACTCACAACAACGGTATTCCCCTTACCGCTTTGTTTTAGCATGTGCGTTAAGTGACGAAAGCGTATTGCTGACATTCCAGCTAACAACAATAACCAGCTCGTCAATAAAGCGACCAATCCCAGTGCAAGCACACTTTGCCAAGTTAACGAAATCAGCTGCGCTTGCGGCAACAATCCCACTAGCTCTTTCTGTAGCCACTGGCAGATAACATAAGACGCGCCAATTGCAACCACGAGTGATACGAAGCAAAGTATTAGCAGCGGTAACCACTGCATCAGCGCAATATCTCTTATTTTTGCTCCCACCACCGCCTGAATTGCCAGCCGGCGCTGGATTTGACTGAGTCTCGCAAGGTATAAATTACTGATATTTAATAGCGCTATACCAAGTAAACCAAGCGATACCACAAACATTCCAAATAACAATAAGGGAGACTTACCGAGCATAATTGATTTCAACGACACTGCGCGAATGCCAATATGCCACTTCGCAAAATACTCACTGTCGCTCACTTTGCTGCGCCAAAGTGTGTTCATTTCGTTGGAAAGCGAGAGGCTGACTTGTTCATGCTCCATCCCTGTAGCCAGTTTACCCACCATCAAGTTAAGCGCATAACGGTTCCACCAGTAAGGTTTAGCTTCCTCTGAGGTTAGGTTGTATTGCCAAGGTAGCCATACCGCAGTGTTGTGCATCAGCTTTTTTAAGTTAGGTTCATAAAACCGCTCTGCCGCCACCCCGACAATCGTGAACTCTCGCTCATCCAGACGCAGCGTTTTATTTAAGATATCAGGATCGCCATTGAAGTGACTTTGCCAAGCTTGAAAGCTCAGCACTGCAACAGGGTTGCTCTCATCGACAGATTCAGTAATAACCCGCCCCATCGCAAGCGGCATATCAAAAATACTAAACCACTGTGGCGAGACATAAGCTGATTCAACTTGAGGCGTATCAGCATCTGAGGTAAGTAACTGCTCGGCATAATGCACCATCGCCAGTTGCTCCATTGCGACTGGTTTATGCTCGTATAAATGCATCAATGATGGGTAGTTAAAGGCTTCGCTGCTCTCGTTACCATTTTCATCAAACATCGGGTATTCAAGTTTAACAATACGCTCTGCGTCCGGGTATGGTAGAGGTGAGAAATACAGGCTATGTAACATCCCCATCGCGACCAGCATCACAACGAATACGCAGCTCAGCGTAGTCACCACACTAACATGGTAAATATTTGCACGGCCTAAGTTGAACACTTGCATGGTGCCCTCTCTATGCTCGTTGACTAACAGATTGAGCAGAAGCGACGGTACCTAACAGCTCACCATCAAACAATTTCACCTGCCTTGGAGCCATATCGGCATAACGTGGATCGTGCGTCACCATACAAACTGTGGTGCCTTGCTGATGCAATTCAGCGATTAATTGCATCACCTGATCGCCACTTTTCGAATCTAAATTACCTGTCGGTTCGTCCACCAGTAGAATACTTGGCTCGGTCACCAAAGCACGAGCAATCGCGACACGCTGCTGCTGCCCGCCTGATAGCTGATTTGGCTTATGTTGAACGCGATGCGACAGTCCAACCTTTTGTAAACAAGACTCGACTCGCTGCTTTACTTCAACCTTACTCAGCTTTTCAGAGCGATACTTTAGGGGTAAAGCAACGTTATCGAATACCGAAATTTCATCAATGAGATTAAAAGCCTGAAAGACAAACCCAATATGCTCATTGCGAAGCTCAGCGGCTTGATCAAGCGTCAGCGTTGTCACATCATGAGCACCAATCGTATAACTACCACTTGTCGCTTGGTCAATTAAACCAATGATGGATAACAAAGTAGATTTGCCACAACCAGATGGGCCAGAGATCGAAATAAAATCGCCTTTTGCTATTTCCAGTGAAATATTTCTCAGTGCGTGTGTTTGCAGCTCTTCGGTTTCGAACACTTTATTAATATTTTTAAGCACTATCATTTTGATATTCCTACTCTAATAAGATTGTCTCATCTAGACTGGCAAGATAGGCTAGATCAGAAATGATTAATCGTCTCCCGGCTTCAACGCCAGAATCTATAACAATATATTTCCCAGTTGAAGCACCAAAAGTGATTTCTATCGGCTTTGCGGTGTCATCACTAGTCAGTGCAAATAAGGTCTGCGTTTGATTATCTTTGGCATTGGCGGGACGTTGTACATAAGTGGCATTGGCAAGATGCTTAATGGCGATGCTGGCAGAAATGCTCAGCTGCGCTCGCGCCTGCTTCGGTAAAGCATTTGGTAAACTCACTTCTACTTCCACGCTATTGTTTGTCACCACCGGGTCAACTCGGATCACTTCGCCTTTTACTTTATTGGCTTGCATGTTCACCATCACATATTGCCCAGTTTCAACCCAGCGCACTTGGGATTGTGGCACAGACAATACCGCCACCAACGACTGGTTAGAGCCAATTAATGCTAACTCGTCACCAACATTGACTCGTTGCCCAAGCGCCAGAGGCATTCGCTCAATAACCCCTGAGGTACTAGCTCTAATCTCTAGTTGTTGTTGTTTTTCTAGTAAGTTATTGAGTTCTTGCTCGCGAATGTTAATTTCTTCGTTGGCAAGGGTAAGCGCCGAACCATGCAGTGCTTGCAGCTGTTTAGCTTGCTCTTCTAGCATGGTAATTTCATGTTGTAAGGTACTCAAACTAGTTTCAGTTTGGGCAAAATTAAGCGCGGAAATAATGCCTTGTTGTGCAAGGTTTTGCTCAGCACGATGACGCAACACTAAGGTTTTTAACTCCCCCCGCTTTTGCATCAGCTGTTTTTGTTCGTTTAACTGCTCCCTTTGCTGAGAGAGTAGCAGCTGCTCTTTTATTGCCCACGACTGACGCAAAGCTTGTTTGGCTTGCTGAACTTGCAACACCAGATCAGGACTCATGAGCTCAGCAATCACATCACCTTTACGAATAATTGCGCCCGCTTTGTGATGGATCACCTTAACAATGGCCGCACTTTGCGCGTTTAACAAAAACTGCTCAGCACTACGTAACTCTCCAAAGCTGTCTACTGACAACGTAAGCGGACCTTGTTTCACCTCCGCGACCAGTATTTCAGCGCGCATCACACTGGAATGAGATGCCCATTGTTGCCACAGCAAATAGACAACTATCACCGCCATTAAACAGACAACAACGATGTAATGTGTGGTTTTTTTTTGCTTTGCCGGTTTGACTAGATCCATTTCCCCTCCTAACTGACTACGCACTAAGAGCGAGAACTATGCCAAATTAAAAATATTTTTAAATTTCAATACATTAAGAAATAATAAAATACCCAACATTGCTACTTTTTCGAAATCGGACATAGCTTTTCGGAATCGAACAGACGTTTTAACTTAGTTGCAAGTCTGTCGTTTATCTTTTGTTACATTCATTTTACCTTGAGTTTCTGACAGGCTCTGATGTTTTGGGTACACTCGAGTTTTTACTATTTCGAGTCAACATTATGAAGAAAACGGCATTAAGCATTGCCCTCGCGCTCACCTTTGCAAGCGCCCCAAGCTTTGCTAAAAAAGACAAAAAAGAAGAAGAAAAAACCATCGCTTCAATTATCGAAAATAAAACCAGTATTGATGGCCTTTTCCCACTTTATCAGGACAAAGAAAGTGGCGAGTATTTAATGCAGCTCAATGAGTCGCAACTCAACACTCCTTTCTTGTACTTCGCACATACTGTTGACGGCGTTACCGATGCTGGTCATTTTCGAGGTAATTACCGCGAAACTAAACTGATTGAATTTAGAAAGCACTTTGACCGCATTGATATTATCAGCAAAACACCGCGTTTTATTTTTGATGAAAACTCAGCCATCGCCAACGCGAGCGATGCCAACATCAGTGAAGCCGTACTCGCCAGTATCGAAATTGAAAAAGCCGAAGATGGTAAAATTTTATTCAAAGCGGATAAGCTATTTTTAAGTGAGTCACTACACAAAGTATCTCCTTGGAAACGTGTGGATGACAAAAACGCAAGCAAACGTTTTGCCCTTGGCAAATTAGACGATAAGAAATCTCGAATCGTTAAGCACCGTCCATACAGCAACAACTTAGATATCGTTGTTGATTATGTCTTTAGTAACCCAGACCCAAAAGTTGCAGGCTCAAATGCAGTGACAGACTCACGTTTTGTCTCGCTAAAAGTACAACATAGCTTTGTCGCTCTGCCAGACAATAGCTACCAGCCTCGCTACGATGACGCACGTATCGGTTATTTCACCAATCAGTTTGACGTGCAAACATCACCAGATTGGGCGCCGTATAAAGACGTTATTAAGCGTTGGAACTTAGTGAAAAAAGACCCGAGCGCAGCGCTTTCTGAACCTGTTGAACCAATCGTATGGTGGATTGAAAACACCACGCCAGTCGAATGGCGTGACACGGTTCGCGATGGTGTACTAGGATGGAATAGCGCGTTTGAGAAAATCGGCTTTAAAAATGCCATTGTGGTTAAAGTACAGCCTGACGACGCTACTTGGGATGCAGGCGATATCAACTACAATGTCCTACGCTGGACTTCATCACCTCGCCCACCGTTTGGCGGCTATGGTCCGGCAACTGCCAACCCGCTTACTGGCCAAATTCTTGGTTCCGATATCATGCTAGAGTATGTATTTATGCGTAACCGCTGGATGTATGACTCACTCTACTCTCAAGGTCAAATGAGCCATGGAGTTGAGGCATCAAGCGATACATTACACTGTTCGCTTGGACATGAAATGCAAGGTCAATTGATGACGGCAAGCCTAGCAACAGGTGCTGACATCGAACGCAAAGAAATGCTACGACAGGGCTTAGTACAGTTGGTTCTTCACGAAGTAGGACACACCTTAGGCCTAAACCATAACATGAAGTCTTCAATTTTGTGGGGCCCTAAAGAAGTACACGACAAGTCAAAAACACAAGGTATCGTAACAGGCTCTGTGATGGACTACGCGCCAGCTAACATCGCCCCACCAGGCGTTGAGCAAGGTGATATCTTCCAAACCAAACCGGGTCCATATGATGACTGGGCGATAGAATTTGGCTATAGCACGGCACTTAACGATGACACCCAAGAGCAACAGCGCCTTGAAAAAATCTTATCTCGCTCAGGCGAGCATGGCTTAGCTTTTGGTAACGATGCCGACGATATGCGTGCGCCAGGCCGTCATATTGATCCTCGCGTGATGATTGGTGACTTATCGTCCGATCCAGTGACATACGGCGTTGACCGCATGACCCTGATCAACCATCTATTCACCGAACTAAAAGACAAAGCACGTGTTGATGGTCAGTCTAACCAACAGTTATTAACCTCTGCAAATATGCTGTTTGGTCAATACCGTGGTCAAGCAACTGTGATTTCACGCCAAATTGGCGGTGTATACGTTGAGCGCAGCGTAGTGGGTACAGAAGGTGAAACGAAACCATTTACACCAGTACCACTTGCGCGCCAAAAAGCAGCAATGACCGCGCTAAAGGAAATGGTTTTCGCACCGACCGTGCTTGAAAATATGCAGCCTCTTTATAACTACATGCAAGCACAGCGCCGTGGCTTTAACCACTATGGTAAGAACGAAGATCCTAAAGTCCATAAGATGGTACTTGGCATGCAAAAGTCGGTACTAGACCAGGTACTACACGCGAATGTATTACAACGTATCAGCGACTCTGCGTACTATGGTAACGAATACAGCCTAAACGAGGTTATGAACGACCTGACCGCCGCTATTTTCGTTGCCGATAAGAATGCAACTACCTTAAGCCAGAACCTACAAATTGAGTACGTTTCTCGCTTAATTAATGTTGCAGGATTGAGCAAAGCGAGCGAATACGACAATTTGGCAAAAGCCGCTGCACTATTCCAACTGCAGAGTATTTTGGATAAGAGCACAGCTTGGGGTGCCGATCAGGCAACTAAGGCACATAAAGCGTATATTGACCGTATGATCACAAAAGCGCTAGAAGCGTAACTCGAAAATTTTTGTATTACGCGAGTGAAATGAGCGAAAACGTTAAGGGCTAGCAATTTGCTAGCCCTTGTTTTGTCTGGTTATATCACTAAGCTAAAGCAGGTTTCGAGCGATAGTGCTGAATACAACCTAATTGCGCCGCATTAGTCAGTAAAATCATCACAAACATCAACACGTGAGCGACGCTAACATGACCTAAGCTCAGTTCAGCAGCCAACCCAATTCCTCCCGCTAAAAACTGCAGTGAGAAATACCTAGCGCTTAAGTTAGAGACATCACCGCTTTTAATCGTTTTATAGGTTTGTGGCATGACTCGAATTGAACTCATCACTAGCCCTAAGTAAGTTAACGCATTTAATAACGCAGCAGCTTCGACGTTCTTTGCCAATAAAAGCCCAAATGGCAACGTCGACAAACCAAGCAAAAGTGCTAATTGATTACGCTGTTTCGAGCTTGCGTTGTACCGAATAAAATAATATAAAATAAGTGCACTTAAAGAGCCTGTAATAACAAAAGGTAGCACCATAAAAAAACGTTCAAAGAAAACGTTGTAGGCAATAAAGTAAGAGCTTTGTGCAACACCAAAACTCATCATTAACAGTGATACACCTGACACACTGCGATTTTTACGGATCTTCCTAATCAAAGGAACAAAGCTTAAAACCAAAACGAAAGAAGAAACGATCGGTAAATATTCGCTCAATGCCAACTCCAAATGTCTAAATTGTTGCTAAGTTAAAGTGCTGTAAAACCTTTAAAAACACATTGTAAATTTATGATTTTTAAGGTTTTATTTTTGAAGGCGCGCATTTTAAGAGCTAACTTTTAAAATACAACTGGACGCCTAACATCCAACTTTGAATAGATGGCAAGGCTGGAATACAGGTGTATATAAATAAATACAAGGAATTACGATGAAGTGGCTACTCATTATACTTACTAGCATTGGCTTGAGCGGATGCAATTCCACTCACACCACTACAGCAGACATGAAACAGAAGGTAGATGTTACTTCTCTATTCAACCACTCTCTTTTTGCGCTGAAATCTGTTCCTTCAGAACAACAAATCTTCACTTTACCTAAGCAAGAAGAAGAAGCTTTATTAACGTATGTTGAGCGGTTCAGAGGTAAAAATGTAACCAAAGACGAAATTCTTGGTAATTTCCTTCAGGCAAAAATTGGCCACTTTTCTTACGACGGTGAAACATTCATAGCCAGTGAATTGCTAAATCAGCAGTCCGGAAATTGCATTTCTCTAGCTATATTATCTCAGGCTTATGCCAATATTCTTGGTATTGAAACTAGTTACGCCAAAGTCGATAGCTTTCCAATCTATCAAAAAAATCAAAATTTCGTACTCACCTCAAGTCATTTTAAGACAAAACTAATTACACCAAAGGAAGAATTAGCAACTCTAAATAACAGACTTTCCTTTAGCGGAACTGTTGTTGATTATTTCCCTGAGCAGGATAGTGTATTCTCAGGGAATGCACAGTATGAAGATTTAGTCGCAAAGTTTTATACCAATTTGGCCGTTTCCGCTTTGTTGGAAGCTGACTATGATATGAGTTATTCTTTATTGTCTGCTGCGCTCAAATACGCCCCAAGAGACGCTGAAGCTATCAATATTGCCGCACTGTTACATAAGCATGTTGGTGATAGAAATAGTGCGAAGCAAATCTATGATTATGCCTTCAACAATCACCTCACCAGCACCAATTTGTTATTGAATTACCTTAACTATATTCCCAAAGACCAAACTAATCTCAAGAATATGATCCTAGCGGAGCTTGAACAAAGCCCTACTTCCCCTTTCGATACCCTCTCGTTAGCTTCGAGCTACATAAAGCAACAGCGCTATAAAAAAGCCAAGGAGCTTATTGAACCTTTATTGTTGAATTATCATTACTTGCCGGAAGTTTATGTCGAGCTCGGGAAAATTGCTTATTTAGAGCAAAGATACCAAACCGCATCTGAATACTTCGAGCAAGCAGTCAATAAGTCCAGAGAGCAGTATAAAAAGGACCTATACACCGCCAAGCAAAAAATGTTGAACCATTTATTGGTTCGTAATGAGGATATAAAATAAGGAATGACATAAGTTAAGTAAAACTTATGTTAAAATAATATATATAAAGCTTTACAAAATACATTATTGTTTCTATTTTGGTGTGTGGATGTTCAAAAAACATACCACCAACTAGTCGTGCTCTACAGTGCACCCAAGGCTTGGTTCGGTATTGAACGACGCCCAACTTTTTATCTCAAGTTGGATAACCACACACTCAAAAGGAATAACAATGAAACGACACATTCTTGTCACAGCATTAGGTTTAGCATCTGGTATCGCGATGGCACAAGCGCCATTAACGGAAGCTCAGATGATGGAATATACCAGCAAAGCTAGCAAAGCAATGATTGGTAAAAAGTACGATCTCAACCTTCCACTTATTACTCAAAACAGTGCTAAAAATACTTCAACGTCTACACAGACCATTGTGCAAACGGTTTCACACCCAGATGCAAGCTACATCAAACTACACTTTAAGAACCTCAATCTTGCAAGCGGCGGTAAACTCGTTGTTCGCTCGGAGGATAGTGGCGAGCGCTATGAATATACCCAAGCAAACCTCCGCGCTGCAACAGTTGATCCAAACCTCGGCGATGACGGCGTTAAACAGTTTTCTGCTATGTCAGTCTCTGCTGATAAAGTCATCATTGAATATACCCCTGGCCAAGGCAATGCTGGCAAAACACCCGAAATCGATTTTTACTATCATGGTACTGAAGGACAAGCAACTGTTGAGGGCTTGACCGATGTGACGCCCATGTCAACTTGTGGCGCAATGGAACGTAAAGACGTGCAGTGCTGGGCGCAATCGCACCCGGTGGAATTCGAGCGTTCACGTCCAGTCGCCAGACTGCTCATGAACGGCAGTGGTTTATGTACGGGTTGGCGCGTTGGTGCCGATAACCGCATGTTTACCAATAATCACTGTGTGGGATCAGCATCAGAGCTGGCGAATACTGAGGTATGGTTTAACTATCAAAGCACGAGCTGTAACGGCAGCCAGCGCGAAACTGTGGTAAAGGTCACAGGCAAAGACTTCCTTAAAACAGATTACACGCTAGATTATACGCTGTTTACCATCAATGATTTCGCTAAGGCCCAGCCGTTTGGTTACTTTGGCTTAGATGTGCGTAATCCATCGCAGGGCGAGCGTATTTACATACCTCAGCATGGTTCAGGTAACCCTAAAGAGCTGTCGATTGAGTCTGATCAAGACACCAATGGACTATGCTCTGTGAACCAAGCAACGGCGAATGGTCGAGGTACTGGTACAGATATAGGCTATTACTGCGACACTATTGGTGGCTCATCAGGTTCACCAGTACTTGCAGCCTCAACCAATAATGTTGTTGCGCTACACCACTTAGGTGGATGTACCAATAAAGGCGCTAAAATTAGCTTAATTTGGCCTCAGGTTTCGACTCACTTTGGTGGCCAAATTCCTGTTGGTGATAACGGCACGACCGATCCATTGCCTGTTGCGTTATTTACTTACAGCTGTAATGACCTAAGCTGCAGCTTCGATGGTTCAGGATCTAGTTCACCAAATGGTTCTATTACACAGCATAGTTGGCAGTTTGGTGACGGCGCATCCGCTTCAGGCGCGCAAACTTCACATAGCTTCACAAACTCTGGCAGCTATACCGTAGAACTCACCGTGACAGATAGTAATGGCGACACCGCGTCAACAACACAACAAGTTGCCGTGACGCTACCAGGTGAAGAGCAAAAGCTTATCAAAGGAGTTGCAAAAACGGGGCTTTCTGGAGCGAGAAACAGTGAGATATTCTTCTATTATGATGCACCTGCAGGCGCGAATACAGTGACATTTAACACAAGCGGTGGCACTGGTGATGCTGATATGTACGTGCTCAAAGGCACAGAACCCACAACCAGTAATTGGACTTGTCGCCCTTATCGCTCTGGCAATACTGAATCTTGCAGCCTCAATGAAGGGGCTGGGCGTTATTGGGTGATGATCCGCGGATATAATGCATACTCAGGTTTGCAAATCGTAGCAGATCACAACTAGCCAAACTTCGAATAAACAAACTGAATGATTTGCGGGGGCTCGCCCCCGCTTTTTTGATAGCAATCTTCAGCGATTACCTACAACTCATACCAAACACTAAACCAAACACGGTTTTCATTGGTCATGTTACGCCCCTCTATACGACCCACTCCAGCACTAAACTGCAGATCGGTTAATCCTGCGGGAGCAAAATCAGCGGCCTTGTCTAATATCACTCGAGACAAAGGTAAGCGCATCTTAATACCGTAATTTTGCCCAATTACTTCTCCTTCTAACTGATGCTGCTTATAAAATAACTTAGGTTTACCCTGCTGCCATGAAGTTGCAAATTCATAGCCTAAATAGCGGCTTCCCGTAGCAAATAGATGCGGTAACATAGGTTCGCTGACAGCATGTAAACTGTTACTAATGCTAGTGCTGGTAAGCGCTCCACCACCCACAGATAGAGGCAATGCGCTGCTGTAGCGGCTATCGACCGATGCGTAGAATGGAATTTGCCATGCTTTAGCGAACAGATTCACCTGATAATCAAAACCATCTAATTCACCTAGCCACTGAGCTGCAGAGACTTGCAATGCTACACCATGCTGCTGAGTATCCCACATTGCACGACCGTTAAAGCCATAACGCCCGCCGTTCCATGTCTTTTCACCATGTTGCACACGAATAACACCCAATTCGGGAGCGAGGTAGTTCAACGCTTCACCAAAACGATAGCTAGATGACAAGGCAAATTGCTTAAAGCTGCTCTCATTCGAGGTATTAGCTTGTGGCGAGCGAGACTGCTTATCCGCTTCTAGCTCTTGATATCCAGCATCAAACGTCGTTTTCCAGTTTTCATGACGATATTCAAGTTGGGCAAATGCGCCCATCAACGCGCCATTATTGATACTTTTCTCGGCTCCAAGCTGCCAAGCAAGTTGGCGCAGCACATCCTGCCCTTTTAGTGACACGCCCAAACTATCAAAGGAGGCGCTATTTAATGCGCCAGATAAGGCGATAGAATAAGACTGTTCGAACACAGAATAATCAGAACTGGGCAGCACAGTTTGGTCTATCTTAGCCGCAGGTAATTGATGGGGATGCAGCTCTTTTTGTTCCGCCTCATCCACTTGCTCCAACACGCTCACAGTGCGCCAAGCCGGAGAAACTATTTTGTTAACCTTAACACCTTCAGGGGTCGCATAGCTCACCAGTAACTGCTGTGAATGGGTAATAATTTGCTCAAGCGGTTTAGCACTTGCAGGTAAGGTCTCAAGTACTTTACTTTCCACATCATAACGCATCACCGCTAAGTGGCCTGCGACTCCGGAAATAAAGTACAGCTTGTCATCATCATGAGACCAAGTTAACCCCGAAAGGTATTGATGTGACTTGGGTAAGTAGACGATTTCGGTTGTATCGTGGCTAAGATCTTTAACAACAAGCTGCCAGCGTTTATTAGGAGTAACATGCACATAAGCTAATGTCGTCTTTTTATTAGAAAGCACGGGAAAGTCATGGACATCACCAAGCTTACTTGTGGTGATTGGCGCTTGCTTGCCTGAGTCCAACTCCATGATCACTAGCTGTGAGTAACCCAAACGGGACACCTCCGCAATAACGGTATTAGCATCAACAATACTAAAGCGGCGAATACCCGCGCCTTCGGTTAGCTGTTTAGGCTTTCCAGTACCAACTTTCCAGACAAATAAATCATTAATAAAGCTATCGTCTGCAGCCGGCGTTTTTGCAACGAAGTAAATATGGCTGTCATTCAGCCATTGGGGGTAATAGATACCAGCAAAATTATGAGCATTAAGCTGCGCGAGTCGCTTCTTTGGAAAGACTTCAGGTGCGATATCCACAATATCTTTAGGATCGGCATTTAATATCGCTTCATTGCGCTTATTAAATTGCTCAATGGCTTCTACATTTTCTTTGCTTTCGTAGATATTGAGTGTGACTTGGCGTTTACGATTTTGCTCTACCACCAAAAACTGACTGCCATCTGGAGAGAACGCGATATCTCGAGCAGCATACGCAAACTGCTGCCAAAGTTCACTCTGTGTCGGGATCAAGGCTTTCTCTTGCTGCATGGCCTGATAGCTATATTCAACAATAAAGCGACGATATAACTGGCTGGCTGGCGCTCCAAAAGCCCCACTAAATGCGGTTTCAAAACTGCGTGATTCCACCGCCTGCACTCTTGTCCATACGGCATCTAGCGTCTGTGCACCATAATTATCCTCAAGCCAAGCTAGAAAACGTACGCCTACTAAGTACGCCATGGAATTGGAAAGGTAAGACTTGTCGCCATCATCTAAAGCGCTATAGGTCGGTAATGCGCCTTGCTGCGCGTAATAACGCACAATGCTCTCACTATAGTTATCGTACAAACGTCCTCGCCCCGTTAATCTAGACTCCAGCAAGGTCGCATAGCCTTCGCTGACCCAACGCGGTAATACCGCATCGAGCAAGTCGGTAATATCGTGCCAATCTCTGAGATGTTGTCGCCATTGGTTACGGCTAGGCTGTGATAGATGAACGAGATGAATATATTCGTGCAAAATGAGCAACTGCTGCCAACTGGTGTTATTTGCGATGACGGAATCAGCTTGAGGCGGCGTTGCTTGCAGTGCCATCATTGGTTTATCTGTGCTGGGTAATGCAAAGCCATTGGCCGCATTTTCTGGATCGTAAATAATCACATCAGCACGTTCACTCAAGGCTCTACCTTGTTGTGCCAGCACTTTATCTCGCACTACCTCCAGCTCATTTGCTGCAGAATACGCCCATTGCTGAAGCGACTGAGGATAATGCACATTGAAGTTTTCAGTTTTGATGGTTTGCCACTTAGCCTGTAAACCAAAGCTAGTAAAAGCAACAAAAATTATCAGTAGCGCTCGCATTACCTTTCCTAAATAAATTCAGTTGCGCTAGCTTAACAAGAGATGTAAAGAAAAAGTGTGCTTTTTAGTAACAATTTCTTGCGCACGTTACACCTTAAAACGTCTATTTTGAGGCAAGCAAGATATGAGTTGATCTAAAAGTGCACGTAATTTTTCAGTGCTTTTGTGGCTGTGCGAGGGTGATAAACAGGCTAAGTACCCCTAGTGACACAGCAAACACAAAAAATACCACGGTTGAACTCAACCCAGCCTGCCATTTTGCCGCAGCGATTAAACCCGCGCTCAATAACACCGCCAACTTTGCCTTGGTATGTGCATGTGGGTTGAATGATTTGGAGTAGCTATACGCCATAAAGATAAAGCCGCTGGCCAACAGATAAGTGACTAACATGGTAGCTCCTTGCCAAGGTTTTGAAGGAACTTTAATTATATGCTAATGATAATTATTATCAACAAGGTAAAGTGATTTTTATTAATCCACCTGGGTCGGTGTTGTGACAACTCAGTTGTCCATCGTGTAACTCCACAATGGTGCGACTAAAGGTTAACCCTATTCCCTGCCCACCTTCTTTGGTGGAATAGAAAGGTGTAAGCATGTTATCTAGGTTGGCAAAGCCTGGGCCATTGTCTTGCACATCAATCACAGCTTGTTGCTGCTGATAATAAGCATGTAGCGTCAACTTGGCATTTTCACCACAGGCCTCAATGGCATTTTTAATTAAGTTAATCAGCACTTGCTCAATTAAAGCTTTATCAAGATTGAGCGTATTCACGGTGCAATTTACTTGGATGTCGGTATCCTCAAATAGCGCAGCAACAGAAAACAGTAACAGCATGATAGAGACAGACTCACGATCTAACCTTGGGGTTTGCGTAACCTTAGCGTATTGGCTCACAAATTGTTGTAAATGCTGGCAACGCTGACCAATAACACTTAGCGCATGCTGATCTTTTTCGTCCTTTGCTCTTGCCAATAAGGTTTGCGCTAAGGAGCTTACGGGTGTCAAACTGTTGTGGATCTCATGGCTTATTACTCGGATTAAATGTTGCCAAGCTGCCAGCTCCTTTTTACGTAATGCCTTAGTGATATCGAGTGCGACAAGTAAGGAAAACCGCTTACCTTCTTGAAAGAATTCACTGCTTTGCAGCTGCCACCGAGATTGCTGCGCTGTGTCTGCAAAATGCCAGTGATTATCTTGTTGCACCAGCCCAAACTGAGCCGCGCTTATTCCCTTACACTCTAACCAAGGGCGATGATAAAGCAACTCAAATGCCCCATTGGCGTAGGCAAGTTTGAGTTTTTCGTCAAACATCATAATAGGCGTATTAAGGCTGTCTATTAGCTGATAAATGATAAATTGCTGACTATGATAGCGGCGCTTTTGACTGTGCAGCTGTGCACTTAAGGCCAGCAAGCGCTGTTCAAACTCAGCTACCACGCCCACTGTATAATGTGGCTTAATGGTTTGAGTAAAATCACTTTGTGCAATCGCTTCTAGCTGCCAATTAGCACGCATGGCAATACGTTTAAGATGAGACAACAGTATTTGTTGTAGCCTGCCCAATAACCCCAGCACACTCACCGATACGGCAGCCACCCACGTTACCTCAAGCTGTAATTGCAGAAGCAGCAAAGTCAGTAAAACCGTACAGCTAATGGTCAACAGCGTACAGTAGGCCCCAAGTCGCCACTCGGCGCTAGCCAGATGTTTTAAGACCATATTTTTCCAAACGCCGATAAAGAGAAGAAGCCGTGAGCCCAAGTCTTTTAGCAGCTTCTGCGACATTGCCTTGAGCACGTTGCATCGCTTGCTCCACCATTTCTTGCTCCACTTGTTGCAAGGTCTTACTTGGCGTATCACTGGTCACTTTAGGTGCAGCGGTAAAGCGTAGTTGGCAATCACTGAGCTCAATCTGCAAGCCCTCCGCCATTAACACGGCACGCTCCATAACGTGACTTAACTCACGCACATTGCCGGGCCAAGCGTGTTCAATCAACGCAGCTTTAACCGCAGGGCTAAGTTCACGAATTGGCTCACCATACTGCGCACAAAACTTAGCGACAAAATACTCAGCCAACGGCACGATATCGCCAAAACGCTCGGCGAGCCTCGGCACTTCAATCACAATCGTGTTGATGCGATATAACAAGTCTTCTCGGAACTCACCAGCTTTCACTAAAGCGTCTAGATTGGTATTGGTTGCGCAAATAAGGCGGCAATCCGCTTGTTGCGTCTGACTGCCACCCACAACTTCATAACTGCCATTTTCCAGCACCCGCAGTAATTTTGCTTGTAGAGGCAGTGGAATAGTCGCAACTTCATCCAAAAATAATGTGCCCTGCTTTGCCATCGCAAAACGACCAACACGATGCTGCTTTGCATCCGTAAACGCCCCTTTGCTGTGACCAAACATCTCACTTTCGAATAATGATTCTGGCACCGCGCCCATATTCACCTCAACCCAAGGTCCTGCTGAACGATTAGATTGTTGGTGTAACCACTGGGCTAAATGACTTTTCCCCGCGCCACTTGGCCCAGTAAGCAGCACCCGAGCGTCGGTTTTTGCTACTTTAGCAAGCTGCTTATATAGAGATTGCATCGCCTGAGAGCGCCATTGAAACGCGCCGCGCTCACTGTGTTTTGCTACGATACTCGCTTGCTTTAATGATATTTTGAGTTGTTGCTGCACGGCTTGCAGCAGCTGCTGATTGTCCCACGGCTTTTCGATAAAGTCGCTCGCACCAAGCTGCATTGCGGACACCGCTAACGCGACATTTCCCCAACCGGTAATACAGATCACAGGCACATTAAGGTTGGAGTCACGTAGCCAGCGCAAAAAGTCCAATCCTTCATTGCCTGAAGTGGTATCGCGGGAGAAGTTCATATCGAGCAAGGCTAATGACACTTGCTTAGCGCTGAGCAGTGGTTTGGCAAGCTCTAAGGTTGCCGCCTCAATTACATTGAAACCTTGGTCTTCTAAAAAGAATACAGCGCTGAGGCGTACTTCGGCGTTATCGTCAATAACCAGTATTGTGGACTTTTCCATAGGGAGAATTTTTATTCTTATGGGTTTCAGCGGAGCAAGGTGTGCTCCGCGAATATGAAATTATAACCAACGGATGATAGTACTTAGGGTATGGCTTTCACCCGGTGCAAGTTGCACGGCATCGTCCATTACGTTACAAGCTTCTAAGCACAACATCTTGTGGTATTCATCATCATTAAAGTTGCTTAAACGCTGTGATTTTTCAATCCATGGATTCCAAAGCACACAAGAAGTTGAGTTTTCACGTTTTACTTCAATAATGCCCGCAGGCGTGTTGATGGTTTGTACTGGGCTTGCTTGGGTGTATACCATATCGGTTTCGCGGGCAAAGCCAACCACTTCGGTTTGCTCAAATGGACCTTCATCAAACTCGATATATTTCGCGCCTTGTAACCCGTCTACCGTGGTATTACTTACTTCTGGCGTTGGGAAATACGTATGTAGGGCTTGCGTTAACGTAAATGGCGCATCACCAGTATTGGTATTCGTCAGTCGCACTTCAAGCTTGTCTGATAACACAAACTCGACCTCTAATTGTGACGTGTGTGGCCAGTATTGCGCTTCAACTAAAGTCATCGGTAGTGTGAGCTTAACGGTAATTTCATCGCTTTTTTCTTCAACGCTGTGCGCGCGCCAAAGTAGCTTGCGAGCAACCCCATGAATTGGCCAATCCGCTTTGCTATGAACGCCAAACCAAGGCCAACAGATTGGAATACCACCACGTACCGGTTTGCCTTCAAGGTAATCTTCCGCCTCAGAAACCCAAATTAAATTGCCTTTTCCTGCTGGTGTAAACTCGGTAAGTTGCGCGCCCTGTAAAAAAATCTTCGCTTGGCAAAATGCACTGTCGACCCAAATATACTCAAGTCCGGACTCGGTGCGCTCGATTGAAACTGAAGGTGATAATTCCATGGTGATTCCTACGTCAACTCAATGATATGCCTACCTTACCACTTAAATACTACGAGTAAACTGTTATCCATCCAATTTGAAAGTTATTCAATTATACCAATGCGGTAGCACCGTGAGAGTGTTGCTCTCACGGTTTATAGAACTTGAGGGTTGGGCTAAAACTATACTTTAAATTTGCCCACCAGCTCTGTGAGCGTGCTCGATAATGAATGTAATCTCACGCCATTTTGATTGGTATTCACAGCGATATCACTCACGCTATCCGCGGCATTTTTAATTTCCACCACGTTACGATTAATGTCTTCAGCAACATGTTGCTGCTCTTCAGCTGCGGTGGCAATTTGCGTGTTAAGGTCGCTAATATTGACAATCGCTTGGGTAATTTCACTAAATTGTTGTTGCGCTGAGTTTGTCAGTTCAACCGTTTTCTCCGTGCGCGTTAGGCTGCGCTTCATTTCTCCCGACACCATTTCTGTCATTTTTCTAAGCTTATCAAGCTGAGAAGCGATTTCTTCCGTCGATTCAGAGGTACGCTGCGACAACGCTCGCACTTCATCGGCCACGACAGCAAAACCGCGGCCATGCTCACCTGCCCGTGCCGCCTCAATTGCGGCATTTAATGCCAAAAGATTGGTTTGCTCAGCTATGCCTCGGATCACGCTGAGTATCGACATAATATTTTCGCTTTCGGTGTCGAGCTGCATGATATCTGCGGTTGCCTTGTTGATCACTTCAGATAATGTTGTGACGCTCTCGACAGACTCTGTGATCACCCTTTGGCCCAGCTCAGATGCTTGCTGAGTTTGTCCTGCCAGCTCAGCCGCATTGGCGCAGCTTGCCGCCACTTCGTTTGCGGTTGCCGCCATCTCATTAATTGCGGTGGCAGCCATTTCAAGCGCTTGCTGTTGTTGACTGGTAGCGCCCGTGAGCTGATCAGACTGCGAAGCGGTTTGTCGTGAGGTTTCATTAACTTGCTGTGCACACTCATTAATTTGCGTCACCAACTCAGCAATGAGATTTAAAAACAAATTAAAGCTCGTCGCCAGTTTGCCCGTTTCATCCTGAGCTTTAATGTCTAAACGCTGAGTTAAATCACCACCGCCTTGCGAAATTTCAGTTAAGCCATCACTCACTTCTACAATGGGCGCTGAAATCAACTTAGAAATATAACTTGCTAACAACAAAAATACGGTGATCAGGATGGCACTTAGAATCAAAATAGTCAGTGTCATCGCATTGGCTGCAGCCATTACCTCACTTTTTTCAACTAAACCAATAAACTTCCAGCCTAATTTGGGTGCTGTATAGATGTTGGCAAAATAGTCTTGCCCGTTAATTTCGAGCTCAAATAACCCATCCTTATTTTGAGCCAATTCACGATAGCGGCCATTAGCAATGTCTGCCAACTTTTTAAATCTATGTTCGGAGAACTTGGCATCGACCAACACATTTCCGGTGTCTTCCACTAGCATCAAATAGCCAGTCTCGCCCAACTTGATATTGCGGATGATTTTGGTCAACCCTTGTAGTGACACATCCATACCTTGGACACCCACGGTTTGACCATTGGCAGTTATCGCTTTTACCGTCGACACAATCACCATATCATCCGGCGCCCAATAATAGGCACTAGTGCGGATCGTCTCACCATTTCCCGATTGTCCTGTTTGATACCAAGGACGCTGTCTAGGGTCATAGTTTGCATTCACTTCACCTAGAGGCCATTGAATATAACCACCTTGCTGATTTCCCATGTAGATATAGGCAATGCCGGGGTGCGTGTTACCAAAGTGCTCAAATAACGAATATGCTGCTTGCTCTGTTTTGCTTCCAGCTTTGGAATTAAGTCGAGTGGTGCTGGTTGAATCCATATAAGTTTTTACGTCTTGCTGCGCACTCAAGACCTGCGCATGGGTTGCTAAATAGTCTACGTTTTTTGCAATTTCATCAAAAAACATCTGTATACCATTCTCAACCTGTAGCGCCTCTCGATCACTGAGCTCCGAGAAGGTCTCTATTCCCTGCTGCCGAGTTTGACTGATAATAAGCCCCGCAATGATTAACAAAGGAAGCGCAATTGCCGTTGCGAAAGACAGCTTTAATTTTTGCGATATATTCATGAATAAACACCATTTCACAGATAGTAAAAATATAGTGAGGGATAGGCTATTGGGCAAGAATTACATACAAATGTGATCACTTGTTCGTCTTATATTCATCTTAGGTATGGTTAAATGTTGGGTAACTTTGAGGTCAGATAGACCACAGTGTTACTATGGATCATTCAATCAAGGACCATAAAATTTATTTGCTTTCTGCAATGATAGCTTTGGTGGTCTACAATTTGTAAGAGGTTTTTGCGCTCAACCATTTAACAACGGGACAACTATGTTAAAACTTTCAACCATCTCACTCGGATTAGGTCTAGCACTTTGCTCTAATTCAGTGCTTGCCGAAAACTCAGAAATTGACGCGTTAAAGCGCCAATTGGCTGAACTTCAGAAGAAACTCACGCAGCTAGAACAAAAAGAGCAGGCGCGAGCACAACAGGAAAAAATCGCTAAGGCTGAAAAAGCCGAAGCAAAAGCTGAAACTAAAACTCAAGTTGCAGCAGCTGAAACAAAACCAACCATCAAAGTCGGTGGCGCGATCAGAACAAACTACAGCCATACGTCTTATGACGATGACAACAAGAACCGTGGCGGTGATTTTGACTTCGATATTTTCAGGTTGAACTTTTCTGGCAATGTCGGTGGCTTTGGCTTAAATGCCGAAATCCGCTTTTTCGACTATATGACTGCGGTAAAATACGCTTATCTCGACTATGACTTTGCCGACCATTGGCAAGCTCAGGTAGGTATGACTAAAGTGCCTTTTGGTAACTCACCTTACAATTCGCACAACTGGTTTTTTAACACCACCTATTATATTGGTCTTGAAGACGACCACGACATGGGGGTGGTATTTAAACGTAAAGTGGCGGACAACTGGCAGCTTGACCTTGGTTTTTTCAAAAACGATGAGCTAGGTGGTGTCGATGGTTACGTGGATGACCGCAGTGATCGCTACTCTTATGACGTGGTGGGTTTCCGTAAAGCGGGCGATGGCGTTTATGATGACCCAACGCAACCAATCGGGGAATACAACACCTTTGTTGGTCGCTACGCGTATCATATTGAACACAATGGTGGCACAACTGAAATTGGCGTCTCTGGTCTTGCCGGTGGCCTTCACGATGGTAATGACCGAGCAGGTGATTACAACGCGTGGGCACTGCATTTAAATAGCAACATTGGCCCTTGGAATTTACAGCTACAACACGGTGAGTACCAGTACGATATTGACGATGTAAACCGTATGGCAGTAGGTGCTTATGCGTTTTATGATTCCATCGCAGCAGAAGCCACTATGTCGAACTTTAATGTAGCGTACAATCTGCCAGTTGAGTTCGGTCCAATTACTGATCTGCAGTTTTATAACGACTTCGGTATTATTTACGACAAATCTGATAATTCCGAAGACACTTGGATGAATGTCACAGGTGTGTCACTCGCTGCGGGTGCATTCTTCACCTATGTTGATCTAGTTCATGCGAAAAACCAGCCGTTTATTGGTGGTTCAATCGCAGGCGATAGTGACGAAAGCGAGTGTCGCTTCAATATTAACTTCGGTTATTACTTTTAATCTAAGGGATTAATCTTAGGTATTAAATCAAAAAGGCGATGCGCTAGTTGGTGCATCGCCTTTTTATTTCCTTGTTTTGTGTAATACCAATAAGATCAGCCTTTACTCTGTGGCAGCCCTCCAACCAAGGCGTTCCGCTTCAGCGGCGGCAAATTGAGGTAAATCTGCGGCGATAAATTGTTTGTGGAGTATTTGCACACCAAGCAAATGATTGATCACGGCATCTAGTTGCACTTTGAGTGAATCATCGGCGTCTGGTGAATCATGTAACTCAAATAGCGCATTTACCGCTTCAAAGTCTAATAAACCTGCGGCTTCTACAGCTTGTCTAGACAAGTACTTATCAGCCAACACGCGCATTGCAGCCCACTTTTTCTCATCTGAGTGCGCCGGTGGTGCCATAAAAGCAAACTTTTCTCGTTCATACAGTACTTCTGGCAGCAGCCCTTTCATCGCTTCGCGTAACACGTATTTTTCTTTACGATCTTTAATGCGATATTGCGGGGGGATGGTAAAGGCAAACTCTGCGAGGTGATGATCTAAAAAGGCAGGCCTTGCCTCCATCGAATTGGCCATATCGACCCTATCTCCACCCCAAGTTAATATTTGTCCCTCAAGCATGGTTTTAATCCATACATACTGGGCTTTATCGAGTGGATGACGGGACTCTAACATGGCATCATCTAAAGTCTCAGCGATTGCTTTGCCTGCATCATAACCCGTGAGTAGCTCTCTGTGTTCGGCGGCAACGAGTTGATGGGCAAAGTGACTGCACGACAGCCAAGGCTGTAAACAGCTCGGCGTAAAGCCTACGACTTCGTCTAACGCTGCACTGTCGTATTGCTCACGGGAAAGCATGGCGCCCTTAAATAATTTATTGCTGTCTTCCAGCATGGTTTGCCACTGGGCTTTTTCGGTGTCATCAAGTTCATCTAAGCCATATAAAAACAGGTCTTTTCTAAATGCGGGATAACCCGCAAAAAGTTCATCGGAGCCCTCTCCGGTCATCACAACTTTATAATTAGACTCGTTAACTTGCTTACTCATCAAATACTTAGCAACACCAAGCGTGTTATAAATGGTTCGTTCGGTATGCCATAAAGTTCGCTCAAAATGGCCATATAGCTCGTCGCCACTTAACGACATAATATGATGATCGGCCTTGGTCGCTTGTGCCATCTGTTTTGCAATTGGCGTTTCATCGTACTCTGCACTATCAAAGCCAATGGTAAAGGCCTTAATTGGTGCTTGTGCCGCAGCTGAAGACAAACCCAAAATGGCGCATGAGTCTATGCCACCACTTAAGTAACAACCTACCGGAACGTCTGCGGTGAGTCTCAACTGCACCGCTTCTAGGAGCTGTTTGCGCACGCCATCAATGTAGTATGCTTCATCTTTGCTATTTAAATACGATTGCGCCGTTGGAAAGTTAACATCCCAATAAGGTCTATCTTCAATGCTAAAACCTTGTTCGCTTCTGGTGATGCTAACAACATGTCCAGGTTTGATTTGATGTACATTCGCAAACGCCGTGCTGCCGGGCACCATGACTTGGATCAGTTGATGAAATAGGCCTTCACTTGAGAATCGGCGCTTAACTTTAGGGTTGGCAAACAGCACCTTCAGTTCTGAGCCAAACACAATTTCGTCTTCTGTTTGGGTGTAGTACAAAGGCTTAATACCAAAGCGGTCTCTCACTAAGTGCAACGTATCGGTTTGTTGGTCATACAACGCAAACGCAAACTCACCGCGCAAATGCGTCAGCATCTCATCGAGACCAAGCTGCTGATATAAGTGCATAGCAATTTCTGAGTCGCTCTTACTTTGGAACCTTGCCCCTTTTGCTACTAGTTCAGCTCGGATCCGCGCGTAATCGTAAAACTCACCATTGTGCGCCAACATTAGACGCTTATCAGAACTAATAAAGGGCTGTCGACCTCGTTGCTCGTCGAGGTCGATTATCGATAGTCTGGCGTGACTAAATCCCACGCCAGCCATTTGTTTATAGCCAAAACCATCGGGACCACGATGATGTTGAATGGCTGCCATGTTTACCAATAATTGATTATCTATTTGTGTTTGCGCTTGCGTTGAAAAAATACCAGCAATTCCGCACATAATATCTCCCTAAATCACGTCCATCACAGTTAATATCTCCCTAAATCACGTCCATCACAGTACTGGCGCGCTGCACCATACAGGTCAATAAGGCTTGGCGTAAAAAGACGGCACCACGTGCCTGACTAAAATACCAATTGTGTGGCGTGGCATCTAAACTGGTGCACAACTCTTCACCTCGAGCCAGAGGATGAAGCACTATCGCATCGGGCTTAAAGGGGGAATCTGCACTTAATTTAAATGACTTTCCATAGGTTTCGAAGCTTTCACCAACCCATGCAATGGAATTGATATACACCACATCAAGCTCAGGTAAAACGGCGTTCAAGTCATGGCCGATAGATACCTTAACCCCCGCCTCCTCTAGCTGGGCTAATTGCTCGCTCGACACCGCTTCCTCGACACTCTCATCGTAGAGCAGGAATATTTCGTCCACAATGCGCGGAAAATGCGTAAACATTTTCAACAGGCTACGCACCGTACGCATTTGGCTCGGCACACCAATCACGCCAATTTTTATAGGACTAAAAGCTTCACTGTCAGGGAGTAATAACGACGGCCGCCATTTGAAGATAGTATAGAGATCGGACATAGCTTGTGTTGGGTGCTCATCAATGCCATTACCAGCGTTGATAATTGGAATGCGTAGGCTGTGGATCATCTCTTCAATAGACTCCACTGAGGTGTCGCGTAAGACGACACAATCGCCATAATTATTGAACATCTCAGCGACATCCTGCAACGACTCCCCTTTCGCGATGCCCGTTGAGGAGCGATCGGTGATCGACATAATGTCACCCCCTAAGCGGTGCCATGCACTTTCAAACGACAGACGGGTGCGGGTGCTGGGTTCATAAAACGCACTGATCAAAATTTTGCCACTAAGCGGCGAGCTGAACCTTGCAGGATTACTTTCATACTTCGCGGCGAGGCGAAACAACTGGATCAGCACATCTCGGTCAAGATGGTCGACACTGATAATGTGCTTATTCTCCAAACAATGCAGCCTGTCACCGTCTTCTTGTATCGCTCTGAGTAATGCTTTGGGATGTGCATCCCCGTAAACATCCGGCTGCGCTCGATTAAACTCTACTTGCTGCGCACTTACCATAACTGCCTCTTTTTAAAATCAATAAGGAACATAACGACAAGGACAACAGGACATAAACAACTGAGCACTATGGCCAGCCAAACTAAACTAGAAAATGCGCCCAATGAGATCATACATCCTCCACTTTGCTTTGCGTGCCCAACGCTTGCCAATGGAATGATTGCTGACTAAAACGCCAAGCAATCACACAAATTAATAACGACACCGCACAAGAAACTAGTGCGGCGACATAAAAGCCAATATAAAAATACCCAATCAAACCTGATAGCGTGCCAAGCAACATAGCCCAGCCAGCGCTATTTCCCGTCATTCGCGCAAAGTACAAACCAAATACGATAGGCCAAATAGTGCTGGCGACAAAAGCGCCAGCGAAGTTCAACAAGGCACCCAGCGTGGCGATTTTTGGTAAACACAAGAGCCAAGTCACGACGCCGAGGATGACAATAATCCACTTAGCACTTTTTAAGCGCTCGCTATCGCTCGCCTTTGGTTTGATGTATTGCAGGTAAATATCTTGATTGATGAGATCTGACGTTGCGGCGAGCAAGGAGTCCAAACTCGATGCCAGCGCTGAGAACACCACAATGAACAGAATGATCGAGCCGGTATAGCCGAGCACTTGACTTGCAACCAAGGGACCCACCATATCGGCGCTAGCGGGATACAAACCTAAACTCGGCGCTGCCAGCGCAATAAACCCTGTCACGATTGGGATCGGTAGCCACAGCAGACCTGCGATAAAATACGCCTTTTTGCCCACTCCACCTTTAAATGCAAACGCTCTTGACCACCATACGTTGCTGTGAAAAATCTCTCCTAAACCAAAAAAGATATTGTTGAACAGAAACATCACAGCAGCAGGAAAAAGCAGGTCGAGTAGTTTAGGGTGGTCGCTACTGAGTTTTTGATGAATTGGTTCAAGCCCAACATTCATCGCTACAACAATGGCAATTCCGACGACACCTGCCAAAATAATAATGGCCTGTAGAAAGTCCGTGGCGATCACCGCTTTTAGACCGCCAAACAGCGTGTAGACCACACACATCAGCAGAATAATTGACATACCAAGGTGATAATCTAAGCCACTTAGGGTGTGTAGCAAAATGCCACCGGCCATGCCTAAGCTAACGAGCCAACTCATGGCATACACGAAAGAGATCAGCAAAAAGACCCACCAAGAGAAACGCCCAAACCGCAACCGCATAAAGTCGCCACTGGTGTAGCCGTGGGGCAGTAAAGTTTTGATGCGTTGGCTAAGCGGCGCAAATAGCAGCAATCCGAATGCGGCACAGGCGTAGCCAATCATGCCCCAAATACCAAACTGATAAGTGAGCTGTGGCGCAACTAAAGTGGTGTTACTGGTGACCCAAGTTGCCATCGCAGTGGCGCAAGCAAAGGCCAACCCAACATTTCTACCGGCCAGCGCAAATTCATTATGCGACTGTACGCGCCTGCCAATCCACCAGCCAAAAAATACCCATAGCAAAGCAAACGCCAGGGCGAGACCGAGCGCCAATGAAGCATTTATCATACGCTTTCCTTATCGTGCGTTTGCTTATTACCCACCACAATCATCCCTACAAGCAGCACAAATAAGCACAAGCCCAATACAAACAGTGCAAGCGCCAGCGTTAACTGATGATGTTTGACTGTAAATGAGACCGACGTTTGTGCCGAGTTAGCTGAGGGCTCACCTAAGGTTGCGAGATAATCACCATCAGCCAAGCCACTAATGGTTACCGCTTGTTGAGTCGGCTGAAGCGAAAGGGAGAGGGAGTAAGGTTCTGAAAGATGTTGAATAGATAGCTGTGTTGATTGCTGTAGAGGCGGACCTGTGCGCTCAATGTGTAGCGTAATAAACCCAGCAGTCACGACCTCATCGCTCACCCTCAGCGAGGCGGCAAGCCCATTAAAGCTTGCAGCAAGTAAGACTAAGGTTACTACTCGGGCGATCCACATCCTCATAATCCCTAACTGCGGTTATCCAAGTCCGAATTCGCCGCAAGTTTTGCTATCCACATTATTCTAGTAGTAACAAAGACTAGCCCAAGGATCAAATTTGTCTAGTAAAGCCTCACCCAATTTCACCCCAGCCTTACATTTATTCTTTTGTTTCTATTGCTCTTTTTTGAACACATTGCAGCAGCAAATTACTCCCTGCTTCAACATCATGCCAATGACTCCATTCGTCTGGCGCATGGCTAACGCCATTGAGTGATGGAATAAATATCAGCCCCGTGGGACACACTTCTGAAAAAAATTGGCTATCGTGACCAGCACCACTTGGCATGATTTGATAATTCAGCGACAAGGCCTCTGCCTGTTGACTAATAAATTCAACCATCTCAGGTGTGCACTTCATTGGAGACAACCAACTCACCTGCTCGTATTCAAACATTAAATGGTGTTTCCGAGCGATAGCTGAAAGCACTTTTCGACAGGCAATTTCAAGGTTCTCCATCACCGTTTCGTCCATATCACGCGCGACGATGGTGAAATCCACCTCTCCAGCAATCGTATGTGCAAAACCCGGCTTTAATTCTGCCTTACCGACGGTGATCCTCGTGGTATCCGTACCGTCTTCTGCAATAATGCGATCTAACTGGTAAGCAAAATCAGCCAGCCCCATAAAGGCGTCGCTGCGCATCTCCATGGGGGCTGTACCTGCGTGGTCGGCCTTCCCAATTAATTTCACCATCCATTTAAATACCCCTGAAATCCCTTCCACCACACCAATTTGAATGCCTTTTTGATCAAGTACGGGCCCTTGCTCTATATGTAATTCAAAAAAACTATTTATTTGCTCAGGTTCTAGCCTCGCATTCAGTGCATCCATAGGGTCTAACCCTTGCGCACGCATGGCATCGCTAAGCATACAGCCATCCGCATCATGACTTGTGAGCAATTGGTGAGGCGTTAATTTTCCAGTGAGCGCTTGCGCCCCGATCATGCCACCAAAGCGCCCTTCTTCTTCACTGGTACCGATGACCCAAATCGGCCTATCTAATTGCACATTGTGCTCTTTTAAAATACGAATACACTCAAACCCCGCAATGACGCCCAAGGTTCCATCAAACATACCTCCTGCTGGTACGCTATCGAGATGAGAGCCGATGATCACCGCGGGTTTTGCTGCAATATCCGGGCTGGTCATTTCAATAATCACATTACCAGCGCCATCCATGCGACTCACAAATCCTTCGCTTTGAGCACATTCCATCAGCCATTTACGCGCTGCAAAATCCTCATTACTAAAACCTTGGCGATAAATTCCCTTATCCTCATGGTTATAGCCGAACTCCGCGAGCGCAAATAAGGTAGACTTAAGACGGTCTAAATTTACTTGCATACTTTGCTCCTCAACGTTTCAGTCGCACCACTTCCCTGTATTTAACCTGAGATCAGATTCGCTATTTTAAACACTGACGTCCGACTGATAATCTCTTTGCTTTAGCTTAGTTGAAAATTCGCGAATTTCAGCCGCTGTGATATGCTTTTAATAATTGGCTTCTGGTTAACAATGTTGGCTCAGGTCATCGTGATGCGCTGTCAGTTCAGCACTCCCGAAATATGAGGATGCCTATGCGTAAAAAAATCCCCTTATTCAATCGTTGTTTTTGGCTTCATGTTGCTGGCATCGTCTTTGTTGGTCTTGGCTTTATCGGCATGGCACTGCCTGTTATGCCTACCACCATCTTTTTTATTCTCGCTCTTGCTTGCTTTACCCGTTCATCTCCCAAGCTAGAAAATTGGCTGCTCACCCACCCCAAATTTGGCCCGAGTCTGGTTGCATGGCGGCAACATCAGGTGATCCCCATAAAAGGCAAGATTGGCGCTGTGGTTGGTATGAGTGTTGGTTTACTGGCTTTGAGTTTCAGTAGCGCGCCTGTTTGGGTAGTGTGGTCCGTTGCGATAACTGAGGCAGCCGTACTCAGCTATATTTTTACACGTCCTTCGGTCATCCCCGTGGATGTAAAACAGCCACATTTATAACAAAATATTAGTGGGAATGAGTACTCAGATAGGCTTACAGCTTGGCGGTTTGGAAAGCGAGTAAATACCTAGTAGAGAGGCTAAATGCCTCTCTACTGATCAGCTAAACGCTTTAAAAGCATCATCCAGCGGAGTATGCGCGATATGATTCACGTAGTTACTCATCACTTTTTGACTTAACGCTAAGATAATTTCCAGCAGATTTTGTTTAGTATAACCTGCGGCAAAAAACGCTTTCGTTTTTGCATCGCTCAACTTGCCACGCTCGCGCAGCATTTCAAGTGTAGTGGCACGCAGCACTTCTAGTTTCTCATCGCCAAGTGGTGCTTGCTCACGCAGCGCTTTGACCAATTCATCACTTACTTTCATTGATTTTGCGATGGCAGAGTGAGCCGGCACACAGTAGTGACATTCATGTTCTACATTAATCGCTTGCCACACCACGGTTTTTTCATCGTTATTAAACGAGCTATTTAAAAAAGCCTCATGTAACACTTGATAGCCATGCAGATGCTCTGGTGATTCCGCCATCACACCATGAAGATTCGGAATACGTCCAAACGCTTGCTGGGATTTCTCAAGTAGTGGTTTACCTTTTTGTGGTGCAGTTTCTACAGTATGGATTGTAAAGTCAGTCATCAGTTGCTCCTCTTGGTGCATTTTGTATTGGTATAACCCGAGATCTAACTAATATCAGGGTAACCACTCATTGGGTGCTAGACTAACCTTACTTGAATGATCATTCAAATAACTATTCGCTATAGTAAACACAATAACTGTCTAAATTAATATGAAATTTAATTAGCTACTGACTGGTCGGGTCAAGCCAGCAGCGTTGGGATCAAAAGTAAATTTTGTTCTCAGCGTAGTCGATAATTAGCTTATCATCGTTGAAATTACTTAAACCCAGCAGGATAAACGGCTCGTCTTTATATCCAAGCACCTCAAACACTGGCATATCCGATAAGTGACTTTCAGTATTGATGATTTCCCTGCCACCTAAGCTAAAACGCAGTGATTCTATGGCCACCTTTTTAGTTGCTTGGTCGTTTAACCCTCGGCTGATGTCTTCTTCGCCCAGCGTTAATGCCAGTTTATTGGCCAAGTGTGAATTGATGTAGTTGGTTGGGGCGCCGGTATCAAGCACGGCGTCTACCTCTTCGCCATTAAAACTTGCAGTTAGCTTGATGAAATTATTATCTATTTTAAAACTTTCACTCTCTAAGCCTTGTGTCACGCTATTTGGGCAAGCCCCTTGATACAAACTCAGTTCATTATTTTTAAAATCAAACACATTACAATATTGCGACATGTATCCATGCCCCAAAATTCCAGGCAAGACGCCTTCCACATCTAAGCGGGTCATATCTTTAAATACATAAGGAAGCGACTCAATTGCAAAGTGACCGACGCTGGTGTGGTCTATCGTTGCCAATACTAGCTCTGAGCTGCCACTTGCGCCTTGCACGTCCATTTTGCTTAGCTTGTCTTCAGGCAAGGCTAGTGCTGCTTTCAGATTAACCGGTAAAATACCAACATTCGCAGCACTATCTAAAATCATAGGATGGGTAACCGTATGGTTAAGCGTTGCCATCACATAGGCATGACCTTTCTCGGTATATTTCATCGGTAAGGTTAGCGTTTGTGGCGCGGTAGACGCGGTGTTCCCACAGCCAACGGTGGTAAATGCCAATGCTGATAAAATAATTGCTCTCATAATCTTGCTCTCAAACTGTTGATGTCGTTGTTGAGCTAACTATGCCGAGCAATTGTCAAGCAATTATCAAGTTAGTCGAGAAAACCGAATTGAAAAGCTAGCGCCTTGATTTTCAGTACTGGTCGCGGTCAATGTCGCGCCCATCAGTTCAGCAAGTTGACGGCAAATTGGTAAGCCGAGCCCCAAACTGGATGTATCATGGCGTGATGCCTGCACTCGGTAAAAACGTTCAAATACTTGTGTTAATTGAGTAGGAGACATACCCTGCCCGCGGTCAGTGACCGTGATAACCAGTTCATTGTCCTGATAATGTAGATGTAGCATCACAATGCCGCCATCAGCGCCGTATTTAAACGCATTATCGAGTAGATTCACCACTATCTGTCTGACTCTTCCAGCATCGAGTGTCACCGTTACGCCCGCTTGAATATCCGCTGTCAACGCCACACCTTGCTCCTCAGCTTGCGCTTGATAACGCACCAAAAGCGAAGTCATCAACTCAGAGACATTCACCTGTGCAGGTGACAAAGTCAGCTGCTTTGACTCGGTTAATGATAATAAACACAAGTCGTCGATAATACGGTTAACGTTGTGAAGGTCTTGGGTTATCACCGCTAACTGAGCCTTATCCATCGGGACTATACCGTCTTCCATCGCCTCCAAGCGCGAACGAATGCCGTTAAGTGGTGTTCTAAGCTCATGAGATAAGTCGGAATTCATTTGTTTATACTGCTGATGCAAACCTTGTAGCCAAGCAGCAAGATTATTGAAGCTACTAATGATTTCACCCACTTCATCATGGCGTTTTAGCGCTAAGCGGGTGTCTAACTCGCCCGATTCTATCGCCTTAAAGCTACGTTTGAGCTGTTTAAGTGGCGACAAAAAGTACCATGAACCCAACCAAGCCAGTAATGCTGCAATAATCGATAAGATGACCAAAGTAAGCATAAAATCGTCCAGCATAGCTTGCTGCAGCGCTTCCTTTTCAAACGACCTATCTAGCAATACCTCAGGTAACCAAAACAACTCACCATGTGGTGATAACGCATATTGCGCCTCATTAAATTGCACCACAAACGCCGCGACACCGGGATGATGGATAGCAAATTGATGACCGGATTTGACATGTTCGTAGTCTATGGTGAGCTCGGGGCTGAGGATTTTTACATCCGCTGTTGAGTTAGCATCTCGCCAAATAAATAACTGCTCAGGAAAGGTTGATGCTAAAAACGTTAGCGTCGCTTCTGGGCTCGCAAAGGTTTTGCCAGTCAATGCTTCTTCCACTAAGTCATCATCAAGCAATGAATCACCAAACGTCACCGCACTTTGCTTATTAAATGCTAAAAAAGTGCGCTCGGCTGAGTTTTTAGATAGCTGATAGAAGCTCCCGAGTAGCGCAAAGGTACAAAGCGCCACGAGTAAGGTAAATTTGGTTTTTAGCTTCATGAAGACACCTTACGCGCGATAAATTGATAGCCTTGCCCGTAACGAGTGGCGATAAACTTGGGCTCAGCCTTACTGTCACCTAGTTTTTTACGCAAGTTAGCCAAGTGAGTATCGACTGCCCGATCCGTAATAGGCGCATCACTTCCCCATACTTGTTCGATTAATTGCGCGCGGCTAAATACTTGTTGCGGCTGCTTGGCCATAGTCAGTAATAACTCGAACTCCACAGCCGTTAACGCTGGTGTTTGCTGTGTTACCGTCACCGATTTGCTCTCAAGATTGATACTTAAGCCATCAAACAACAAAGCGGCACTCTGCTGACCACGATAGCTGCGTTTACATAGTGCTTTTGCTCGTGAGATCACTTCTCGTGGGCTGTAAGGCTTACATACATAATCGTCCGCACCAAGCTCAAACCCTTCAAGACGATCGGTTTCAGATACTTTGGCGGTCACCATAATGGTAGGAATGTTGCGCGCAACGGCGTTTTTTAGTAGCTCACGACCATCACCGCCGGGTAGCATGACATCTAAAATAGCGAGTTGAAATGTTAGGTTTTGCAGTGCCCTATGGGCATCTGGGGCGTTATCGAAATAGACAACCTGCATATCCGCTTGTGCCAGATATAAACGTAAGATCTCAGCACTGCTTGGGTCATCTTCTACATATAAAACTGTATATTGGTCAGACATAGGGAGGCGCTTTTTGTACTGATTGTAATTATTAGATGTACAATTGTGAAGTACAAAAGTCGCGATGGCTGGAACCTATCGCGACCAAAAGATAATTGAGAACAACAATGGAATCTAACTAATTTGCGCGCCGATCAAAGCTCTGATCTCACTCAAAGTGGTTTCCTTTAGTAATTTTCCATCTTCAAACACCACTTCTAACAAACCTTGCTTTTCTTCTTCCTCGGTCACATTGTCCTTGCAGATCAACTCACCGTTTACGCGTTCTACTTTGAGCAGTCCCTTTGCTGAGCGCTTTTTGCTGTCGGTTTTTGGCTCTTTAAAAATTGCCACACGCTGGTTGTTTTTAACCACACTAGTTGCTTTTACCGCAGAGCCATGGGTATCGCGAGTGACATATTGGTAGCTGTATGAGCCAATACCAAGCACCACTTTGGACGCAAATCCTTTATCCATCAGTCGCTGTAGAATTTGACGCTGACGCTCAAGGGTAATTGCATCGCCATATATTGCGCCAATATGCTCATCTAGCAATTTAAAGCCTTTATCAGTCACAGTGCCACCAAAGGTATCCCAGAGACATTCTATCAGTCCTTTTACTTCACACTCTTGCAGCTGCGTTGAATGTGGTTCGACTGAATAGTAATTTCCCTGCCAACGA
This sequence comes from Pseudoalteromonas sp. DY56-GL79, assembly GCF_041414765.1. NCBI lineage: Bacteria > Pseudomonadati > Pseudomonadota > Gammaproteobacteria > Alteromonadales > Pseudoalteromonadaceae > Pseudoalteromonas > Pseudoalteromonas sp. DY56-GL79. The sequence continues at coordinate 73,249 of NZ_JANHZS010000011.1, read as the reverse complement.
TACGCTTCAAAGCCATCTGTCATTGCCATTTCTTGCGCTTGCTGCTGAGAGTCAACCAATTCGCTATATTCTGATACTGGTGAGACACAATACCCAGTCAGGATTTTCACCGGATCTCCGGAGTCTGGACGGATCACCACAGTGCCATCACGCGCCATGATCTCTGCTTTTAATTCTGGCAAATACTCAGTGACTAGCTTCCAAAAATCCCAAGTATCAGAGACCACACTGAGGATCCCAGTCGGTGACTGCTCACGCATCAAATATTGGAAAAACTCGATTTCACCTTCTTGGATCCAAGAACAGGTTACAGAGTGCTCGGTTGCATCTACTGAGCAGCCAACCAGCTCTTTGTCGACATCCGCGCCATAGTACTTTTCAGCAAATAGTACTGCTGGGATGGTATCCGTCCCTACAAGACCAGCCGCGAGGTGACCGAAACCACTCATAGCCGCAGCGTGCTTACCAAACATGCCACGAAAACTAAAGTCATGACCCTGAAACGGCACAATCTCCTGAGGTAAACCGGTTTTTTGAGCAAATTCTCGGAACACTTTTAAATATGCAACTGAGGTGGTAGCGCTCGTTTGGATTGGCCAGTTTTCGCAGCTTAATACCGTCTCAATCATATTGGTTAGCCATTCAAATCCAGGCTTAGTATTGACCACAGTGATGGGTGGTACCTGATACGGTACTAAAGTCCCTTCTGACAGCGCTTTAATCCTCAGCGGTAAATAGCCCAAGTCGTGTAGCGCCTCGAGATAACCCACGTCTACAGGATAGCCCAACATTGCTGTCATGATCCGTCTATGATTTGCCACAGCGGTGTGCTTGTCTGCTGCAAAAAAGTCTTGCCACTCTTCTTGTAAGTAACTTTTGATAAAATACTGCAGCCCCACAAAAGCCACTTTATCGTTATTTGCAACATTGCTTAGTTTGCCGCTACGCGAAGTAAAGTTTGCATAAACCTCTGTTACTTCGGGGTGATAAGCGCGGCTGTGAAATTCTTTATATACGTCTTTTTGCATACTTGCTGCGGTAATTGTCATGGCAATGTTCCTTATAATTCAATCATGTTGAGTTGCACATCGTGGTGCTCGGCTAAGTCGCCTTTATCACGGCACGAATTAGTCGTGTAAACGGTATCGATCAGTCCACTAAAAACGCCTAATCCTTGAGAGAAAATACCGTGTGTTACGTAAAGCGCAATTGAGTTAGCGCCTTGTGCTTTTAGTACCTTAGCAAGTTCAGTGAAGGTTCTGCCACCATCGCAAATATCATCAACGATCAGTAAATCTTTACCCTTTACCTCACCAAGTACCTGCGTTTGTACAATCTCCCCCGTTTTAAGGTTACGTACTTTTTGTGCTTGGATCACCTCAACTTCACCACCAAAATGCTGCGCAATTTTCAGTGTTTTTTTACTCGCTCCAGCATCTGGTGAGACTAAACTAAGTGCACCGCACTGTAACTGTTGCTGTAAAGCCGGACACTGAGATATCAATGTCGTTTGCTCAACATTCTCCACTCGCTCAAGGAGTGCAGGTACAACCTCGCTATGTGCATCCCACACGGTTACTTTGTCTAGCGCCAGTTGATTGATAAGTGACGCCATCACTTTTGCACCTAGCGCCTCACCCGATACGCATACTCTGTCTTGGCGCGCGTAGGGGAAATAGGGTAACACTAGTTCTATTGGCGTCCGCGCCAAACAAAGTCGCTTCAATGCATCCACCGCCATCAGTAAACGCATGATATGAGAAGAATTGGTCACTCTGGCTGTGATTTGAACTTTTTCGCAATCACGGAAATCAAATGCTTTGAAACGAACATGCTCTTCCCCACCAGAGAAGGTAAACGCTTCATATTTAACATCTTTTTTGTTTCCAGAGAATTCATAACTCGTGACTTTCATAACCTTTCCTTAATAATGTCCCTAAGACACAAATAAGGTATCAAACATTTTTTGATCAATCAACAACTTTATGTCTAAAAGACATTTAATGTTTATTTTTAACATAGGGATATTCAGTATATTTGCCATACTGGCCACAATTGTTTATTGTGTCTAAAAGACACAAACTAAAAATATCATGAGCCCTGATTACGATTTAACCCAATACCAAAACCCACTGTTCACGGTAGACAGCGTGCTATTTACAATTTTGCAGGACAGCTTAAAAGTGCTGCTGGTGAAACGCGCTAACGCTCCCTTTAAAGGCCGCTGGGGATTACCTGGAGGGTTTGTTGATGTTGAACTGGATGACAACACGGATATGAGCGCGCTACGTAAGATCAAAGAGAAAACCAGTGTCGCCCCACAATACCTAGAGCAACTTCAGGCCTTTTCTGGGATCAACCGTGATCCGCGAGGCTTTAGTGTCACCTTGGTTTATTACGCCTTGATTTCACCTCAGCAAGTGGCAACGCAAATTGACTCGGTAGATGATGTGAGATGGGTGGATCTTAGCGAGATCCCAGATCTCGCCGTGGCTTTTGATCATAAACACATTATTGAAAAGGCCAAGGCAAGGCTGCAGCAAAAGGCGTTATATTCCATGATCCCGGTTTATTGTTTGCCTGATCAATTTACCATTGGACAACTCAAAACCGCCATTGAAGCCATTATCGCCAAACCCATTCAGCGCAAGAGCTTGGTAAGACGAATTGAAGCCTCAAACATGTTTGAAGCACTGGATGAAAAGGTCAAGTCAGGCGGACGGTTAGCACAGCTCTATAAACTAAAGCCTGATGTCGATATTGTGCATTTTGAGCGAAATCTGAGCTTAGGATAAAAATGCGGTTGTGGCAGTGTTCAGTTCAAAGATAAAACTGCCCCTTGCAGATAATCAAGCTCCTGACACCGCATTTGCAGTAACTCAATAAAATCTCTGGTGTAAGTCGGTGGAGTCCGTTGATTTGGCCAAAGCGCGTAGATGTTGCGAGTAAATTGGCAGTCACCGATATAGCTAAATGCGGTTTGAGATTGCGCTGCCAACGCTGCAATTTCTGTCATCGGCAATACGCCCGCACCGTTAGCCGAGCTTACCAATTTACGCACTAAGGTAATATCACCCACATAAGAGACGTGGCTAAACTGCGCCAGCAGTGCTCGCCACTCATCGGTTGCGGGTAGTTGCGATGCTTTAAAGGGCAAAAACAAGGTTTTTGTAGTCGCAATATTCTTGGCTACCACCGCTCTTACCGCAATTTGCCCCAGCCGCTTTTGATAGACGCTTGAATCATCCAGCTCCCCAACTCGCACGGTTAAATCAAACCGCTTTTGGCTGAGTAAGGCCACGCTATTAGCAGGCTCCACATGCAATTGGATCTCAGGATGCTGGGCCTGAAACGATTGCAGCGCATTATACAAAGGACCAATCATTAAGTTTTGCGGGCATAACAGGTGAAAAGTAGACGCTTCTAGTGTTGATAACGCCTCACTTTGCGCTTGTAAGGCGAGCAAAGACTCCGCCATTTTATCCACCACCGCCTGACCATGATTCGTTAATGTAAGTCCTCTGGCGCTACGCAGTAAGAGCGGATAACCGAGTTTTTCTTCCAGCGCTAACATCCGCTTAGATAAGGTCGGCGCGCCTATGCCAAGGTCTTCTGCCGCTTTCGCAAAACTTCCTCGGCGGCTTACCTCAACAAAGAGTCGTAAGTCATCTAGCATGGTTATCTCCGCAATCTTAGCTTTCCATTTTTGCCATTCTGATCGGCTGGCAACTCCCTACAATCATACCAACAGCCAAAGGAGGAAACATGCAAAAACTCATTTTTACATTACTGCTGTCATTGTGCCTGTCGTTTATGGTGTCTGGATGGGTCACGTACATCAATTTGGGATTAGTGGCAGACTTCACCACGCGATGGGCGCATGCCTTTGCTAATGCTTGGCCGGCCTCGTTCATCGCCGCCTATGTTTTATCAGCCCCAGTTACCGCCGTTACTAAACGCATTATGGAGAAATATCATGGCCAACAGCCACAATAACGTCAACTTTATCGCCCATATCACGCCTAAAACCGAGCACTATCAAGATTGTATTAACGCCATTCAAGAGATCTTGCCAGCCACTCGAGCAGAAGTAGGATGTTTACGCTTTGAACTTTATGAAAATGAAAACCGCACCCAGCTTACCTTAGTTGAGCGCTTCATCGATCAAGCCGCATTCGATTTTCATCATCAGCAAGCTTACACCAAACAGGTATTTACACAGTATCAAGGATGGTTGGCAAAAGCGGTAGATATAGTCCCTTTATCGCCTATATGGTAATTAAAGTGAGAATCATCAAAAAATTGAAAGGATCGAGAGGATACTTATTTATTGCCTACCTACTTGAATCAACTTTTAGTGGGTCATTGCATAATTCAGTGGTTTGATAAGATATAGCCGTCATGACTTTGCCCAAGCTTTTATCACTGGGTAGTCAAAATTAACGGTAAATAGACACTCTGTATATGGATGTGAGAAAAAGTACCTAAAGCAATGGAAGGTGTACACACTTTCCATTGCGAAATAGCAAGGCTTAGAAGCTTAGCATTTTTTTAACATGACAAACTTGAGGTAATACATTTTTTTGCACCTCAAATTGTACTCTGTCGCCTTCAGAGATTGTCGCTGCGATGTTTGTTACTCTTTCAAGAATAGTAGGATCGCTGTAGCTTACAGTGCCATTCATTACGCAGCGGAACTTACGTCCATTAGAGTCTTGAGCATTTACCGTTAAATGGTTTTCGCTCACATTCATAGAGAAAGTGCCTGCTTGGCTGTGGTTTAACACAACTTCAGCAGTTTGGATGACCACGCTACCATAATCTACTTCTGTGATTTTTACTTCAGCAGCAGAAGCCGACCCTGCAGATACACCTAACGCTAAAACGGTTGCACCCAAAACTTTGTTTAATGCTTTCATTGTATATTATTCCTTTATACATTTATTAAGTTCATTTATTAGAAAAGCCCTTGAAATCTAAGGCATTGCAAACTTAACACACAACAAATTTAAATAAAACAAAACAAGTTTAAATATTTTTTAACACACCACGTAACTAGTTTAAGATTCAATTTGAACAAGCACACGCAGACACCATTACCGCATTAATAGCCCGGGACACAGCATTCCCCGTTGCCGATATAATCGAAGCTCTAGAAGAAAACGGCTACCACAGATATGTTGCAGAGCTTAGTGCTTAGTACTTACCACAGATAGTCAATAAGGTTAGTGTGTGTAAATCAAAGACACCCTCTGTGTGTAAATCAAAGACACCCTCCACTAATTTGTGCCTTTTTTAAAAAAGTCGTCTACGCTCTAATTCTGCACTCAAAGGATTGAGGAAAACAAAGGATGGCTACTGCCCGTAAAAACCAAATCAGCTTAACCGACACCAAATACTACCACTGTATCTCCCGTTGCGTGAGGCGTGCCTTTCTGTGTGGTGAAGATAAATTCACCGGAAAATCATACGAACATCGCCGGGATTGGGTTGAAGAGAAGCTATTGATGTTGGGGTCTGTGTTTTGTATTGATATCTGTGCTCATGCTGTGATGAGTAATCACACTCACATTGTTTTATATGTTGATGATAAAAAGGCTAAGCGTCTTTCGGATGAAGCGATTGTGATGCGGTGGCACAAGTTGTTTAAAGGTAATTGGATAAGCCAAAAGTTTATTGAAGGAGAGCCTCTCAGCGAGTCGGAACAATTGATATTCGACGAGTTGGTTGATGAGTACAGAGAAAGGCTCGCAGATATTAGCTGGTTTATGCGGGTACTTAACGAAGACATCGCCCGCCGAGCAAATAACGAAGATAATTGTACAGGTCGGTTTTGGGAAGGACGGTTTAAATCCCAAGCATTACTGGATGAGGCAGCACTGGCTGCTTGTCTCGCTTACGTAGACCTAAACCCAATTAGAGCCAAAATCGCCGCAACGCCTGAAACCTCAGACTACACCAGCATCAAAAAGCGCATTGACCATGCGAAATTAGGGAAACAACCAAAAAGCCTATTACGCTTCGCTGGCAGCCCCCGAAAACATATGCCAAAAGGGCTGCCTTTTGAACTCAAGTTTTATATAGAATTAGTTGAGCTTACCGGTCAATGTATTCGCACCGACAAAAGCGGTGCCATCTTTGAGTCTCAACCTATTCTGTCTCGACTAAACATCGAACCTGATAACTGGATGAAGCTCACTACACAATTTTCTCGGGTTTTCCACGGCGCGGTGGGTCGAGAACAAGTACTCACAGCTTATTGTGGAACCCTTAAAAAACGACGGCGCACAAATCTAGCAAATTGTGCACGTTTGCTGGCTTAACCAAATAACGCCTTTAGCGATACCCCCTCAAGCTGTGCAAATTACAGCGCCCTTGTCGTGCGTGATACACTAGTTTTAGTGTCGAAAAATGAGCAAACACCAACAACTACCTTATTTTAGAAGCGCTTTTGATACGAATAATGAACAACCTTGTACAAAGCTAAGTCGAAACTGCCATAACCATGGTAAGCAAATAGTAGTGGCTGTCAGTATTGTTTGCTGGACAGAAATCATTTTCGTTTTTCGGTTAAGCCAATGCAAATCGTATTAGGTTGTGTATGGATAGTGCAGCTTTGATGACAAATAATTATGGGTGTCTTTATAACCCCATTTAAAGAGGATTCATCAAGAATTTGTCTCGATGGTGCGGTGGAAAATATGGCCCTATTCAGGCGCTTTGTAATGAATATGCTCAAGCAGTGTGAATGCGGCTTACCGAGTCAACGCAGCAAATTGAAAACAGCTGGCTGGAACGACAAATTTAGGGCACAGGTGTTCTTTGGCTTATAAGTAATCAAAGTATGCTCCGCCCCTGACATAGAAGCCCCCCCACCAATTTCATCGATTTCTGTAAACAAACAAAATGTTGTTTATAAAGATCATTCAAATTTCAGAAAAGTAAGCCTTAGCAATGCTGTTGAAGCAAAACAGTTTGTAGCTTGGTTGCTTACCATGTAACTCATAAATAAGCATACTCGTTGAACAGTTACGTGTCCTATAGATATTAGTCAAAAGACGCCAAATGCGCCTTTGTTTGAAACCACAAGATAATTAAGTAGACTCACTTTTTAGTCTCAAGTTTTTAATCACTTGGATATCTACCCAATGTTGTTTTCCTTCATAAACACGTTTACCGCTTCCATTCACATGCCAATCGCCTCGATTAAAGAAAAAATATTTTCCATCAGGTGATAATTGAGGAGAGCTTTCTTGTTTCTCCGTGTTTATTGCAGCCCCCATATTTATAACCTTTGACCAAGTACCATCTTGCTTTTTAAAACTAATATAGAGATCAGATTGTCCAAAACCCTCAGCTCGTTGCACACTCCAAATCAAATAAGACTCATCGGGCGCTATCATAGAACCTGCAATGTACTCTCCTTGATTCATATCGTCTCTTAGCTTTATAGGCTCTTCATACTGCCCGTTAATAAGACGCGAATAATACAAAGCGCCAACAATGCCCCGCTCTTTATATCCGGTGAAATAATAAGTGCCACTCGCAGAAACCGATCGTCCATGCGCCATATGTTTTATGAACGCGCCAGGGCTTTTAGGCTCTGACCAACCATCTCCTTCGCGTTCTCGATACATTTTGCCTATAAACATTTTGTTTCCGTCATAAGAAAACTGCGGCCAACGTAGATCTGTTTCTGACGCCTTTCCCCACTGACTATTTTCTTTATGGATAACAAAGAAGCCTCGCTTTTTGTCTTCGCCTATCGCTTTGGTGAAGTAAAAAGACTGCATATCTGGCGTGAATGTACCGCTTTCAAACTCCCCGTTTGGTGAAACTATTTTAGGCTCAAAGATCTTCGGCACTAAACCCGGTGGCTGCTCACCAAAATACATACTTTCTTTTACATTGGTTTTATCTTCAGCATGATTCATAGAGCAACCGCTGAGATTTAAAAATAATAGGGTGAGTAAAGCTAAATTCGACTTCATGGTTTGTCCTTAATGGTGATTTAAGAACCACTGACATTAGCAGTTCAAATACAAAAAACCTGACGTCTTGATGAATTGTGCCTGATTGTTACTCATACTGTCTTTTTAAGTGCGTAGTACCACAAACTTACGATTTAAATAAATAGAAAAATATCTAGTAAGAAATTGTATTTAATAAATAAGTTTTCTGCTTTGGCTTTTAGAATGCAAACTTCAGAAACCCATAAGGGGAAATGAGTCATGAGATTTTTAAGACGGATTAATTTGAACCGTTATAAAAAAGGCGCTGAATGCGCCTTTAGTATCTTGATTTTGAGCAAGTAAACCAAAGACACCCACCACTAATTTGTGCCTTTTTTAAAAGTCGTCTACGCTCTAATTCTGCACTCAAAGGATTGAGGAAAACAAAGGATGGCTACTGCCCGTAAAAATCAAATCAGCTTAACCGACACCAAATACTACCACTGTATCTCCCGTTGCGTGAGGCGCGCGTTTTTATGCGGTGAAGATAAATTGACCGGAAAATCCTATGAACATCGCCGTGATTGGGTTGAAGAAAAGCTCCTGATATTGGCAGCTGTTTTCTGTATCGACGTCTGTGCTTATGCGGTGATGAGTAACCACACTCACCTTGTTCTGCACGTTGATGATAAAAAGGCCAAGCGCTTATCAGATAAAGCCGTTGTAATACGCTGACACAAGCTGTTTAAAGGTAATTGGGTAACTTGGAAGTTTATCGAGGAAGAGCCTCTAAGCGAGTCGGAGCAGTTGATACTCAGTGAATATACTTCCAAATACAGACAAAGACTGGCTGATATTAGTTGGTTTATGCGGGTACTCAACGAGGATATTGCCCGTAGAGCAAATAAAGAGGATGAGTGTACAGGCCGGTTCTGGGAAGGACGATTTAAATCTCAGCCCTTGCTGGACGAAGCAGCATTAGCTGCTTGTATGACATACGTTGACTTAAACCCTATTCGAGCTAAATTAGCCCCAACACCTGAAACCTCTGACTTTACCAGTATCAAAAAGCGTATCGACCATGCAAGGCAAGGGAAACAACCAAAAAGCCTATTACGGTTTGCGGGAAGCCCCCGAAAACATATGCCAAAAGGGCTGCCTTTTGAACTCAAGTTTTATATAGAATTAGTTGAGCTTACCGGTCAATGTATTCGCACCGACAAAAGCGGTGCCATCTTTGAGTCTCAACCTATTCTGTCTCGACTAAACATCGAACCTGATAACTGGATGAAGCTCACTACACAATTTTCTCGGGTTTTCCACGGCGCGGTGGGTCGAGAGCAAGTACTCACAGCTTATTGTGGAACCCTTAAAAAACGACGGCGCACAAATCTAGCAAATTGTGAACGCTTGCTAGCTTAACCAAATAACGCCTTTAGCGATAACCCCTCAAGCTGTGCAAATTACAGCGCCCTTGTCGTGCGTGATACACTAGTTTTAGTGTCGAAAAATGAGCAAACACCAACAGCTACCTTATTTTAGAAGCGCTTTTGATACACATAATGAACAACCTTGTACAAAGCTAAGTCGAAACTGCCATAACCATCGTGAGTAAATAATCGTGGGTGTCAGTGCTGCTAGTGCTCTAAATGATACTCGCCCAGAAATAAATATTCATACTAATTCCTACTACAAAGTCTGAGTCACGCTACAACTGAGTAATAAAGTATCATACTGGTTGTCTTGAGCATCCACAGATTGATCGGCCCCATTCAAACACGTTTCTGGACATTTCCGTGTTAAGACCAGATTACTGTACAGATTCTTTAAGATTAGTTTTTCTACCCTAAATAAGGGAACTTGCCTCTATTGAGCAAGATAGATTCACCAACACACTACAATCAGCAGTATGAATCCCCCTCAATGATCTACTAGTCTTTTAATGGCACATCCATGGGTATATATAACCCTTCATCTGGTCGTTTTTTCTCTTCGAAATGAAGAGCCAGCGATAGATACATAATTGAATTTCTAGCCAATTTTATCAATGTCATTAAATGTGATTCAAACTGACTAATAGGTATTAAAAGTGTATGAGAAGAAAGCATTTCTTTCTCACGAATCTTTGACTCTAAAATTGATACTTTTGAGTTCAGCGTGTTTTCTTGCTCTTCAAACTGAGTCATTAGAGAGTTGCTACCATCTTTTTTAGCTTTTTTCTTGGCGCTGTAAACTTCTTTCAATTGGTTTTGGAGTTTTAAAATCTCTAGCTTTATCTTGTTCAGCTCATCTTCATGATAGCTGTTATGAGACTGAGTAAGTTCATAACCGAAATCATCGACAATCTTGAGCGACCGATGCTCCATTGCATTTCTAATTTCAGCAAACGCTTTTGCATCTGGATCAATCCACTTAGAGACAGAAGTGGAGTTTGTAACGTCTCGAATATCTTTCAATATGTAAAACAACGCATGAATGAAATGATTATCGCTGTCTTTCAGCTTCTGATGTGGTTTCCAGTTCTTCTTCCAGTTCTTAGCTTTGAAATCCCTGAAAAGATTATCGATACTGATCATCTTGTCGTCTTTGAGTTCATTCAAATCGAGAAAACGACTCACAAAGTATGCCAATTTATCAAATAGTGAATACAGTATTCTAAATGCTGATTTATAGTGACCAATTTTTAAGTTGTCGATTGAGTGTGACATATCATCAACATGCTGGTAGGTAGAATTAAAAAAGTGCTGGGCATCATTTGGTATACTTTCTGCTGAAAAAATCAGGTAACGAGCATAGCAGTAATCATTTTTTAGCTCGTCAAAATTGCCGTGATAAGCTAGCTCTTCATGCATATTTAGAGATGTGTTTATAGCTCTAGCGAATGAGGGCAAAGTAAGCACATCTTGATAAGAAATCTCATATTCGCAAACGTCATTTAAGTCATTGATAAAAAGCGCGTTTCTTGCACACCACTCCAAATACTGCTTGTGCTTTTTTGTTTCATAATTATCAAATTTATCTTTAAAATAATCAAAATCAGAGACTTCAAACGTTTGCTCAAACCATTCTTTGAATCTCAATAGATAACCTTCACCTTCAAGGTCTATTCTCTGCTCAGGATACAGTTGATCAATGTTGTTAATTGCTTCATTTATTAGTTGGTATGCCACCAAATAGTGATACTCTTTATGCCCATTATCATAAAGCGACTCTCCTAAGAAGAGTTGGTTTCGAGCTTTCGAAGCAATGGCTTCAATCTTATTGTTTATCGAGATGGCTTGATCATAGAGTGGTATACAACAGAAAGCTCTTCCTTGAGATGAAAGACAATTTGCCAGATTAGTCAAAACCATAGACCTGAGGTTTTCATATGCACGGACATTGTTAACATCCTCATTCCAATTGACTTCAGGAATGCTATGTAACGCTTGTCGATAAAAAATCACAGCTTTCATCAAATCATCTGAGTACCACTCAACGTTTCTAGCTTCATAAAGAACAGAGTAGCAATTTGCTAATGTATAGAAGTAATGAGCCTCATATAGAGAGTGTTCAAAGTCAAAATCTAGCTTTGTGAGTCTCTCAATTAACTTCTCCAAAGAGGCGTAATCATGACTGATGATATGTTGATCGGCTTCTTTACTGAAATCATTAAGTTCATTTCTCGTCATTAACAAAATGGCACCTCAAATATCTATGTGACGTAAATTGCGCCTACCTAGTAGGTGCTTAACTGCATAGTAAGTTGATTAGGATAATTTGGTCAAATGACACGTATCAGAACTCATACGAGCAATAGTTCTAACACGGAAAGGGGCATTTTCGATTTAGAAATGGCAGCGTATCGACTCGCTAGCTGCCATTTTAGTATGATACTTTAATACTTAGTATGAATCTTTATTACTTGGTATGAGACTTTATTACTCTCTCACAATCTGAGGCGCTTGCGCGCCTTCTCTTATTCTACCGTTACACTCTTTGCCAGATTTCTCGGTTGGTCAACATCGGTGCCTTTGATCACGGCGACATAGTATGAAAGTAGCTGTAGTGGTATGGTGTAAACCACTGGGGCGATGATGTTTTCTACGTGGTTGACGTTCATTACTCGCATAGTGTCGTCTGAGGCAAAGTTTGAGTCTTTGTCCGCGAATACGTAGATGATACCGCCGCGTGCGCGCACTTCTTCAACGTTTGATTTGAGCTTTTCAAGCAGCTCGTTGTTTGGTGCAACGACGATGATTGGCATATCAGCGTCGATAAGCGCTAGCGGCCCGTGTTTTAGCTCGCCTGCTGCATAAGCTTCGGCGTGGATGTAGGAGATCTCTTTAAGCTTAAGCGCACCTTCCATTGCGATTGGGTATTGTGAACCACGGCCAAGGAACAATGAGTGATGTTTGTCGGCGAATTCTTCTGCCAGTAGCTCAATACCGTCAGCCATGCTTAGGGTTTCTTCAAGCTTGGTTGGCAGGGTTTTAATGGCGTTGACGATTGCACTTTGGTCACGGCCTTTTTCCTGCGCGATCGATGCAGTTAGCATCAATAAGCCAACTAATTGAGTCGTAAATGCTTTGGTTGATGCCACCCCAATTTCAGCGCCGGCTTTGGTCATAAAGGCAAGATCTGACTCACGTACTAGCGATGAGCCAGGTACGTTACAGATGGTCATCGACGCCATATAGCCTTGCTCTTTGGCAAGACGCAGTGCCGCGAGCGTGTCTGCGGTTTCGCCCGATTGTGAAATGGTTACCAGTAGGCTGTTTTCGTGAACGAATGAGTCGCGGTAGCGAAATTCTGAGGCGATTTCAACGTTACAGCTTACGCCTGCAAATTGCTCCAGCCAGTAGCGTGCCACCATGCCTGAGTGGTAAGACGTACCGCATGCGATGATCTGTACGTGTTTTACATCTTTAAAGATTTCGTTGGCTTTGTCGCCAAATGCGTCGATACTAACGCGATCGTTGTCTAAACGGCCTTCAAGTGTATTACGTACGGCCATTGGCTGCTCGTAGATTTCTTTTAGCATGTAGTGGCGGTATTCGCCTTTGCCCGACACATCTTGCGTGATGTTAGACTCAACCACTTCGCGCTCTACAGAATTGCCGTTAATGTCGAAGATTTCTACCGTTTCGCGAGTAATGCGTGCTACATCGCCTTCTTCTAGGAAGATAAAGCTGCGTGTTACTGGTAATAGCGCGAGTTGATCAGAGGCAATAAAGTTTTCGCCAAGGCCAAGGCCGATAACCAGTGGGCTGCCTGAGCGTGCCACGATGATTTCATCTTGATTGGCTTTATCAAATAATACCGTGCCGTATGCACCTTCAAGCTGTTTTACCGCTGCTTGCACGGCAGCAAGTAATGTAGTGTGTTGCTGTCTGAGTTGATGGATCAGGTGTACCATCACTTCGGTGTCGGTGTCAGATAAAAACTCGTAGCCGTCTTCTTTTAACGCCGCGCGCAAACCTTCGTGGTTTTCAATAATACCGTTGTGTACCAGCGCAATTTCGCTATTAGAAATATGCGGGTGCGCGTTAGCTTCTGTTACGCCACCGTGTGTTGCCCAGCGCGTGTGCGCGATACCAGTAGTACCTTTTACTTCTGCATTTTCAAGCGCAGATTCTAGGTTTACCACTTTACCTACGGCTTTCACGCTATTGAGTGCGCCGCCTTCGCAAAGCGCGACACCCGCAGAGTCATAACCACGGTACTCAAGGCGTTTTAGGCCTTCGATAAGAATTTTGTTTACTGGACGCTCAGCAACAGCGCCTACGATTCCACACATAATCTCTCCATTATTTGCACGTTGTGTGTAGTTCAGCACAGATAAGTTGTATGCCACGCGCTTCGATCGCTTGGCGGAGGTCATCGGCCAAGTTGTTGTCGGTGATCAAAGTGGTGATCTGTGCCCAAGGTATTTCTAAGTTTGGAATTTTACGGCCAATCTTGTCGGATTCGACCATCACAATCACTTCACGGGCTGACTTTGCCATCACACGGCTCAGCCCAATTAATTCGTTGAATGTGGTTGTGCCGCGCTCTACATCAATGCCATCGGCACCAATAAAAAGCTGGTCAAAGTCATAGGATTGCAGTACTTGTTCTGCTACTTGCCCTTGAAAGGATTCTGAGTGCGGATCCCATGTCCCGCCGGTCATCAATAAGGTTGGCTCATTTTCTAGTGATAACAATCGATTAGCGATATTCATCGCATTGGTCATCACGACTAAGCCGCGCTTTTGTGCAAGCTCAGGAATTAGGGTTTCTGTGGTTCTGCCGCTATCGATAATGATGCGATTGTGATCTTTAATCAGCTCAGCGGCCGCTTTGGCAATGGCCGTTTTACGTACCGAGTCTTGCTCGTCTTTACCTGATGCGGTGATCTCCTTAGGAAGGGCTATCGCACCGCCATAGCGGCGTAGTAACAGGCCACTTTTTTCTAGTGCTGTTAAATCCTTACGAATCGTAACTTCTGACGTTTCAAACTCAGCAGCGAGTGATTCTACGCTTACTTCACCGTATTCATTTACCCATGAAAGAATAGTATGTCTGCGCTGTTGAGTGTTTCGTTTAGTCATTAAATAAGTTTCGTTTCGAAATTTAAGGCGATTATAGTCGAAACTTCAAAACCTAAACAAGTTAAATTTTGCACTGAACAAATTTTAACTGGAAATATTTTGGTCATCAGGATACATTTCCCAGTTGAGGTACTTAAAAGGATAATTAAATGAACAAAAACTTAATAACATCAATACTTTGTTGTTCACTATTACTAGCAGGATGCGGCGGTTCAGGCGGTGACACCACACCAATCAATCAGGATAGCGGCAAAAATGGAAATAATGGCAACACGGATTCAAATAACGATAATACAGATTCAGGAACGGATACCACGACTAAGCCTGTCGCTAAAATTCAGGCAAGTGCCTTTGGGGAGACAGGCAACGTCATTCAGCTTAGCACAGCGGGAAGTACGATCCCTGAAAATGCCGAAATAACATGGCAGTGGCAAGCCAAACCTCAAGGCAGTAACGCTCAGTTATCTAACCCCAATGCTAAGCAAGCGCACTTTACCGCTGATGTTGCAGGTAGCTACATTGTAGGGCTAACAATCAAGTCAGGTAGTAACGAATCGACAACACAGTTTGAGATCCGTGTAAAAGAAAAAACCACACCAAGTGTGAACACGCCTCCTGTCGCTGATTTCACACTCACAAAACAGGAAATTGCCATCAACGAGCATCTACGGTTAGATGCGAGCAACAGTTCAGACTCAGACGGCGATAATCTCAGTTATAAATGGCAAGTCACTGCACCTGCTAATGTTGATGAATATACATTAGTAAGCCCTAACAATAACCTTGCCTCTTTCGCCTCTAAATTTGCGGGTGAATACACCATTACTTTAACCGTTTATGATGGTAAATCATCGCATAGCAAATCGGAAAAAGTCATCGTTGTAGATAACCAGCCAGCTCTTAAAGCGGTTATTTCAGCGCCTTCAGAGGTTACATTAAGCTCAATGACTTTTGTTGAGCTGAAAAGCGATGGTAGTCAGTATCAAGGCGCTGTAACACCGCTTTGGAGTTTTGACAGCAAACCGAGCGGCAGCCAAGCCGCAATGGCAACACCAAATGGATTTCTCACCTCGCTTCAATTAGATAAGGCAGGGCAATATAAAATCCGCTTTAGCCTTAAAGACAAACAGGGCCGTTTAAGTGAAGCAACCCATACCTTAACGGCCAAATTAGGCGCAGCAAACAAACCGCTTGTATTCGTCGATGTGCCAGAGTCAACCAAAATCAATGAAACCATCGAGCTTAGCGCCAAGCGAAGTAGAGATACAAGCGGCAGAACACTTTCCTTTATTTGGACGTTTGAGCCATTTGACGCCGGTTTGACCTATTCCGTTACGAATGAAGATACCGACACGGTGACCTTTACGCCTCACGGAGAGGGGAATTACCGTTATTTTGTGGAGGTAAGTAACGGTGAGCTAAGCCAAACCGCCAGTGGCGTGATAAAGAGTCACCCTGAAAATTATGGACCCACAGCGTCTATGAGCCCACAAATATCTACAGCTACGGAAGGGGAAACCAAAGTCTTTTTGGTATCCGCAGAAGATAAAGACGGCGATCCGCTCACTTATCGCTGGTCGCTTGAAACGAAGCCTGAGAATAGCACGGCAGTAGTCAATAATGCTGATAATCGCGCTTCTATTACCTTCGATGAAGCTGGCAACTATGTGCTGAAATGCATCGTGTCTGATGGCAAGGTTGAACTAGTAGTTGCAGCATTCATCAAAGTAAGTGCAGTTCAAAATAGCGCTCCAATAATTACGTCGCTGGATTATCAAGGTGCACCTAAAAAAGATACAGCGCTTTGGATAACTCCAACTGTTATGGATAGCGACAGCAACGCAGGCAATTTGACCTATTTTTGGAAGGTGGTTGCTCCAGCAGGCGAAGTGATTGACAGTACCGCAGCTCATGACTCGAACCTACAATTCACTCCTGTAGCATCAGGCGACTATCAAGTAAGTTTAAGTGTTGTTGATGAAAAGTCCGCTTCCGTTGCAACTAAAACGATAACACTTTCAGTAGAATAAGAGATCTCTACTCGTTGACTTTTAAGGCTTAAGCGCTCACTTGTGGGCGCTTAAGCCTTTTTATTTAAACGGTTATGTCGGATGGAGCTAAGTGACGGAGCTCCATATTGCTGATATGCGTTCCAGAAGCGTCCTCAGGACCAATTTCATCATAGGCAGACTCAACTCTGAGATAGGCTTGAGTTGCACCGAGTTCCGCCAGCTTTGTCTCGGCCTCTCGCAGCGAGTTAAACGGCGTTAGTTTGCACTCGGCATGCATTAAGATATGCAAGTTCCCATCAGCATCTTGACCACCCGCAAGATAGTGATTTGAATCCGCGTAGCTAAGCACGATGGCATGGAGTTCTTTATTAGCGATTTTTTCTTTTAGTGTGGCAGCAAGCATAATGCTCTCCTCGTTTAACCGATTAATAATTAAACGGCCCTTGTGCGTGTTTGGTTCACCTTGATAGTCGTGAATGTGTTGTCGCAAACCTAATGTCGTGATAAATCACGATCTACCACCCCCCATAGGTCGAGGTTTACCTCGATGCGATAATGATTTATCCATTCGGAACCTAATGTCGTGATAGATCACGACCTACCAGCCAACCGTAGGTCGAGGTTCACCTCGACAGATTTAATCGAAGGGATTATCTTTAAAATTCATCTCTCAATTGCAAGGAATGCACATGAGCTGGAATGACCTGAGAAAAGGCAGGATATCAATCCCGTACGCGGAATACTTCATTACGTTTAACTGCCATAAACGCACGCCCTATTTTACGGATTATCGGCTGGCACGATTGTTTTGCCAATCTATCTCACATAATGAACAAAAGTTTGAGTGCTGCTGGCAAACATGGGTGTTATACCAGTTGTATTAAGTAAATGATCTATCTTGAAGCGGGGAAATAGCTTTAGTAGCAAGGCAAAAATTTTGCTATTTAGTTGTTCTAAATGAGAAATTTTTAACGAAGCTAATATGCTATTTCACCCTTCAAATTGATTAGAGAATTAATTCAATTGGTATTAATGCCAGATCACTTTCATGGCTTACTGACACTTGGCAATACGCAACTTGGTAAGGTTGTTGGAGAATTAAAAGGCAGAACAGCTTACCTGCTAAATAACCTGAGCTGCGGATAATTAATGCCTTTCTAGCAGCCAGTTTTAGCGCTAACTGCGTTGAATTCACTTCCAATAGCCAGCTATTGGTGCGTAAATTCGCCTTGTTTTCCCTAAAACTCTCTGGCTAGACAAGGAGAAAACTAAGTTGTGCTTTAGCAACAATGAGTTGGAACATTCCTTATCCAAACCTCAGGTTAAATAAACAATTGGATTCAAAGTACAAAATTTGGCAAAGCGCGTATTACGATCATCAGCTCAGATCCACAGAAGATAGGCATACCATTGCCCGCTATATTGCTGCAAACCCACTAAGAACCAAGCTAGTAAGCCGCATTGGTGATTATCCTTATTGGAACTCACACTTTCTGTGATTGGCTAGTTAAAGGCGCTCTTCCCAACTCAGTTAACACGCTTCGATATACCGACAAGTTGCCTTCCGCCATCACCTCAATGGCAAATTCACTGCACATTTTAGCGCGGCCTTTACGGCCCATTTGCTCTCGTAAAATCGGGTCCTGCAATAAGCGATTAAGATCTTGGGTAAACTGAACTTGATTACCAACCGGAGCAAGTAATCCGGTTTCATTGTGCGCAACCGCTTCAGGAATGCCGCCAGCAGCAAAGCCCACTACAGGCACACCAGATGCGCTGCTTTGTAATAACGCTACGCCTAGCCCTTCCATCGATGCTGGATGTGCAACGATATCAACCGCCGGTAAGATACGCGCTACGTCTTGTCGAAATCCCACCAGCTGGACAATTTTTTGCAGCCCCAGTTCATCTATACGTGCCTGATACTGTTGCTGCTTTGGCCCTCGACCAAACAGTAATACGCGCAAATTAGGATGCTCAACAATGAGTTTTTTGGCTGCACGCATGATCACATCCTGCCCTTTGCGCTCTATCAGTTGCGCAAAATTAGCCACAACCAAAGCATTTTGTGGCAGTTCAAACTCATCAAGCAGCCATTGCCGCTCCGCGCTACTTGGTGCAAAGCGCTGGGTGTCGACTGCACTGTGGACTAACTTTACTTGCTCAGAGGCGAGACCTTGTGAGAGTAATACTTGGCGGATCCCCTCTGAAATAGCGATCACTTTATCGTAGGCTGGGTATTTTAATTTTGACCACCAGCGTGGCTCGGTGTTGTCGACTCGCCTCGATAAAATAACAGGAACATTAAGCGACTTCGCGGCAAGCAATCCCCAAGTATCAACCCCTCGACGGCTGTGAATATGAACACAATCAGGCCGATGATGAGCAATAGCCCTTCGTAAACGCAACCATTGCATGACATCGAGATCGCCTGCCATTTTCACAGGCTCCACAACAACTTGCTTATCAACTGCTGCAATCATTTCACTATTAGGCGGGCAAACTAGTACGTTCTCAATTCCCTTTTGCTGCAACGCTTGGGTTAAATATACCACTTGTTGTGCGCCGCCATATAAGTGACGGCCCGCTTCAATATGCAGAACTTTCATAGCACTTCTCCTAGTGCGCTCGACACTCTTTGTGGCGTGAGCCCCACCATACAATCAAAACGATCCTCACAGGTTGGTCGGCGTTTGCACGGTGAGCAAGCAAGTTTATCGCTCAACACACGACCATTTGGATTGAAGGTGTTTTCATACGGCAAGGTTGAACCAAACAATGCAATAACCGGGGTATGATGCACCATCGCCATATGCGTCAACCCAGTATCAACGCCAATCACGCCTTTTGCTCCCCGAATGATCTCGCTGCACTCCAGCAATGTCGTTTTCCCGGTTAGATTAATGATCCCCGGCATCTGTTTTTCTAAGCGCTCGCTATGCGCGATATCACTTGGTCCACCCAATATAATAATATGCGCACAAATAGACTGATTTACTTGTTTATACAACTCACGCCAATGCCCATCTACCCAATGTTTCTGTGCTCTCGTTGTAAACGGGCAAAACACCACATAAGGTTGACCTTGAGTATGCTCCAATAGCAGTGCTTCTGTATGTTGTTGTGTCTCTTTCGAGGCAATGAGCGAGTATTGAAATGCCGCTTCTGGCGCACCAAAAAATGTCGCAGCAGCTCTGTATTCCGAGCTGATATCAGCAGACCAAGGCGAGGTCACTACCTTATTCATAAGCCACTGACTGCCCTCGCGACTATTGATCCCAACCTTATATTGAGCGCCGCTAAGCCAAGCTAGCACGCCACTTTTAAGGAGTCCTTGGGCGTCGAGCACTAAGTCAAATTGTCGACTAGCCAACTGCTTTTTAAAGCTATTAACTAGCTTAAGTAGCGCTATGGTCCCCTGTGCTTTTCGCACTTTTTGCCACTCATTGCGAGGCCACAGGATCACCTCATCTAGCAGTGGATTTTGTTGTAGCAAGGTCGCGCCAGCAGGCTCTGCCAACCAGCTCAGTTTTGCCTCTGGATAACGTGCCTTTAGTGCAGAAATAAGGCCTGACGCCATCACGATATCACCAATGGCACTGAGCCGGACAATAAGGATATTGTTGTATTGCATTGTTATCTGATCACCATTGGATGTAATCGGGTACTATGAACTGGCCGTTGCGCCTGCTTTAACTGATATAAAACTTGCAATGTGGTTTTGTGTAGTGCGCCATTATGCTTTGCGATAGCGGCTTGCCCAGCCTGTATTTGTTGCACTGTTGCAGCACTATTTTGCCAAAAGCCGATGACTTCTTTAGCTATTTGCTGTGGTTCGTTACCCTCAACAAGTGCACCAGCTTGACTCAGCGGCGCACATATATCTTCACAATTTCGTCGACTACTTCCCATTACGACGGCAGCCCCTTGGACAATGGCTTCGGCAGGATTATGACCACCGAGCTTAACTAACGAGCCCCCGATAAAGGCAACATGGGCATCACGATAAGACGCAAATAATTTGCCCATCGTATCGAGCAGGTACACTTGCGTATTTGCCGCTAGTGTTGGCGTGTGCGAGTAACGCTGACAGCTCAGCCCGCTTGCTTGCAGCAGCCACCATACCTCATCAAATCTTTCAGGATGACGCGGTGCGATAATTAGCTGAGCCGCTGGATTTTGCTGTAACAACTGTTTGTGCGCTGCGACCACCGCTAGTTCTTCTGTGTCATGCGTGCTCCCCGCAATCCATGTCAGCTGAGAGGACTTTTGCGTTGGGTCGGCGTATTTGAGTTCTGGCCAATCGTACTTGATATTACCGCACATCATCAGTTTTTCTGGTGGTATACCCAACTCGCGAAAAGCTTGATAACTTAGCTCGCTTTGCGGCAGGATTTTATGCACCTTGGACACCATAAAGGTAAAAAGACCCAACATTTTGGCATAGCGATTTTTTGATCTGTCGGTCATGCGGGCATTTACCAGCATCACTCGACTGCCTTGGTTGCGCGACTGACGGATAAGATTAGGCCACCACTCCATCTCAACCGACATGGTCAATACCGGATTAAAATGCGTCAAAAACGCACCAACTGTCAATTGAAAGTCCAGTGGCAAATAGGTGTGAATGACTTGCTCCCCCCAGTTGCGCTCAATATAGTTGGAACCCGCAACCGTGGTACAAGTAAAAACAATGGGTAAATGAGGATGCTGTTTACGCAGCTCAGGAATAAGTTTAGCAATGGCGGCGCATTCACCAACGGAGACGCCATGTAAATGAATACAGGCAGGTAAACGCTTACAATCGTAGACACCTAAGCGCTGTAAAAAGTGCCTTTTATAACCCGGTTTACGTAGCCATTTTTTTAATAAGATCAGTGCAATCAAAGGTAAACACAACAACAGGATACTGTTATAAACACCAATCCAAAGTGAATTAGCTGATCTTCCACGAAGACGATAGGTTGTCTTAACCTTAGCCATAGCCACACCTTGTTATTCAAGCCTGAATTAACCCCAGTGTAACTATGGTTTTTGACACTAAATTGACAGTGGTAAGCCAAGTAAAGATTCTGACAGAAATTGTGTGACAAGTTGAGACTTACTAGCACCTAGCGCTTACGAATGCCGACTTCTTAGCACGCTTTGCTGCCCTCGGCGACATATTCACACCATTCAAAACCAGAAATGGTCGTGCCGACATTAACGATGAACACATCAAGAAATAAATGATAAAAGCGGCCTAAGTTAGGCCGCAATTTCTTGAGTGATTACCAATTTAATTTACTCATATCGCAAGATTAGCGACGGACGTGTACTCGCGGCTTTAAACGCAAGTGTTGCAACGGTGAGCCATGTGATCCCCGCAACAGCTAATGCTGCGACTCCATATACCCACACAGCTTGCTCGATGCGGTCATTAAAATTAGCAAGCCAATCACCAACAAGCCAATAGGTTACCGGATAAGCTATGGCGATACTGACTCCCACCAAAGTCAGGAACTCTTTTGCTAAGATATTCACAATGCTTAACCGTGATGCACCTAGAACTTTGCGCACAGCCACTTCTTTTTGGCGACGAACCGTTGCAAAAGATGCCAAGCCAAAAGTGCCCAAGCACGTCAGGAATACCGCAAGGCCGGTAAAGATCAACACAACTAAAGAGACTCGTTCATCACCACGCAGAACCGCTTTATAATTATCAGACATAAGGCTGATATTCGGTTCATAAAGGTTGGCGTTCTTAGCAAGAATATCAGTCACCTGCTCTTGCACGTAGGCAATGTTTTGAGCACTTACCGTCATTATTATTTCGCCCGCTGTACTTTGGCTAAATCCGCACAGGAAGATGATATTAGAGTTCGCGTCTTGGGCATTACCCACTTTTACATCAGCTACAACTCCCACAACTCGCATATTCAAGCCAAAGCCTTTATCCAAAATGGTTTGTCCAATGATATCTTGATAATTTGAGTAACCAGCCTGCTTTGCAACTGTTTCAGTTATGATCGCCCCAACGTTAGTACTGTTACCATCTTGAGACGCCCAATCTGCAGCGTATGTGCGGCTAAAATCACGCCCTGCTAATAATGTCAGCCCCAACCCTTCGACTAAATCAAAGCCTGCACCAATAGTCGGTGTTATCCCCTCTGATTGCTCTCCATTTGGCCACGTTGGTGACACACTGCTATTGATTGATACTGTCAGTTTCGTATCGATTACATTCAGGGCTTCAACACCATCTATTGCTGTAAGCCTATTCATTAGCGCCGTTGGCTCTTTCGAGAAAATAGACGATGCAGGTATATCTGAAACCACAACACGTTGTTCAGTCTCATACCCCAGAGGTAAGCTTTGCAAGTGTTTAAGTTGCTGCTGTAGTGTTACCGATGCAATGATCAAAGCGATTGATAAAGCAGCTTGAAAAGTTAGTAGGCTTTTACGTACAAAGATTGCTGTATTACCCCTTTGCAAATCGCCACTAAGCACTCGCTTCGCACTGAAAGATGAAATAAACAACGCAGGATATAAACCAGCGCCAACACCAACGACAATTGCTACACCCAAGACGACAACACTAAACATCGACATATAGTCAATAAACAGCGCTCTATCTACAAGTTGATTAAAGCTTGGTAAAAATAGCTCTACTAAGACACAGGCAATAATCATTGATAATAAAGATACCAATACTGACTCAGCCAAAAACTGTGTGACCAATTGAGTCTTACTTGCCCCTAGCGCTTTACGCACACCCACCTCTTTAGCACGCTTTGCCGACTGGGCAACCGTCATATTAATGAAGTTAAAGCCTGCAATCAGGATAAGCAGTACACTCAGTCCAGCGCAAATCACGACAACTTGCTCCGTTCCTCCTGATTTCATCTCAAATGGTGACTTTGCTGTGAGATGAAGATCACGCAATGGATGTAACTCGATCGCGAGCTTACCTTTCATCGGGCCATAAAAGTATTTATCAGTAAATATTTGCTCAAGCGCCGCTACATCTGTATTTTCAGCAAGTTTAAGATAAACGTAACTGGAGTTGATGTCTAAATTAGACAGGTCATGTTCAACATAAACTAAGCTTTTGAATGAAAAGTGCGTATTTTCGGGTAAATCCTTAAATACGGCCTTCACGGTGTATTGGCCGCCTTTGAAGTCAAGTGTTTCACCTTCAATATTAGTTGTGCCAAAAATTCGCAACGCTTCAGACTCATTTAACGCGATACCATTTGGTACGCTCAACGCATTGCTCAAGTCGCCAGCTAGCGTATCAATGTTGATGAAGTCTTGGATATTTGGAGTAGCTCCCAGTACCTCTGTTAATTTGTAGCCTTGACCATTATGCTGTACGTCTGTTTCAGCTTGATTTGTCCAATCTACTTTAGTGAGTGCAAATACAGACTCAATCTGACTGTATTGCTCCATCTCTTTTGCACGAGCAAAGTTAGAAATTGGCACCACCGCTAAGCCAAGCTTAGTGTAGTCCTGACCGATACGATAAATTTGCTCAGCGTCTGGTTGTTGGCTGTCATAAGAGAGCTCATTTCGAGCAAAAGACGCTACCAAAATTGCGGCAGCAAGGCCAACGCTAAGACCTACAACATTCAATATAAAATGTTGCTTTTGCTGCTTAAAAGAGCGTAAAGCTGTAATTAAATAATTGGCTATCATAATTAGGCCACCTCACTATCTGGAATTTGAACGGCGGTATTTGCCTTATCCAACATGACTTGACCATCTAATAATCGCACTAACCTATCTGCATAGGTTCCCTCTTTTTCAGAGTGAGTAACCATGATCACGGTGGTGCCTTCTTTGTTCAATTCACGCAACATCGTCATTACTTCTTCACCATTTTTGGAATCCAAGTTCCCTGTTGGTTCATCCGCTAAAATAAGTTTAGGGTTGATAACCAAAGCTCGTGCTACCGCGACACGCTGCTGCTGACCACCGGACAGTTGCTGAGGCAAGTGATCCGCGCGGTGATCAATGGCAACGCGCTTTAAAATCTGCTCTACACGCTGTTTGCGTTCACTTTTAGAGATATTTTGGTACTGCAGCGGTAGTTCGACATTTTCAAATACCGTCAGCTCGTCAATCAGGTTAAAGCTTTGAAATACGAAGCCGATTGACGCTTTACGTAACTGTGATAGCTGCTTCTCGGTGTAGCCCGCAATGTCAGTACCTGCAAACTCGAACTGACCAGAAGACGGAGAGTCCAGCATTCCAAGAATTGAAAGCAAGGTAGATTTACCACAGCCTGACGGTCCCATGATTGCAACAAACTCACCCTCATTAACAGTTAAATTAATATCGTTTAGCGCAGTAGTTTCAACGTCTTGAGTGCGGAATACTCGGTTTAGGTTAGTTAGTTTTATCATTGTAATATCCTTAGAAATTTAGTTGTTGCGCTTTGTCGAAGTTGCTATAGCTTGAGGTAATTACTCTTTCACCTTGTGATAGGCCGTCTAGGACTTCATAGTAGTCTTGATTCTTTTTACCTAAGCGAATGTCACGACGTTCAGCAGATTTACCATCATTTGCGAGTACGTATACCCAGTTACCACCAGAGCTAGTAAAGAAAGCACCACGCTTTAGCAATAACGCATTTTCTTTGTTACCACCGAGCATTAGCTCGACATCAATACTTTGACCACGCTTTATATCGCTTTGACCACTTGGCAGAGCGACTTCTACCTGAAACTGTGATTGGGTAACGCGACTATCAATTTTGCTCACCTTTGCTGTAACAACACCGCTATCCAAAAGCACATTTACTGCCATTTCAGGTTGTACTTGGTTTAAATAGAATTCATCGAGGCGTACAACCAATTTGTATTCATTTGGAATATCAATTTGACCTAAACGCGCCCCTTTACTCTTTGATTCGCCAATTTCTACATCTAGCTCACTCAAATAACCCGATACCGGCGCTTTGATCAGTAGGTTTTCGAGGTTTTTACGCGCAAATTGCAAATTCTTCTGTAGCATCTCGGCGCTATCTTCTAATTGTTCAACTTGTACTTTTCTAATCGAATTTTCCTGTGTTTGACGCTCTAATGTCAGTTCTTTTCGCGCTTTGTAGTACTTTAAATCGTCTTCAATTTCAGAAAGCCTATCTGATGCCAGCACACCTTTTTCAACCAACGGCTTAGATTGCTTGTAACGGCGTTCTAGGTGACTAATTTGCAAATCAATTTCAAGCAAATCACGGCGTAGGTTAAGGCGGCTGGTTTCCATCGTCATTTGTGTGTTTCGCAGGAAGTTAAGCTGCTCCGTAACCTGAGCTTCACGACTCATTACGTCTAGCTGTAAACTAGTGTTGCTCAACCTAACTAATGGCTGGCCGGCTTCAACATATTCACCCTGCTCGACTAAGCGCTCTTCCACTTGACCACCAGCGATAGTATCTAAGTAAATGGTAGTTTTTGGCACGACCTGACCACGCAGACTTAGGGCATCAACAAAAGCACCTTTACTGACGGTACTTACTGTCAGACTGCGCAGTTCCAAGTTTTGGCTACGACCTGAAGATAAGGTGTTATTAAACGCAAACGCAGCTGCTGCAATGCCAAGTAACACACCACCAACAACGCCTTTTTTAAGATGCTTTTGTAGTCCTGAACGTTCTATTTTCTTATCCATATTCACGCCCCTTGTTCTGTATTAGTTAAATCGCTTTATCGGATATATAAGACTTATAATCAAACTTCATGCCAAGGGGGTTTACTATATATATAACAACGGGTTAAATATTAAGTTAGTTATTTTCCAATGTTAAACTGTCCGAAAATAGAACACATATAAATCAGAAAAGTGTCCAAAAATGAACACTTTTTCATGGACGCCATAGCTTGAAGTGCGCTAGGCTAAAAGAAAAACAAAGCACTCTGAGTATGAAGCAAGAAGGCACCATATTAATTGTCGACGACAACAGCGATATATTAATTGCAGCAAAGCTTTTGCTAAAAAAGCATTACCAAACCATCATCACCACAGATAATCCTTTTGATATAGAAACGCAGATTGCATCACAGCAAATAGATGTGATCTTACTCGACATGAACTTTAGCCAAGATGCTATTAGTGGCAAAGAAGGCTTTTATTGGTTAAAGAAAATTGTCGAACAAGACCCAAGTATCGTGGTGTTGTTAATGACCGCCTATGGCGATATTCAACTTGCTGTCGATGCGATAAAAGCAGGCGCTGCAGACTTTATCGCTAAGCCTTGGCAGAACGACCAATTACTCGGTGCGGTTGCTGCCGCATTTGCTCATGCCAAAGACAAGCAGCAAGTTGGTAAGCTCACTCGCCAGGCCCAAGGGTTAAATCAGGCACTCAATCAGTCTAGCGGTAGCCATCAATTTGCTTTTTTAGGCCAAAGCCCGGCCATGAAAAAGGTGTTTAGTACTATAGAACGTGCGGCACTCACCGATGCCAACATTTTGATCACCGGTGAAAGTGGCACCGGCAAAGAACTTGCTGCACATGCCATCCACCAAGCCAGTATGCGTCGCGACAATACTTTTATCAGTTTAGACATGGGTGCTATCTCCGAAAGTTTGTTCGAAAGCGAACTGTTTGGTCATAGAAAAGGCGCATTTACCGACGCTAAAGAAGACAAAGTTGGCCGATTTGAATTAGCACACGAAGGGAGCCTATTTTTAGATGAATTGGGAAACTTACCCATGAATCAACAAACGACGCTGCTTGCCGCGTTACAAAATAGACAGATCACTCCAGTTGGAGGAAACAAACCCATCTCGGTGGATATTCGACTAATCTGTGCCACCAATGACAACCTGCAACAAGCGGTTGATGAAGGCCGTTTTAGACAAGATTTATTATATCGGATCAATACTATAGAGATCCGTCTTCCGCCACTTCGTGAGCGTACTGAAGATATTCCACTACTTGTAAACTATTATCTTGAACACTACTGCCACAAATATAAGCGGCAGCTTGAGATACATAGCCTAGACATGCAGAGTCTACAAGCATATCAATGGCCAGGAAATGTCAGGGAACTAGCACATGCTATTGAAAGAGCGGTGATCCTAAGCGAAAACGAATTTTTGGACATCAGCACAGTGGTGAAGACAACCTCAGCGCCAGCTGAAGGAATAATTACTGAAGATAAAAACGATACTAATACGCTGATTTCCACGGATACTTTCAACCTTGAAGAGATTGAACAACGTACTGTGCGTGCAGCGCTCAAGCACTATCACGGCAATGTCTCAAACGCCGCAAAAGCACTCGGATTAACCCGAGGAGCAATGTACCGTCGACTAGAAAAATACGATTTGTAGGCAAGAAAATATGGTTCGCTTTACGCAACATCCTACAATGGTTTTTTTCAGTACAATTCTTAGCCTTATTGGCTTTAATGTGCTCTCGATAGTCTTGTATATACAAGGAGGATTCTCGGCGACTTGGCTCCTAGTCACGCTAATAGCGATCGCTTTCACCTCCTCTTTATACCGTCAATTTAACAAACAGAACAAGCACATGACTTTTGTTTTGAAATCACTCGCGAATGGCGATAGTTCATTGGGGTTGAGCCATCATCATCCCATGCGGCAGCACTTAGAAGAGATTAAGACTAGAATTCAAAGTGCACGTTTTATTGCAGAGCAACAGGCCCACTTTTTACAGACCCTCTTAGTGCATATAGATTTAGCCGTACTGGTTTTCGATAAAGATGGTAATGTCATTGAGTCCAACCCAGCGGTAACCCGCTTACTCGGTAAACCCATTAATCACAGCGAAGATTTAGAAGATATCGCACCACTGATTAATGAATGCGATAACAGATTGAAAACAATAGCAAATTGGCAATATGGCGAGCAACAAGATAACTTGTCTATACAAATAACGTCAGCGCAGATCCAAGGGCAAATTCGTAAAATTGTCACCTTACAATCCATTCGTGATGCTTTACAAAACAAAGAGCAGCAAGCCTATAAACGCCTCACCAAAGTGCTTACGCACGAGGTGGCTAACTCTATCACACCTCTATCATCCATTGCACAAACCTGCGAGGGACTCTTGCCCGACACATTGAGTTTTGACGATGAAGAAGATAAACAAGACCTAGTCCTAGCGCTGCAAACGCTGGCAAAACGCACTGAATATTTAGGCGCTTTTATCGCTCGTTTTAGAACGGTGAGTAATTTACCAAGTCCGGCGCTGCAACCTGCCCAGCTTGCGTCGATTGTAGAGGGCATCTATCAGTTACATCAACAAAGCTGTCATCAAGCGAACATAGACCTACAGCTTGATGTTAGCCACTCCCAACTGGTGATGTTAGACACGGCTCAGATTGAGCAAGTGCTTATTAACTTAACCAAAAATGCTATTGAAGCGGTGCAACACCGCAATGACCAAGACCAGCGAAACACACGCCAAGTGGTGTTGAAAACTGGAGCCAATAACGCAGGCCAGCACTATATAGAAATAAGCGACAACGGCCCTGGCATTGCCGACCATGTAGTCGACATGATTTTCGTGCCGTTTTTTACCACTAAACAACAAGGCTCGGGGATCGGCTTAAGCCTCTCAAGACAAATTATGATTAATCATGGCGGCGACTTAATTTATCTTAGGCGCGAGCAAGGCGCATGCTTCAGATGCGTATTTGGTTAATTAACTTGAGCTTTGCTTAGGGGCTTATCTTTAGTTCAAGGCAAATGAGACTAGAGGCCGGATCGCTCCTTGAGGATTTGTGAACTTATAAAAAGTCGGTAAACTAGAAGTATCTAATTTAGGGAAAATTTCGTGCACACCGTATACAAACCCATTCTTATTATTACTGGAGTTGGCTGGACTGCCGTCATCATATTTTTAACCGCAATCGACTTACTGCACGATTGGGTTGAAGTAGAAAGTGAGCGGCTGAATAACCCTATCTGGTGGGCTTTGCAGGAATGGGGGCTTTGGTATATTTACACGCCAATACTCTTCTTATGGCTAAATAAACTCAGCCAACAGAATAAGGTATGTTGGCGTAATTACTTCGTTTGTTGCTCGGCTTTATTCGTACTGAGCATGTCTATACAAGCCGGATTCGACTACCTCGTTTACCGCGATGATATTCCTTATACCTTGTATTATTTTGCGCCATTACACCCGTTGGTGATCTACGTATGTTTTATGATTTGGCACAAGTTTATCCGTATTGAAAGTAAAGAAGAAAACAATAGCACCGCGATAAATCAACGTTTGCTTGTGGATTTAGGCGGCGATAAGTCATTTTTACAAATCAAAGACATAGTGCACATTGTGGCAGCTAAAAACTATGTTGAAATTCACACCAAGTCACACCAATACCTCAAACGAGCAACCCTATCTCAGTTTGAAGCCATGCTACCAAGCGATATGTTTGTGCGCACCCACCGCTCTTATTTGGTTAACCTGGCCTATGTTGAACGTATCACCACCAAAGCTTCTGGTAATGCCATCATCAAGTTATCAACGGGCACGCAAATTAGCTTGAGTAAAGGTTACAAGAAAGTACTAAAGTCACGCTTCGATACGCTTTCTCTGGCTGCATAACACCAGCGGGCGATCTGAGCTCGCTCACGGTTTCCCGTCGATCCGTCCCATAGAACCACCTTTTGTACCTAATAATTTGTTTTATCTGCTTTTTTATTTTTAATAGCGTAATGGAGAGCTTTTATTCAAAGAGGAACAATGACACGATTTCATCCCTCCACGGCAACCTATTGCACCTTAATGAGCGTCATAAGCAGCGGCGTTTACGCCAATATGGATAACGCAAAACCGAGTGTTTATGCTGGAAATTCACTGCAACAGTTTGCAGCACAAGATGCACTTGCAACCATCGAGCGCTTACCGTCATTCACACTCATAGAACAAAGTGGTGAGCGCGGCCTAGGTGGCAGCTCTGCCAATATTTTATTAAATGGCATGGAGATCCGCGTAAAGTCTGGATCGGTCTCGGAGTATTTAAAACAGCTTCCCGTTGACCAAATCGCTGCGCTAGAAGTGTACCTAAGTCATCACCCATTTCCTTCACTTAAGCAATATAATCAAGTTGTTAACATCATTCGTGATGAAAAAAACAATGCCTATAATTGGCAACTAGGTAGCACACTCAATGCCAGCGCCGCCACTGGCATAACAGCAATGGCAGGGTTTATCTTACCTAAAAGGCAATGGACGCACAGCGGTCATATTCAAGTTCAGGATGAGCCGTTTAAAAGCACCAGCCAAGGTCAGCTGTTCGCGTCTGATAACACACCCGAGGAAAGCAGCGAAGAAACATTTAAAGAGCAAAGTGAGCGAATAACGCTCTCATTTACCAGCCACAAAACCATGCAGGATGGCGCCCTAACACTCAATGTTCAGGCTATAAAAGACAACTTGCAGTCACAATACGAATGGCTGTACCGCACGCCAACTTCATCCAGCGATGTTGAATCTGCGTTTTCGCAAGAGCGCGATAAAACAAACACTAGCGAGATATCTATCGATAGGCAGTGGCAAGGTCAGCATTGGAGCACACAACTCACAGGCTACTACTCAAAACAAAAGAATGAGTTGCACATGCTTGATGGTCTCTCTGCGCGGCTTTCAACACCAAGCTTTACACAGTATAAGCGTACTGACGAGCGAGTAATTCGCCTGATGGTAAACGACACTGTCTCGGTGTACGGTCTTGAGGCCAGTATCAATCGAGTAAATGCCAACACAATATTGCCCGAGGAGCAGCTACACAGCACGATAAAAGAGCTAAGTATTGAGCCCTTTGCGGCTTTTACTTGGTCGCTTTCACCAAAATGGCAGTTATACAGCAAACTGGCAGCCGAGCAGGCTACACTTTCGACCAATAGCAGTAAGAGTGAAGATATTCAGCATCTCATCGCCAAGCCGTTGGTGCGATTAAATTATGACGCGACAAAAAGCACTCAGTTTACAACCACCTTAAAGCATGAAGTGGAACAGCTCGATTTTTCACTTTTTTTACCAGAGCTCAACGCAGGATTTGGCCGCTTACAGTTTGGCAATCTTAAAATAAAGCCAATGCAGTACACTGAACTTGCACTGCAAATTGATATTGAAGAAGGTGAAAGATGGCGTTTTAACGTTAAGCCTTTTTATCAGTGGCAAAAAGATGTGCATGAATATCAGCAAGATAATCGAGGTGAAAGCATAGTTGCAAATGCCGGGGATGCCGCACTTTGGGGGCTAGATGGTGCGGTTAATCTAGACTTATCAAGCTGGATCAACAACAGTCAGCTCAATCTTGATTATAGTTATCGAGACGCATCATACCGTGACGCGCTCACAGGAAAACGTACGATTAACGGGACTGTTCCACATTGGGCTAGCGTGCAATTTCGACAAAGCTTTAATCGCTTTTCTTGGAGCGCAGAGATTTCCAGCGGGGATAGTTATCGCGAATATTACCCCGATGAGCAGTTTATTGAATCAGGCTCATTGCAATTGACTTTGCAAGCGCAGCTTCAAGTAAGCCAGCGCGTTAAGCTCAACTTAGAAGCTTCGCCACTCACGTCTAGATACGAATATCGACGCCTGTATTACAACGCCTCACGGGCGGGCAGCGTAAGTGCGATGGAAACGATTCGTGAGCGTGTACCACCAGAGTTTGCGCTCACGCTAAGCGGAAGTTGGTAGGCCGATACTAATCGCGCCTACCTACTTTAGTGTCCTGACTAGGGCCTGTTTATCTTTCAAGTTTGTTTTTGCAGCAGTTTGATTGGTATTTATACAAGGCAGAGCCGGCGTAGCATAGTTATTCTATGTGAGTCAGGCGATAACACAGTAGAAATGCCAATCAAGCGCTGCCCTTTGGGTTCACCTGAGTGCGCTTTGTTCATTGTTGCTCAACTTTTGCCTAGATTACTAGGCGGCAAGTCGAGCGTCGCGACTAAAACACACTCAGGAGAACAAAAGTCAAACAGCAAAGGTCAACAGGCCCTAATATCGCTCTAAATGATTGAGAATATGTGGAAAAACATCTACATCAGCCTGACGCCCAAAGATACAATCTATGTGCGCGTAATTGGGGATCACCTTACGCGTAAACTGAGCATCACCAAAGGCAAGACAAAGACGTTCATAGGTTTTTTTCGTGCTCTCAGGTAAATAGCATTCGTTATCTGCCCCGCTAATAAATAGCGTCGGCACGTTTAATCGGTTGATGTGTGGCATGTAAACGTCCTTGCCATCTGCATCAACCAGTTTTCCTGCGCGACAAATTGCAGCAAGGTGCTCAAGGGTTTGAATATTGGCTTCGGCAAATAGTTCATCAATATGCTCATGCAGCAAATCGGTTAACTGATCATGACGGTATAAGGAGGCGTACATAAAGGTCACGCGATGGCAGCTATCATTGTTGCATCGCCCCTGTGCCTCGGCGAGCGCGTACAAGCCTAGCGCCTTATCATACAAAGAGGCAAGCCCATTGCTCTGCTCTGGTACTCGCGCCGTTAGTGAGTCTACGCCCAACCTTTCTAAAAATGAAGGGAGATGTAAACCTGTCTTCATTTTCGTTGCCATCGGCACCACGACGTCCGCCGCAATTTGTGATGCAACGACACTGCGAACCCCAGAAAGTCCGCTAAGCATAGACATAAAGAAGGTCGTAGCACCATAACAATGCACCACCGCCTGAATACTATCCGCTCCCGTAATGGTTCGGATTTTGTTCACCGCGGCAGGGTAATCGTATTTCGCGACCTGATCGCCATTTGATTGCTTTGCGGCGGCAGGCAACAAAATACTGACTCGATAATCCAATAGCCACACGTCATATTGGTTAGCGACTAGGTACTCGACTAAGTTGGTATCAATCATGTCGGTGGAAAAGATACTCGAAGCAACTCCCAGCCCATGCACTAACATAACCGGGCCCTTGTCACCGCCACGATAACGAGTCAGCGATAGCT
The DNA here is from genome assembly GCF_041414765.1 of Pseudoalteromonas sp. DY56-GL79. NCBI lineage: Bacteria > Pseudomonadati > Pseudomonadota > Gammaproteobacteria > Alteromonadales > Pseudoalteromonadaceae > Pseudoalteromonas > Pseudoalteromonas sp. DY56-GL79. The sequence goes on along the minus strand of NZ_JANHZS010000011.1, from coordinate 39,770 downwards.
GCACATGATCAGCTGTATCAAACAAGTACACTTCAGGTGTTGGAGCCCTTAGCGGCCGCTTTTTGCGCACCAATTCACCACGGTGCGTTTTTTCTTGGTAAAAAATACTGCCGTAACTTTGATATAGAGTGCCCGCAAAAAATTGCCCAAAGCGCGCAATGGCTTTTAAGCGAGCTGCTTTACTCTCGGCATGACTTACACGAATAGTGGCAAGCTGCGTCACAAAATCAATCGGTGCTATCTTCATAATACCGTGACCACACACGGCCCCTTGAGTATCTTCTCCTTCATGAATATCAACAAATAAGGTTGTAGTATCATCCCAAAGATCGAGAGAGTGAGGGTCGTCTTTGATTAGCTTAAAGGCATTAAAGAAGTACTGCTTGCCATCCTCCGCCATTAAATTCATTTTATAGATCATCTTCCGAGTATTTGGTGGAAAGGCCTGACGCTCAAACAAACGAAACTCACCATTGCGAACGGTCAATGGTTTATCAGAAAGCACATTACACTCAACGCGACCCGAAATATGCGCTTTATGTTGTGGGTCGGTCAACATCACCTCTAGATCCGTCGAGGTGACCGTCAATACAAACGATAGCGTTTGGTTTGTTTCTTGACCCTGCTGATAAGCAGCCAAGTAGGTTTGTAAAGAGGTAGTGCTTGGCTCTACCACGCGGCTAAAATAGCCCTGCATGCGCTCTGTAAACGCCAACCCCGTTGTGATCGGTTCAGCGCCACGGGAACGGCTTGACGGCAACTGATAGTCAATTTGCCAATCACGGTCCTTGGCGATAAGTGCACAGCAGCGCTCCGTCAATGCACTTATCGTAAGCAGCGGATTGACCGCAAGCGACGTTGGAATGATGGCACCATCTGACACATAGAGCGAGTCATAGCAGGCATCACTCTCTCCCGTAAACACTTGTCCTTTATGATTTACCACCCCTTCGGAACCTGTCTCAGCAAGCCGACAGCCACCTAAAGGATGAACTGTAACCAAGCGATTATTCAACCACGGTGACCAAATTGGGTTTTTAACATAGGTGCCACCGAGCGCTGCTGTCGCTTGAAGCAGCTTTTCACTCGCATGATGAAAATTAGGCTGAGATCCTAACTCTGGCCAACGGATGTTCAACTTGTCTTGCTCTAAAGTTATGACACCTTGACTATCGTCATGGCTCATTACTAAGTAGGTCTGAGTATGTTTTACCGCACCATGATAAGCGCCTCGCCATTGGCTTTGCCATACTCTCGCTTGCTCCTCCAAAGCGTCATAAAAACCGTGATCCGTATCGAGCCCAACTACACCCGCAGCACTTGCAAGTGCAGTTGGTAACACTCCCGCCATGGCGCCGGGTAAACTTCCCTCTTCAATGATCATTTGTTGCGCGCGTTCGCTCGCTTCACGAAGATCGATTGCACTGGTGATACAAGGTCCTGTAGGCGCTTTGCCTTCTGGCTCTAGATTACCAACCCCAACACCATCGATTTCGGTGTCGCAGTTATAGCCAAAACCCAACATATCGCCATTACCAGTAAAATGCTGACCAAGTTGCGAAGAGATAGCCAAACCACGACTTTGGCTACGCAATAAAATTTCATTACTGCCCAGCGTGCCTGCAGCCAAAATCACAAGATCCGCCTCAACAAATAACGGGGCTGCAGAAAAGCACTCTGCGCCGGTTCCCATGTCTTGGTAAAACACCCGCCAACCGAAGTCGGTTTTCTCCAAGTAGCGCACACTGGCCTGGCAATAAATTTCTGCGCCATGATTCCAAGCATCCGGTAAGTAATTCATTCGAGTGGTATTTTTGGCATTGAAATTACAGCCAGACACACAGTCTCCGCAGTTATTACATGCTTGCTGCTCAACACCCACATGGTTAACGCCACCTTCAGGCGTCGCAAAACATACATTGATTGGTACTTTATTAAAGGGAGCTTCTAATGCATTTGCCGACTGCTGGTGAGCCTTCAGTTTATTCAAAGTTGGGTAACATTCAGGGTATAAGGCAGGTTTCAGCATCTCTCGAGCCCGCGTGAATCCCTCTTCCAACAAGCGATCCTCATCATCTCTAATCGCGTGTGGCCATACTGGGTCTTTCAGTACTGCATCTACTGGGGGCAAAGCAACATTGGCATTGATAAGAGAGGTGCCACCTAAACCACAACCGACGACGACATTCTGCTCACGGTGCATATGAATATCAAATAATCCCAAATGAGAGCCCTTGTGTCCTGTTTGGCTATTAAACTGCAACTCACCAGCGGCCTCCAATTCGGTATCCGGAAATTCTCCCGTTAAAAACTCTCGCCCTCGCTCAAGTAGGCAGACTGATTTTCCGGCTCTCGCCATGCGTGACGCAGCGATAGCACCGCCATAACCACTACCGATAACAAGTACATCGTAATGCGGCTGAATTGCCGCCAGAGGTGAAGAAATTGGTTTCATTTGCTTGATTCCCTCTTCTTATTTTCGCTCACCACCTTGCCCGTGGCGATGCTATCCGTGAAGTATCCTCCATTGGAGGCATACTGACCCTAGCAATAAGAGTAGAGCATTTATTGCACAATGGCGCAGTGCACTGGTTAAATAATCCGGAGGATCAGCGGCAACAATAACAAACACCCCACGCCCCAAAGAGTTTTATTGTTTGTCAGCAAGGCTGCGCGATACCCCACCATCAACCCAAGGGAACCCAGCTTTGGCACCAGCCAAAACAACAATCCAGAAAATAGCAGCGTTCCTGTGATCACCAATAGGCTCTCAAACACACCACCGAGTTGATAACGGCTCAGCCAAAGCGCCAAGGCAATAATCACGCTTTGGTGCCAGAGATAGATGGGAAACACCACTTTATTGAGCCTCGTAAGCAGCGGATGAGGACGGTTAAGATAACGCGCTGCTAATGCTAATATCAACAACACCGCACACACGCGCTGCAACACCAACACTATACTCCCACTCCAAGTAATGAAGGTTGTGCGCGTATCTTGCTGCAACCAGTAAAAATGATATAAAAGCAAAATAATTATGGCGTTGACTGCACAAACCCACAGTAGCACTTTACCTTGCCGAGCAAGCCAAGCCCAAAACCGATTATGCTTAGCAAGCAGATAACCTGCGAGCAGAAAAACAAACCCCTGAAATTCTCTTTCGCTATCGCCGTCCAATGCTAGCTGAGCCCAAAGTAAGCTTGCAAAAGCCAACACGCTTAGTAGATAAGTTGACCAGCACAAAGTGATAAAATGCCGTAGCATTACTTGATGCTTAGAATTAAAGACGATATGCAACACAGCAAGGAACAAAGTAAAACGCCATAATTCTCGCAAATACCACAAGTGATTGACATCAACATGGGGCCAAATACCGCTTTGATACCGACTGAATAAAGGGCTGTTAAAATCAATAAACTGTTTGTAAAAATCAACAAACCCAAGCGTTAATCCAGCATTTTGCTGCATTTCTGCGTACAGTTGTACGGGCACAACAAGCCATATACCAAATAATAGCGGGAGCAATAGCAAAGGAGTACGAAAGAGCATGGCTGTGCATGCACCTTGTTTATCAAAAATATATCTAAGCGCAACTCCCGAGATAAACCAGATAAGCAACATGCGCCATGGTGAGATCAGTAACATCAGATATTCTAGCCAAACCGAAGTATAAGCACTTTTGTAGTGAAAACCCCAGTTAGGTACATATAACATAGCGGTGTGATAAAAAATGAGTATCGTAAATGCAATAACACGCAGCCAGTCTAGCTCTACTCGCCGATTTAAATGATCCATGTTATTTTCTTTTTGAAAGTAAACTTACCCCTACAGTGCGCCAATACAGCGTACAAACAAACGAAATTTGCTTAAATAACAATAGCTAGGGATAAACCGTGGAATAGTGGGATAAAATAAGTGACCGCTTTGCATCCAGTTGCTAGAGTAAAAGAAAAACTCAAACCATGATGTTTTCACGTACCTTTATTCAGCAATACCACCCTTTGATGGCAATGGCATTACTCGCCCTCTTTCTAACGATTAACAACACCTTGAATGCCATTACTCTGATCATGGATGCCAACCGAGATGCGCAGCTCGATTTTGCGCTGTGGGAGCCTTTCGTGTGGGAATATACCAGTGCAGCTGCCAGCTTAGCCTTAATTCCTACCATATCTTGGTATTTAAACGCATTTCCTTGGCTGTGGCATAAACCTGTTAACGTCGCTTTTAGCTTTTTTATTGCCTCACTGTTATTTTGTTTTGGCCATGTTGGCATCATGGTGTTATTACGTGAAACGATTTATTTTAGTTTGCAACTAGATTACAACTTTCACCTTTCTTGGTTTGAACTTATCTATGAATATCAAAAAGATGCATGGAGCTTAGTGTTCTTTATTGCACTCATAAAAGCTTATCAATTTAGTGTCTCCCATATGCTTGGTGAAGCATCTCCGATAAAACAAGAAAGCGATGAAGATGAAACACTCCACAAACCTATTCATCACTTATTGGTACGTAAGCTTGGTAAAGAATTTATCGTTAAAGTTGAAGAGGTTGAGTGGTTACAGTCGTCTGGAAATTACGTCAATCTACACGTAAATGGCCGCATTTATCCGCTACGTTCCACGCTTGCTACGTTATGTCAGCGCTTAGACCCCGTTGGCTTCGTGCGTATTCATCGCTCTTTTGCTATTAATGTGTCTAAAGTGGTAAGTATTACGCCGCTCGCCAGCGGTGACAGTGAAATCGCATTGCTAAGTGGGAAAGTATTAACGCTCTCGCGAACCTATAAAACACAGTTTAAGCACCAACTACGCCTTGAGTAAGTGAGCAATACACAATTACCAAGTAACCGAGTGTTATTGCATTAATTCCATTAATCAATGCTAAATGCTGTAACGCTAAAGTTCATTTAGTATCCATTTCATCACCCTACACTACACAGCCGCAACAGGTAAGGTGTCTATTTTTGCATTTGCACCGAATTTATATACAATCTTATGCGGTTCAGATGCCTCGTTGGACTGCATAATAAAAGGATAACAAAAAAGGCTCTATGAAAAACCTCATCACTCCATTACTTACGGCAATCCTGCTACTAAATGGCTGTAGCCAAATACAGCAACCTCAACAGGATAAACCAACACCTGATAACTCCGTGCAAACTGGTGTAAATAAGCCAAAAAATACAGTCAAAAACGAAGCTAAAACAGTAGTTAAAACGCCATATGATCCGCTCGCAACTGATGATTTATGGCTCCGTATTAAAGATCAGCTCAGCTTTGCCGATTCCGACGATAAGCGTGTAAAACAACGGATTGATTGGTACCTCAGGCATCCCAATTATATGGATACCATCAGTGAACGTGCAGCGCCGCTACTTTATTACTTAGTAGAAGAAGTCGAAAAGCGCGATATGCCAATAGAACTGGCATTGATGCCGCTAATTGAAAGTGACTTTAATACCCAAGCCTATTCTCACAAGCATGCGTCGGGTTTGTGGCAACTAACGCCGCTGATTGCAAAACATTATGGTGCCAAGATCAACGCTTGGTATGACGGCCGCCAAGATATCGTAGACTCGACCCGCGTCGCATTGGACTTTTTGCAATACCTCCACAAACGTTTTGATGGTGATTGGTATCATGCCATTGCCGCCTATAACACGGGTGAAGGTAGAGTGCTTGCGGCCATTGAACGAAATAAAAAAGCAGGTAAGCCAACTGACTTTTTCCATTTGAAGCTACCGCGCCAAACCAGTCACTACGTACCAAAGCTACTTGCGGCATCACAGCTGCTAAAGCATGACTTGATGAAGTTTCCTAAAATCCCTAATCGCTCTCTAATCAGCGTTATTAAACTCGAACAACAAGCCATCTTATCTGATCTCAAAGGCTGGAAAGAAGTCGAGGTATTAAATCCAGGCTATGCACGTTTTCCTGCATTACTCGGCGGCCCTGAGCATATTGTCATTCCCACAGCGCGCGTGTCAGAGTGGCAAACCATGCTCACACACTTACCAAAAATGCCCGCGGATACATGGCAACATTATACTATCCAACGTGGAGACTCTCTCAGCACTATTGCAAAGCGCTATTCGCTAACCGTCGCCGAATTAAAAGCCTTTAATCAATTAAAGAGTGACCGAATTCGTGCAGGAAAAAAGCTAATTTTGCCCATTTTGGCTGACAAACAACTGGACTATCAGATCAAACACGGCGATAGTTTATGGCGCATAGCTAAGCAATTTAATGTCAGTGTCGCTAAGCTAAAGCAATGGAACCAGCTATCGACAGATAGACTGAAAATTGGCGATACGTTACTGGTATTTCTGTCGCCTTAGGGCGTAGTGTCAGTTGGATAAATATGTCAGAACATAACAATAATAACTTACCCTCTGAAAATGTAGCCGAAACGCAGGCAGCAAAGCCTGCTCGGCCACAGCCACACAGCTCGAGACACTCAAGGGGCTCCTTTAAACTTTCTCGCTCCAAAATGAACACCATTTTGGCTTTGTGTGCGATGTTTATTTCAGCGGCATCGTTTTACGCCACTTATCTGCAGGCAAAAGCTGCTCAAGAGCAGGTTTCCGCAGCCGAAAAGCAGCTAAAAACTGAAACTTGGCCATGGCTACAATTCAGCTATAGCAACTTTGATTTAGAGTCGACTCAAGCAACGATTAGAGTCGATATTCGCAATTCGGGGACCGGACCTGCCATAATCCACTACATTAAGTACGAGTTTGATGGCGAAAATTACTTTGATGTTATCGAACTTATGGATGCATGTTGCAACCTTAATGCCTATCAAGCAGCACTTAGCGATGCTCAAAACGAAGAGTCAAATATCAATTATCTAAAAAAGTTTGGCTGGTATGTATCAAGCGCACCACAAAAGGTTTTATTGGCAGATGGTGATGCTTTTAATATCTTTACCATGCCAAAAAGCAATTTTAATCGTGGATTATGGGACAAAATCGATGCCCATAAGTCGGTTTTTAAGGCAGAGGCCTGCTACTGTTCTATACTAAAACAGTGCTATACCACAAACGAAAAAGCAGTGATCACTGAGGTACCTAGTTGTTCAACAACACAGATAAATTCTATCAGCGAGTAATCACTCACCTCATGCAGTTTGAAGGTGAGGTGCTACATTTGTACCTAGATGTGAATGCCAATCCGACGATTGGTGTTGGCTTCCATATGCAAAATGTTGAGCAGTTCTGCCAATTACCGATGCGAGATAGGCGCTCCAAACGCTCTGCCACCCTACAACAAAAGCGCGATGAATACCGTAATATTAAGGGCAAACCCAGCGGCTACAAGGCTTCTTGGTATGCGCAATATACCGAGCTTACTTTGCCACCAAAAGCGTCTAAAAAATGTCTTATAGAGCAAATCAAAGAATTTGAGCAGTACCTCATTCATTTTCTTGCCAAGCAAGAAACTGGCAGCATTCCTTATCAACTATTACCGACGCCCGCTAAGATTGCGCTATTGGATATGGCTTACAACCTTGGTACCAGTAAGTTATTTTTGGCCTTTCCTAATTTGATTAAAGCCGTCAGCGCACAAGATTGGCACAGCGCAAGTAAAGAGTGCAGTCGCCTACATATTAGTCCGGCACGAAACGAGGCCACCAAAAAGCTATTCCTCAAGTGCGCTAAATACCAGCGTTATCAACTCACTTGGTTTGAAACTTTGGTTAAAAAGCTAAAGCGCTGGCTACATAGCTAACAAACAATTATAACGATTAGCAAACTGAGTTGTTATTCCCCTATAATATATAAACATAATGCACTAATATTAATGAATAAATTTTATTTTCTTGGTTTTTGAACTTGTGAGTTTTTATGGTAATTTGACTAAGTCGCATCAAGGACATGTTGATTTATTGAGTGAATCTCTGGCGAATACGGATGGCAGTCATAACTACACCTCTTGTATTTCCAGCAAGACCTCTCTGTCATGATGCTCTAGTCGCTACTGATATAGTCTGGTAACAGCCCAAGTTAATAGCGCTGGATTTGTTGCTGCCTTTCTAGTTGGCGCATCTTTGGGTGGATTAGCGAAGAAGCTTTACAATAAATACGCTTAACCTATCGGTCAGCTCCGTGTTCTGGATCTGACCTACTTAGTAGGACACGAAATCATGTTTGAGTTTATTGAGTCTCTGTTACCTGTGTTTTTCGTTTTTATTTACGTAGTACTGCAAGAGAGATGGAAGGAAAAGTGCGACTTACCTTTGAAGCAGCATATTTTAGTTGTGCTCGCAAAGATAACAATATGCCTAGTTTCTGTTGTGTCATTGGTGTTTATTTTTGGCAGTTGGCTTGGTGCTAGTGAAATACAAATGCTACCAATTGTTGCTATCGGATTCGGCTGCGCCTATGGATTAGCCTGTTATCTACTCGAACCTTTTTACTCTAAGAAAAACTAAGGCCTGCTACAAACGGGTATAACAGGGGATGTATCAAACATTAGCTCTCAATAGAGCTTTGAAGAATCTAGGAACTAAACTGAATGAAGTACATTGCATTATTACTATTATTAGCAACTAACCTCTCGTTATATCTTTATAACGGCGTGCCAAATTATATCTTTGTCTTGCTATTTAGCTGTTTACTTAGCAGTACACTCTATTCTATTTGGAAAAAGCATTCAAAATAGACGTTTCAGCCCAGAAAAAAGGACTCAATAGGGTCGTAGATCAAGCCTCGTTCATTGCGGTGAGAATGATAGAGATGAAATTTCTTTACTGTGAGTGAAAAAGGCGTAATGGGCTTCGTAACACTCGGCTCTGGCTTACAATTTCTAAATAGTGTGATATGTGGTGAGAACGGATGCGGGTTGTGATAAAGGTCACATTTTTCTCCAAAAGCACGCAGTGGATTGGCTAAATCAAGCAAAGCTTGTGGTTTTTGTTCGGGCTTTAAGTAAAAAATGCCATTGTGCTGCCAGTAGCCATAGTCACTAAAGGTGAGTGTAAATTTAGGCACCGATAAGCTACTTGCAAAATCACAAAGCTCGGCTACTTTTGACTCTTCTACCATCGCAAGGAACGCCAGTGTAAGATGCCAATTATTCGGCTGAGTATTGGCTTTACTCGCACTCACACTATCTACCAGCCACTGGCCGATATGCGCTCGAGCGTCGTCATCCATGCCAATACCAAAAAATAATCGTTTTTGCATCTTACACCTATATTGATAATCTAAGGTTTAACTAGCCGCTTACCTACTAAAGTTAGCATAACCCCAGCAGAGAGGCACAATAAGCCAACAAATTGCAACCAGGCGTTTTCTACACGTTCAACAAATCTAGACCCTTGAAAACGATAATGTCTTCTGCCATCAGTTACCGATTCGGTGTAAGCGCCTCCTCTGTAATCTGAGAAAAGCTCCGTTTTTTTGTCTAAACGTTTCGCCATGGCAAGCTCAACTTGCTCCACAAATTCAAGATCACTATTCTTACTATGAGGAACAAGGAGAAAGCGCCACTTTCTATATAGCTCCACGGGCTCACCGGCTTGCAATACACCCTGAGATTCATACTCAAACAGTCTTTCACTAAAAAATATCTGTTTGTAGCCACTCCAAAATAACCCGACACCGAAAGACACTAGCAAAATAGCGAATATCGCAAGTTGCTTATATTGCTTTTGTTTTGATTGTTGATGTTGCTTATACCAATACTCTATATCTGGAATTTGGCTTAATTCTTCACGCTTCCCTAGTGTTGAAAGGGTTTGCATACACTCATCTAAAGATAAATTGAGCGCCGTTAGCAACTTTCTAAATACCTCGTTAGAAGGCACGGATTTGTCGTTTTCTAGTTTAGATAAATAGCTTTGCTCAACACACATTTGCTCAGCTAGCTGGGGTTGGCTTAAGCCTTTCTGTGTACGGATCTGTTTAATAAAGTGTCCTAGTGTCATCACGGTCATCCTCGTTTATTGTTGTTGCGACCCGGCACATTCTTGGCAATTCCTTGATAAATACCAAGTTGAATATTTAGGAATAAGCATGAATATCATAGCATTACGAAATATTCACGGTTTGAATTGAAGTTTTGATTAAAACGCACAATAAACAGGCTTACGTCCAGATCAATACAATGCCTTTTGGTGCAGCCGTGCACGAAACTCACTGGGCGTACACGCCTTCAACGCTTGAAAACGACGATTAAAATTAGAAATATTATTAAAACCACATTGATCCGATATCACACTAATAGGAGAGGCTGAGCTAATTAATAGTTTACAGGCCTTGGCAATACGCAGTTGATTGATAAACTCCGTCACAGTTCGCTCCGTGCGTTTTTTAAAGAAACGATGAAAGTGATTGGTGCTCATGTGCACTTGCTGTGCAAGCTCATCGGCGCTTAATTTGTCGGTGTAATTATCATAGATATAGGCAATAACTCGGTCGAACTTGTCTTTCGCGGGGTCATGGCGGGCGTCAAAGCGAAAGCCGCTACTGGCTAAATGTTGATAATTCGATGTCGTCATCCGCGTTAACATTTCAAGCAAAAGCACAAAGCGCATTAACGGCTCGGCATCCGCGATTTGCTCAAACCACTTTTTCGCTTGCCTTGCGACTTCCACAGGAAATTTGACGCCACGGCGCGCTGCATTTAACAATTCAGATAAGCCATGTAATTCAGGATGCTGAGCCACTAAAGATTCCAACCAGTGTGCGGGTATTTGTGCAACATGGACAACGTGAGCGGAGTGATCCGGATTCGGTTTTGACTGCCAAGTATGTGGTAAGTCAGGGCCTAGGATCACCAAATCTAAGTCTTCGTAAGGGGCAATATGGTCACCCACATGACATACACCGACACTGTTGAGCGTCAAACAGATCTCATATTCCGGATGATAGTGCCAATTAAAGGGAATTTCGGGTAATTGATACAGGCAATAACGCCATGAACATCCAGGAGATGGTAGTACTTTCTCGTACATCGCTCGCATAGCAATTTCCTTTTACATTAATAAACTTATTTAAAATCGGCATGTTATAAACTTTAAAACAACTACTCGTTACACTTAGTTGCACACCATGCAAATTCAATCACTAAACAATATTAATCTATCGAAATATAGCGACAGCCTGAAGTGCAGTGAAGTATTTTTGTCAAATTACGCTCATTTAAGCGTGAAAAGTATCATTAGTAGATAGAAATATACCGCTTAAAAAACACTCAAGGCGATACCCTAGCTTCTGCCAACAACAAATAGGAACAATGGGCAGAACAATGAAAACAACTAAGTTGAAGCAATTTAAATTGAATAAACTTGCCGCCATCGTGACAGCAAGTATCTTATCCCCCCTTTTACTCACCGCTGCACCATCAGCATTAGCCGAAGAACAAAGCGCAACAGAAAAAGTCGAAGTAATTGAAGTAAGAGGCATTCGCCGCTCGCTTGAAGCTTCAATGAACACCAAGCGCTTTGCAGATGGTATTGTTGATGCTATCACCTCGGAAGATATTGGTAAGTTTCCCGACAAAAACATTGGTGATGCGCTACAGCGTATTTCTGGGGTTACGGTCGACCGCCAATATGGTGAAGTAAGTGGTGTTACTATCCGTGGTACCGCGCCCGAGCAATCGCGTATTTTATTAAATGGCCAATCCGTTGCCAGTACCGATTGGTATGATTTGGGTCCATCGACGCGTACTTTTAACATGGAGCTGTTATCAGCAGAGCAAGTTTCGGCAGTTAACGTCTACAAAACGCCTGAAGCAAACCTTGAAGAAGGTGCGCTGGGTGGTACAGTGAATCTTATCACGCGTAAGCCACTGGACTTAGATGCACACACTTACATGGTGTCAGCAGAAATGGGCCGATCTACCTTGTATGATGAAAATGATATAAGTGGCTCATTTTTAGGTAGCTGGAAAAGTGACGATGAAAAATTTGGTGTGCTCGCAGCATACTCTATTGAGAACCTGACTTCAGGCCGTCACGTTATTGAATCCATTGGTGGCTACTATGAATATTTTGCGGCGGATCAAGACACGGGACAAGCATCTACAGTGGGCGCTTGGGCTATCGGCTCGCAAGCATTCAGAGCTGAGCGCGAGCGCACCAGCGCGCAACTTACCGCGCAATTTGCACCAAGCGATAACACCGAATTTGCGGTAGACTACTTTCGCTTTGAGTTTGACAATCCACATGTAAACCATAACTTTCTTACCGTAAGTGCCCGTGGTGCAGGTGCTGTTGATGTACAAAACAACGCTGCAGGCGGTACACAGCGTGCGCGTATTTTGCCAGCTTACGCGAACATCATATACAACCCTACTGTTCGTAACGCCGTAAATATGGAAGTCGATGCTTTAAACTTCAGTGGTAAATACGTCGGTGAAACTTTCGAGATTAGCGGTGTTATTGGTCGCTCAACATCTGATGGTGGTACACAGTTTGGCTCCTCAAGTTGGTGGATCCCGGCAACAGATGAGGGTGGAAAAATTGGCGATCCAGCCTTCCCTAACGGTCAAAATAGTACTGATGGCGGCTTTACTTACGATGCATCCGGCCCTTATCAAATTTGGTTTGATTCGCTAGACCCAACCGATGCCTCACAGCTCAAATTTGCTCATGAATCAAACTTCCAAACTACGATTCAAGAACATGAGGTAAGTTATGCGCAAGCCGATATCAAGTGGATGCTAGAGCATGATTACTTCAAGAACATCAAAGCGGGTGTGAAGGTTAATAAAAACGAATTTGCACGTATCGCAATACAAAGAAATCCAGCGGATGTTGTTGGTTTTGTCCCTGATGGTAATAGCTTAGCTAACTGGAGTGATGGTATTTTTACCAATCTTCATTCGCAAACGGGCGGACATATTCTTAATTCATACGCCAAGCTCGATGAAGATAAGTGGTGGAATTTTATCACTGGCAAGTATGAGGCGGGTGAATTAATCGAGCAGCAAGATTTTGGTAAAACCTACAATGTCGAAGAAGATATGCTCGCTATCTATGTGCAAAGTGAATTCAGCGGTGAAAACTTCCGCGGTAATATCGGCTTACGCTATGTGGATACAGAACAGCAGTCCAGCGGTTATGTTGATAACACGGTGTTCGATGAAACGGTTGACTACGACAACTGGCTACCGAGCATCAACTTCGCTTATGACTACAGCGACGATATTATCATCCGTGCGGCCGCCTCTAGCGTTATGTCTCGAGTTAATTATAACGACTTAAAACCAGGTCTAGCGATTGATGCTAACTTTGGTTCTGCCACCGGTGGTAACCCGAACCTTAAACCATACGAAGCAGATCAAGCTGATATTGGCGTCGAATATTACTTTACCGAAGCTTCCTTGCTCTCAGCAGCCGTTTTTGTGAAGAAAATTGACAACGTTGTCTTTTCTACCGAAGCGATTGAATATGTAGACGGATGCGGTACCGACCCTTCTAAGTATGATCAATGCCGAGTCACACGCCCACGTAGTAACGGAGACGGTGACGTAACAGGGATAGAACTGCAGCTTCAACATAGCTTTGATAATGGCTTCGGCTTTATTACTAACTACACCTACGTGGATAGTGAAACCACCACACCAGATAATGCAAAAGAAATGGTGCCGGGAGTATCTGAAAACTCATTCAATGGCTCGCTATTTTTCGAAAACGAGCAGTTCAGTGCACGTATCGCTTATAACTGGCGTAGTGAATGGATTGGCGTCGGTGCAGCACAAGCGGTGCGCAATGATAGCTACCAACAATGGGATGCATCGTTGGTGTGGCATGCAATGGAAAATCTGGATGTCAGCTTAGAGGGTGTAAACCTGACCAATGAGGTTATTCAATCTTACGACACCAACTACAACTTAACGCAGAACACCATTGAATTTGGTACGCGTTATTACCTTGGCGTCAGCTATAAGTTCTAACCTCGGAGCCCCAGTCGCTTACGGCTGGGGTCATTTGCCTATGAAAACTCATTTGCCTATGAAAACAATACAGTCACTCACCATCCTTGGTGGCGGTACAGCCGGTTGGATGTGCGCAGCCTACCTTGCAAAGCATCAACCCAATTTATCAATTACGGTGATTGAGTCATCGAGTATTGGCAGAATTGGCGTTGGCGAAGGCTCAACGCCACATTTGCAGCTTTTTATGCAAAGTCTTGGTGTGAAAGAACGCGATTGGATGCCCGCATGCCAAGCAAGCTATAAAACCGGGATCTATTTTGATAACTGGAATGGCGACAATGGCAGCTATTTCCATCCCTTCTTCTCTGAAATGGATGCAAAAACAGCGGAAGTCTACTTTGTCAACGCCAACGCCAGACGTCGTGGTAGCGAATATATAGATAAGCCCGAACATTACTTTTTAGCCGCAGTACTTGCCGACAAGCAACAAGCACCACTGCCACAGCGTCCATTACCAAGGGCGCTTGAGTACGGCTATCATTTTGATGCGCAAAAGCTTGCAGATTGGTTAAGGGCATTTAGCCTAGCGCGAGGCGTAATGCATATTCAAAGTACGGTGAGTAGCGTACAGCATCACGCCAAAGAAATTATTGCACTGACACTTGAGTCGGGTGCACAGGTGAAAAGCGACTTTTACGTCGACGCCTCAGGGTTTAACGCCCTGCTGATAGAGAAAACACTCGAAGTGCCCTTTATTTCCTTTGCAGATCAGTTACTCAATGATTCAGCTGTCGCGATTGCCGGCGATAAAATAAACCCGCTACCTTCAAGCACTTCAGCTATCGCGATGCCGTGCGGCTGGCGCTGGCAGATCCCGCTACAAGGCAGAACCGGACATGGTTACGTGTACAGCAGCGCACATACCACCACCGAAGAGGCTGAGGCTCAGCTGCGTCAAGCCGCGCAACTCGATAAAGGGCAAGCCAAACACCTCACCATGAAAGTGGGCATGATGACACGCAGTGTTGAAGGCAATGTGTTTGCTATTGGTCTCGCGCAGAGCTTTATTGAACCACTCGAAGCCACCGCGCTGATGGTCACAGGTTATAGCATTGAGTTATTAAATAGGCTGCTTTCACAACAGCTCGAGGTACAAGCCATCAATCAACAACTGTCAGATCTGGTGCTCGGTATTAAAGAGTATGTTCTGGCACATTACGCCACCAGCAAGCGCGCAGATACGCAGTATTGGCATGATGCAAAAGTCGCGGCACTGAGCTTAAGCGAGCTCGATGAGCTGCTCACACACTGGCGTAGCGGTGGTGATTTTGATGCTTGGCTCAACCAACACAGGATGTACTCTCCCTATATTCGTCCCAGTTGGTATTGCTTACTTGGCGGCATGGATCATCGCGATAGCACCTGCCAAATGCCCTTTGATCAAGCACCACAGCATATCGAACAGGCGGCCAAGGCCTATCTAACGAAGCTTAGTGATGAGCATTTTACTGCCCATACAACTGCACTGGAACAAATACAGCGAGCACAAGCATTCCGCGCATAACCCAATTGCGGGTGGTGGTGAGATTCCCCTTGATCTTTTTGTTTGTCTGCCCACAAGCGAGATCGCCACGCCATCACCTGCTCTCTAATGAAAGTGGAAATACAACATGAGAAAAAGCTACCTAGTGATTGCCTTAGTATTGGCAACCTTTTTTACGGTGTCCTTTATCACCAATATTTTAGGCGCGATTTTTCCAGCACTAATAGAAAGTTACAGCATAGGCCTAACGCTCGCGGGGTTTTTCCCGTTCGCCTTTTTTATCGCGTATGGTGTGATGTCTATTCCGGCGGGACTGCTAGTTCAGCGTTTTGGAGAAAAAACCGTTATGCAGCTCGCATTTACCCTTGCTGCAATTGGCGCAACGACCTTTGTGCTAATGCCAACGTTTGCCATTGCCATGGTTGCGTTGTTTATGCTCGGCTGTGCCATGGCACTACTGCAAGTGGCTATCAATCCACTATTACGCGCTAGCGGTGGTTCAGAACACTTTGCCGTGCTTTCGGTGTTTGCGCAGTTGATGTTTGGTGCTGCCGCAACACTCGCGCCTCTGGTGTATAGCAAACTACAGTCTCAAGTCACCACCGCAGAGGGATTTGGCGGGGCACTTTCTGGTGTTATCCCAGCAGACAAAGCTTGGCTAAGTATCTATGCGGTATTCGCTATCCTAAGCGTCGTGATGCTATTGCTCTCGCAATTTACGCCATTTAGCGCGGTACCCGAGCAGAAAAAGCAGCAGCTGAGCTGGTCACAAAGTATCGGTTTTTTTAAAGATAAAACCGTATTGAAATTTTTTGCCGCCATCGCCGCTTATGTTGCGCTAGAACAAGGTGTCGCGAACCTTATTTCCGTGTTTTTGCAGCAATATCATGGCCTAGACCCAGCCACCGAAGGCGCAAAAGTGGTGAGCGAATTCTGGTTATGCCTAACCTTAGGCTGTTTACTTGGACTGGCACTACTTAAACTTATTGATGCACAAAAGCTTTTGATTTTATTCAGCTCTGGCGCCGCTATCGCACTGCTAAGTGCATTATTCGGTAGCACTACCGTAGCGCTTATTGCTTTTCCAATGGTGGGATTCTTCCTCTCCATTATGTGGTCGGTCATCTTTGCTCTGGCATTAAATTCATTCAAAACCGGCCATGGCGCAATCACAGGGATTTTATGTACTGGGATCATTGGCGGTGCTTTTATGTCTCCCATCATAGGTTTTGCGGCTGAATTGAGTAACAACTTACAACTTGCTGCCCTGCTGTTACTACTGCCACTTAGCTATATTCTGAGTGTTGGCGTATGGGCTAACCCTTTGATTAAAAATAAAACTTTTGGCAATAGTCAAAAGACGCTGTCTCAACCTCTAAATGAAAATAGTTAAATTACGATGAATCACTCTTTGTTATGTATTGACTTGGGAGGCACCAAAGCGCTTGCGGCTTCGGTTACGCACACTCAGGTCGAGCAGGTACGCCAATATGCGGTGCCTAGTCAGGCCAACTTAGACCAAGTTAATGCCTTTGTTATCCGTTTAATTGAAGAAAACCTAACGACCGAAACAACTGGTATTGCGATTGGCGTACCAAGCACACTGGATGTGTGCAGCGGCACCGTGCTGACAACACAAAATATTCCTCATTGGCAAAATGTGCCTCTGAAGGGATTGTTAGAACAGCACTTTTCTTTGCCCGTTGTTGTCCATAATGACGCAAACTGCTTTGCATTTGGTGAATACTTATATGGTGGCCACCATGCCAACAACCTAATTGGCGTATGCCTTGGCACAGGTATTGGTGCCGGTTTTGTGTTTAACGGTAATTTATATACGGGTAACCATAGTGCTGCAGGAGAGCTAGGCAACTTAAGCTATCTTGATGGAATTATTGAAGATTATGCTTCAGGACAATTCTTTGGGCGACAAGGAATTGAAGGGAGATGGTTGGCCGAACAAGCACGCAGTGGCGACCCATTTGCACTACAACAATTTGAGACTTTTGGCGGTCACGTTGGTCATGCACTCGCGCAAGTAGTCATGGTGCTGAACCCAGATGTCATTGTACTAGGCGGCTCCGTGACGCATTCATATGACTATTTTAACGCCGCACTTGAAGCCAAGATGCAGCAGTTGCTTGGCAATGCTTTATATCAATCCGTTCGTGTCATTCCAAGCACCTTAAATCACGCGCCACTTTTAGGGGCATACGGATTGTTTCAACACAATAAAATTAACCATGATAACAAGGAACTAGCCAATGAAGTTTAATCGGCTTATGGCCCTACTTTTTGGGGTGTCGTCACCCCTTTATGCGCTCGACCAAACCGCAGTAAACTGGTTAGGCCAGAATCTTGACGTGAAGTACACCTTGCTAGATAGCAAGCCAACCACCTGCCCCAAGGCACAACAAAAATGCTATTACTCAGAGCTGAGCTTTAGCGTAGCTAAAGAAAATACCAAAGCAAATAATGACTTTGCTATCTTTTTTAGCCAACTGATGCCGATTTACCATGTTGAGGGCGATAACTTTGCCATCACCCATATCAATGGTGATATTCACAAAATCACGCCTGCGGCAGGGTTTAGTGGGTTTTCAAGCGCCCCCGCTACCGTGCGCTTTTATACCAAGGATTCTCAGGTTACGCGCTCGGAATTTATGCCAAATTATGTTGTAACAGACGCGCAGCTTAAGCTCACCCCACAAGTGATCAAAAGCACGCAAACCCAGCGCGATAAAGACACAGGACTTGAGCTGCAACCTTATTTGACGCCATTTGTTACGCTCAACCAGCTGCAAACCAGCAGTAAAGATGACACGCCGTGGATGGGCAGCGAATACTTATATCAACATCAAGTGAAGCCAACTCTTGATGCTGCAATTGGGCTGATACCAAAGCCCAAACAACTGACAGTGCTGTCCGATAAACGACTCAATCTAGCAGCCGGTATTAATCTGCAACTTTCAGGTATTTCAGCTGATGCTATCGCCATGGCACAACAGCGACTCAATACCCTCGGGGTAAAAAGCACCAAGGACGGACTTGTAGTTAATGTCGCTGTAAAGCCAAATAAACAATCAAGTCCACATTATCAACTGACGGTCGGCAAAAATAACATCTCAATCCAAGCCAATAACAGCGCCGCTGCATTTTATGCGCTACAAAGCCTTGCAGGACTGTTGGATATCAATGATTTGAGTATTCCCATGGTGGATATTATTGATACACCAAGGTATGACTTTCGTGGTTTACACGTCGATGTTGCCCGCAACTTCCGCTCCAAAGCCTTTATTTTACAAACCATTGAACAGATGGCAGCGTACAAGCTAAATAAACTGCACCTTCATTTAGCGGATGATGAAGGCTGGCGCTTAGCCATCGACGGTCTTGATGAACTCACTTCTATCGGCGCTTATCGCTGCTTTGATTTGACCGAAACTCGCTGCCTATTGCCGCAATTAGGCGCAGGGAATGATAAAAACGCGCAAGTGAATGGCTTTTACTCTGCAGAGGATTATATTGAGATCCTGCGCTATGCCAAGGCGCATCATATCGAGGTGTTACCCTCATTAGATATGCCTGGTCACTCACGTGCTGCAATCATCGCCATGGAGGCGCGATATAAAAAGCTGACGGCACAAGGCAAACCAGAGGATGCACAGCAGTACCGGTTAGTAGAAGCTGCTGACAAGACGCGTTATAGCTCCATTCAACATTACAACGACAACACGCTAAATGTCTGTATTGCAAACACTTACACCTTTATCGACAAAGTATTAAGCGAAGTAAAAGTGCTGCATGACCGTGCAGGTGTACCACTCAACACTTACCATATAGGTGCAGATGAAACCGCAGGTGCTTGGCTAGAGTCGCCGGCTTGTAAAAAATTGCAGGCAAGCGTGAAAGATTTTACCAACTTTAACGGTTACTTCATTGAGCGGATCGCAAAGTTACTTGATAAAAAAGGAATACAGATTGCAGGGTGGAGCGACGGTTTAGGTGATGTACGTGCTGCAAATATGCCAGCAAACGTACAGAGCAATGCTTGGGCGACATTAAGCGAAAACGGGCACGCCGTCGCGCATCGCTTCGCCAATCAGGGCTGGCAGGTTGTCTTGTCTAGCCCTGATGTAACCTACTTTGACTTTCCATATCAATCTCACCCAGAAGAGCGTGGTAATCACTGGGCAAGTCGCGCTATCGAAAGCAAAAAGATGTTTGAATTTATGCCAGACAACCTCCCTGCGCATGCAGAGATCTGGAAAAATACCAATCACCACGCCTACATAGCTAACGACAGCGACTCATCACTAAACAAAGGGGTTAAGTTTGCCGGGCTACAAGGGCACTTATGGAGTGAAATGCTGCGCAGTGATGCACAAGCCGAATACATGCTTTATCCACGGCTATTGGCCCTTGCAGAGCGAGCATGGCACCATGCCGAGTGGGAATTACCGTACCAAGCAGGTCGTATATACAGCCAGTCTAGCGGATATTTTACGGCTAAGCTACAGGCGCAACGTGAGGCTGATTGGCAACGATTCGTGGCTATTTTGGGCCTTCAAGAGCTGCCTAAATTAGCACAAGCCGGAATTGAGTTTCGCATCCCTGTCGTCGCCGCAAAACAGCTATCTGGAGCAAAACTCGACGCTTTTACTGCCATCCCGGGTTTTGTTATCGAAGCACAGCTTGAAAACGGCAACTGGGTGCCCTTCAATACCTCACTTAATCAAGTACAGGCGCTTAGAGCAGCGCAGCCAAACTCCGGCCGCAAAGGACGAGCTTTGAGTTTAGAGAAAAAATAACGAATAAGATCGACATGTGATGCTAAGCCCACTTAGTGCTTAGCATCTCTATCACCATTATCAGACGCAAAAGAACGTTGAAAAAATGTAACTAATAGCAAAATGTTGAAAAAGTAAGCAATATGTTTTAGCTTGGTTGTTATGTTGCTTTTTTGTTCATTTAAGAATAAATCAGATGACATAACTACGACATAATGAGCTCAATCAGAGCCTATAATTTAGAAGGAATACTGAAATGAAATTATCGTTAAACAAGAAGAAAATCAAAGCCCTATCAGCTGACAAGCAAACTGTACCTGCCGTAATGACTCCACAGGTTGCAGGCGGTGCGCTTCGTTTCAGCCAAGACAGGCTAACGCATTGTGTTGCCAATACGTGTGGTCGCCATACTTGCCCTGATATTTACTAATCGAGAGCAAATAACACAGTTCGGTGCCTCCAAGGAGGCACTTTAAGGCTTACTTAAATTTAACCTCTTTCTCACTTTTCGTGTAAACACGCGACTCAGGTTGAGTCCACTCGCCGTTTTTCATATATTGTGTCGACACCGTAAATTGACCACTCTCAAATTTACTGGTTGATTTCACCTTTGTAATGCCATCTTTATTATTAATGACATCTTCGTAAGCCACAAACTCGGTCTGGCTAAGGACTTCCATCGTTCCTTGGGTGTAAAACCCTGCCGTCGTAAAATAGTAAAACACTAGGCTGTTTTTACTTTTATCCCAGAAAATTAATGACTCGCCGCCGTACATGCCATCGTTGATTGAATGTAAGGTACGAATGGCTGTGCCATTTAAAGCTCGTTCCCAGTGACTTACATCCTGCATCTTTGGTTTATCTGAAGGCACGTCAAAGTCCGATTGCCAAGTACCAAGATAAGGTGTAAACACCGAGAGTTCTTCACTTAATTTTTCATTAGCCCAAGATAGCGTACTGAATACTACCAATATGGCAAGTCCGAACTTTTTCATCATTTTTATTTCCATTGATTGTGTCTCACTCAGTATAAATCCTCATGCGTAGGTTGCGTACTTAAGGTAAACCTGTCGCTCCCTAATTGGTAAAAAAACATTGCAAATACACAATTAATACACATTTTAAAACAACAATTATACAACAAATTAATATCATAACTGCAATAGGGAAAGCGGGGAACGTTACCCTGTCTAGAGTAGTTGTTGCAGCACCAACACCAACAAGGAACAACGAACATGCTTGATTATCTTATTATTGGCGCAGGCCCAGCAGGAGTCCAAACCGCTTACCACCTAAAACAAAGTGGCTTGTCCTACCTCATGTTGGAGTCAGGTCAGCGCGCAGGATGTTTTTTTGAAACATTCCCAATTCACCGGAAACTAATTTCAATTAATAAAGTATTTACCGGCTCAACAAACCCTGAATTCAACTTAAGACACGATTGGAACTCCATCTTAACCGATGACTACAGCCTTAACTTTTCCAGTTTTGACCGCGACTTTTTCCCAAGTGCTGATAACTTAGTCAAATACCTCAACCATTATGTTGACCAAAATCAGCTAAATGTTGCTTATAACCAGCGTGTTAAATCCGTCGAAAAGATTGCCGATCACTTCGTTGTGACCACAACTCATAATGAACAATATACAGCAGCCCGCGTCATCGTCAGCACAGGTGTCCCTAAACCTTATATTCCGAAGATCGAAGGAATAGAGCTAGTTACACAATACTCAGACTTAAATATTGATTTGGCACCATATGAAAACAAACGCGTACTTGTTATCGGTAAAGGAAACTCAGCTTTCGAAACGGCTGATCACCTTATCCCTGCCACCAGCCTAATTCACGTTTGTAGTCCAAATCCTTTAGATATGGCATGGAAGACCCACTATGTTGGCGACCTACGTGCAGTAAACAACAATATTCTAGATACTTATCAACTGAAGTCGCAAAACGCCATCTTAGACGCCGACATTAAGCGTATTGAGAAACAAGACAACCGTTTTATCGTGCACTTTAGTTATGCTCATGCTAATGGTGAGCAAGAAACCATAGAGTATGACGAGATCATTTGCTGTACTGGATTTGCCATGGACAGCAGTATTTTTACCGATAGTGCAAAACCTGATCTCATGATTGAAGGCCGCTTCCCATCTCTAGATTGCAGCTTTGAATCCATCAATGTAAAAGGCCTTTATTTTGCCGGCACGCTGACACAATCCACCAAATATCGAAAGTCGACCTCAGGCTTTATTCACGGTTTTAGATACAATAGCCGCGCCTTAGTCGAGATGCTAAAACAAAAGCATCATGATACTACGCTTGCATGCGACCAACACTTAGGTACGCCAGAAGCTATCGGCAGTGTAATCCTGAACCGTATCAATGAGACAAGCGCGCTATGGCAACAGCACGGCTTCATGGTGGATGCAGTTACGGTATCAAAGAGCGGTATGGCACAGTATTATAAGCACTTGCCGAGTCCGTACCTCCATGCTCACCTAGGTGATCACTATCATTTGCAGATAGCATTAGACTTTGGTGCACCAATTGAAGGCGACCCGTTCAATCAGGTTCGAGTGCATAAAGACAACGCGACTGATGCGGAGTTAAGTAAATTCCTACACCCCATCATTGAACTTTGCTATCAGGGTGAAGTAATAGAGACTCATCATATTATTGAGGACTTAGAAGCGGACTGGACTGACGTAGAAGCGCACGTTAAGCCACTTCAACAGTTCATTGAGCGAGTATTACCAAAACTTGTTGGTGAGAAAATGCAAAATAAAGTGTCAGCATAACTCATAAATGAAAAAGGTTGGCAACCAAGCCAACCTTTTCATTATCTAAGAAACTTTAGATTCAGAGAAGTACTTTCGTCTCAACATATCATGAATAACAAATTCCTGTTCTCGACCATAAGCTTTAAACATACGGTTGTTATGCATATGCAAAAGAGAGCCGAGTAATGATTGTATACTCAAATTAAGTGAACCTGACTTTTCTAGTGTCAAAATTTCCTTCACCACTGGCTCTGCCTGCTTCTGCCACGCCTCTAAAAGCGCCAACATCGCTTGTTGCGTCTCATCACATTGCGCTAGGCTCGCAATATTAAGCTTCGTAAAGTCATCATCGAGCTGCGTTTGGTGATCGCGATAACGATTACCGAGCTGCTTTCTAAGCGCGCTACTCTCATTGAATTCTTTACCAAACCCCGCGCGTAATGAAGAGATCAGTGATAGCTTTTGTTCCGCATCATAATCAAATAGCGTCAGCAAACGGTTAGTACAAGCCAATGCGATACGCCAACGGACATCTTCACCGAACGCTTCAACTAGTTGACAACTTTTCGCAATTAGCTCACTGTCAAACATAAACAAGCTTTCGATCAAAGTCATCGATTGCGGACCGCCGTAGCGCTCTACTTCTCGCTCATAAGTCATTAATTCAACTTTATGCAGCTGAGAGCTCTCTATCATAGGTGACAATAGCTGATTGAGTTTTGGCAATAACTCTCCACAAAGCACTGCTGGCTTGCCTTGGAAGCGTAAGCGTAGATGCCAATCCGGATCGCCATAGCGAATAAAGAACCACTTATCAAACAATTCACTATTTTCCTCAATAAGCGGCAATAACTGCTCATAAAGTAGCTGCTCAACAATGGTATTACCTGAATATATTTTTAAACTAAGCCACTCGGAACCCGCACTGAAACGCCGAGAGATTGGTGTAGCGGTAATATTTTCTAGTGGCTTTTCTGCAAAGTGCGTATGAGGAGTCGCATTTTCATTAAGTAAAGGGACAATGATTTCATTAGCATAATGTTGCCCTTTTGCATCCATTACCCGAGATGAGAATTGAGAGTTCAATACTTCATTAAGCTCAACTGTTTTTCTACCTTTGGTTTCCATCAATAAAATTTCAAGCATCGCACTTTGGCTTAAGTTCAGGGTGAGAATATTATCTCCTGCAGCAAAGCACACCCATTCGTCCAATAAGTACTTTTCTTTCAGCTGTTCAAGTTTATTAGCTTGAACACGCTGATTAACTAGCAACCCCTCTAACTCCTTACGTTCAATACGCCATGTCTTCTCATTCAAGATCAGGTTATCTAGCATAATGCGAGGTACATAAGTTGCTCTACTTAGACTCGAAGGCAATGAGAACTTGGGTGTTTCACTTTCTTGATGCTGCAACATACAAAGGAATTTATACGCGCTTAAACTTCTTGCAGAGAAGTTATGAGCACTCGACAAACGCGGAATAATGCGTTTATTGAGTCGCTTACTCCAGAGTTTTACCTGCTGGCTTTCGACCCAAACATACAGATCACTTAGTGGGATCTGGTATTCAAGGTCTAGTGAACTGTCTGCCATAAAAACGATTTC
The DNA here is from genome assembly GCF_041414765.1 of Pseudoalteromonas sp. DY56-GL79. Taxonomy (NCBI): domain Bacteria; kingdom Pseudomonadati; phylum Pseudomonadota; class Gammaproteobacteria; order Alteromonadales; family Pseudoalteromonadaceae; genus Pseudoalteromonas; species Pseudoalteromonas sp. DY56-GL79. Next base: position 15,154 of record NZ_JANHZS010000011.1, on the reverse strand, counting down.
GTACTGCCGCAAATGTGGCCTCGCAATCACGTTACCAGGCCTTCCCTCTGGCATATGTACAATTTCTGCGAAGATAACCTCTTCACTGTGACTATGTTCTTGCTCTAAATGATGAATAACCGATTCTTTTAATGTTTCATCAAGGTGGCAAAAACGACCCAAAAGATTAGCTGCCGACGGTCCATAACAGCCATTGAACTTGAACACAGGATTAGACTTTTCGTCCTCAAATAAACTCAACATCACTGCCATTGAACGTGGCAAGTTAAGCTCTACTTTATCCTTAACTTTTTGCTTCAATTCGCTACTGGTCAGGACCACACAGCTTTTGCCTAAATTACTTGGCAATGTCACAGCCTGCTCAATAATGCGATCCAGTTCGGTATAGTCAGGGGCGCTAGCTTGTCCGCGACTCGCTCGACCCAACTGTAAACCACCTACTAACGGGGCATCATAGCCAGTTTCAGTGGAGACACTAATACCCGACTCATCATCCAACACCATATCCAAAGGTACAAATTGACCTTCAAACCGCGTGTTGAACTTATTAATAAAGTTTTCAAGTGGGTTATGCTTAGCGCTGCGATTTAAACTCGCGATCAATTGCAGTTGTTTATTCACCCTTGCAACTTCTTGCTGTGACATTTCACAATGTAAAAAGGCGCGGTAAGTATCTGATTGGAAAAGTTTGTTTTCTTGAACTTTAACCGGTAGCTCAGAAAGGTATTTAAAAATGGCTTGATATTGCTCAGGCTTCGCTTGCCCCGCTTCATCCATCACTGCAAGGTCATGAGTCGCCTGCTCCAACTTGGCGTAAACTTCTACAGGCGCAACGTTTTTCAACGCTTTAATCAACGCGATGTCGGGACTTTCACCAGTAAGTGGTAGCGGAATATCGGGAATTAATACCCCTTCACTGATGAGCTCTTCAAGGTATGCACTAACTTCCTCATATTCTGCTTCACTATAGCGCAAACAAAATTGCTCAATGAGCTGAGAAAAGCTTAGCTTCTGTTTCGCCAGTTCCAGCATAGTGATGAAGTACTCATCACTATCAACGGCACTCAGGCGATACTGCATGGTGTCATCAGAGAGGTAAGTTTCAATGTAGCGGCACTGATCTGCTATAAAGTAATGAGATGGATTAGGTAAATAAGACAAATTATCTGATTTTGCTTCAGTTTCTGCTAAATGAGAGCGAATTGCAGACAACAGAAACATATCTAATCGAGTTTTACGCGAATCATTTTCTGCGCTATCACTAACCAGACGAGTTTCTGAACCTACTTTACCAGTATGAATACCAGAAAATAGACCGAACGGCGTAGGCCGAGAAGACATTCGAATTAGGTATCTTAAAAGCGCCAATGCCACTTTTTTGCCTTGCTTAGAGTCTGGCTTTTCACGCCATTGCTCCAGCCGCTCAAGCAGTGATGGGCTTGCAACGTAGAGCGCTTCTATTACTCCTGGCGTAGCAAGCCAGGCACTTAACATCGCATTACTATCTTGTTGATTGAACAAGGTCTCAATTGGCAGCTTTGGAGTCCTTATTACAAAAAAGGAGCTTATTGTTATTTTGGCTGACATAATATTCCTTAACTCATTAGTAGGCAGTCTGTCCAATCAAGATTGTCATCTAGCACACCTAGAAGTGCTAAACCGATACCAGCAAAGCCCATCAGAAAGCTGCAATCCTCTTGATGAACCTTATCAAGGCCATTGTATGAATAGAGTGCTTTAAGCCCATGTTCTTGATACTGACTTAGGCCATAATCAAGCCAGGTTAAAGCCGCTTGTTGTAGCTTAGGGTGAGGCATAACCTTATTAAGCAACTGATACACAGTTACTAACCCAAAAAAACCATGGCAAAGTCCAGCGTCGTTGATATGACCCTGTTTTGCATCTCTGTCGACGTTGAACAAAGCAATATTTAATGCTTGTTCAACATAACTCGATTTATCCAACGCATGCCCAGCTCTTGCAAGTGTTAACGCAATCGTTAAGTCGCCATAGCACCAACCTAACCGAGAGTGGTGTTCGTCTCCTGCACATGAGCCAAAACAAGCGAGCCTATCAGCTGCATGACTCTGCTGTTCAAGTAGCCAATCACAACCCGCAACAACCAGTTTTTGCGCTCGCAGCTTTACTTTTTCGTCCTGAAGCGCAGGAATAAGAGCCGCGATAATGCCTGGGACACCATGTGCCAGACCTAAATTAAATTCGTGACTTTCTGTATCTTCTTTATCGAATCGGTATACCGATTGCTTAGGCTGAGACCAAGCAACCTGCTGATCATCTAGTTCTACCGCAACCGACTCATACCCCGTAACAAGACGATCAAATAAAGTACTTTGTTGAGTCTTTTTTGCACGACGTGAGATATAAGGAGAATATCCGGCAAGGCCTAACACCATTTCAATTTCTCCTGTCCAAGGAGAAAAGTCGAGTGCAGTGTCAAAGAAGTTATCTATCTCCTCCAGCAGCTCAGGATCATACTCTTCGTCGTCATACTGGTTAAAATACTCAAGCACCCAAGCTTGCCCAGCTAGCCCTGAACTCAGTTCAGGGGTTTGCTCTGCCAATTCATTTTGGAGCTTATCTAGCGCCAGATGAAATTTCTCCTCATCGACCCAAGCATCATTAAAGTTTGCAGCTCGAAATAAAAACAATAAGTGCCCAGCTAAACCACTAAGCAAACCGTTACTGTTCACGGCTTCAAGATTTGATTCAACCTGCTTGGCTAGTTTTTCCACTATAGTCAGGATTTGTTCTTTTTTTTCTAAATCTAACGCCTTTAGCATACTTATCCTTGTTTCAACTCTATTTATAAATTTTGTTTTTACTACAGGTAAGTTAACCTTTTGCTCAGCCAAACTCAAACTTTGATACACACAAAACATAAAAACAAAACAAACTATGTGATTTGTTGACATTTAATTTTTTGAGTACTAGCTTTTTTGTACACGCTAAAAAAGCGTGTACAAAAAGGATTGAAAGAAAGGACTTTTATTAACCGCAAGTTAGTAAGGAAAAACGAATGAAACTAGCACTAAACAAAAAATGCATCAAAGCACTTTCCAACGATAGTAAATCTATTCCAGCTAATATGACACCACAAATCGCTGGTGGTCGTATGCAAGCTGACTATTTACTCACTGATCGCTTCGGAGATTGCTGGACGGGTCGCAATCATTCTTGCCGTGAGCACACTTGCCAGATCCCATAACGCTCTATGAATGCAAAAATAAACAAATCGAGCATGTAGCTCGGTTTGTTTATTTTTGTTCGGATACCGAAGCCTGCTCTTCATCCTCATGATGTTGCGGCTTTTTAAGCTTAATCTCTCTATCCGCTGAAGCAATGGTCTCTTTCCGGTGCGCGATGATAATACGTGTTATCTTCAACCGAGATACTGCATCATTAATATCTTCTTCCAGCCCAGTATCAAGGTGACTCGTTGCTTCATCCATAAACAGTATTTTCGGATCTTTATATAGAGCACGCGCCAAGATGATCCGCTGCTTCTGACCACCAGATAAGCTCGACCCCATATCACCAATCAAGCTGTCATACCCCATTGGCATATCGCTAATATCATCATGGATAGCTGCTAACTGAGCACAATGCACCACTTTTTCCATATTGATTGGTGAATCAAAAAAGGCGATATTATCAGCCACAGTACCGGATAGGAGCTCATCGTCTTGCATCACCGCAGCAATCTGCTGGCGATATTGCCTAGCGCCAATTTGGCTAAGAGATATACCATCCACCAAGATTTCACCATTAGATGGTTTATTTAGCCCCAGCATTAACTTAAGTAGCGTCGACTTACCGCAACCAGAAGGCCCTGTAATTGCTACTGACTCGCCCGCATTGATTGTTAAGTTTAGTTTTTCAATAACATTTGGTGTTGCGTCTGAATATGCGAACGACAAATTTTTTACTTCAATTTTGCCTTCGATATTCAGTTTGCGATATTGATCTGGTTGTAACTCTTCTTTATCCGTTAAAGCAATATCAGCGATACGGTCAAAGTGGAGGCCTAACATCTTAAACTCAATGAGCTTTTCTATAAGATTTGCGGTCTTATCCATAAACTGACGCTTGTAAGACATAAAAGCAAACAGCATACCGGTACTAAATCCACCAGCAATCACCAAGTGTGCCGCCAAATAAACCACAATGATATTCTCAGCACCAAATAGCGCGCGGTTAATCGCGTCATAGCCAATTTTAAAATTACCCAAGCGGATATTGTGGTTAATCGCACTAGCGTAGCGATTTTGCCACTGTCCTTCTCGCTTTACTTCTGAGCCAAATAATTTAATCGTTTGGATCCCGCGTACCGTTTCCATAAAGTTGGAATTTTCTTCTGCGCGCGCCATGATTTCTTGCTCACTGATATTGCGAAATGGCTTATACATGGCCATTCTGATAATCGCGTAAGTGATCACAGCCACCAACACCACAGCGGATAGCATAGGACTATAAAAGAAGATCATCGCTAAGGTAATAATCGCCATTAAGCCATCAATAATCGCCTCAATGACCCCAGTTGTAAGGAGCTGCTTTACTTGCTGAAGAGAGCCGAAGCGAGAAACAACATCCCCCATATGGCGCTTCTCAAAATAGGCGATGGGTAAGCGCACTAAGTGGTGAAATAGGTTCGCCCCCAATTGAATATTCATCTGATTACCAAAGTGCAGCAAGGTAAAGCCACGCAGTGCATTGGTGGCGATTTCAAAAAGCAGTACTAAAAAGAACCCAATCGCCAGCACCGTCAAGAGTGAGGTGTCACCAGTGAGTATGACATCATCTATAACCAGCTGAATATAATAGGGTGCTGCTAGCGTAAATACTTGCAGCAAAATGGAAAGCATAAAAATAAGTAACAACGAGCGTTTTAAGCCCGTAATACGGCTCCAAAAATCGGAAAATCTAAGACTCGCTTTTTGCTCTTTCTTTTCGAAGTCTTTGGTTGGCGTTAACTCCAAAGCCACGCCAGTAAAATGCTTGGAGGCTTCTTCCATCGTAAAGGTTTTTTCGCCACCAGCGGGGTCATGGATCACAATGCGCTTTTCGTTGGCCTTCTTAAGCACCACAAAATGGTTCATGTCCCAATGTAAAATTGCCGGTGTTTGCAGCGCATCTAGATCTTCAAGCTCAATTCGCAGAGGCCTTGAAGTTAAATGGAGCTTTTCAGCAAAGTGCATAATGTCGAGCAGCGTACAGCCTTCGATTGAAATACTAAAACGCTGCCTTAAGCGAGTTAAATCAGTGCGATAGCCGTGATATCCAGCAACCATAGCAAGACTCGCGAGGCCACACTCTGCCGCTTCTGATTGGATGATCACTGGTAAAGATTTCCGCGACCAAAACTCTAACTTATTGGCTGCGCCTTCATGTTCCATTTCCATATCAACCCTTTTACTTCTTATAACTGGCCTTTGATGCTAAACACTGGGTCAAACAGCCAACGCAATAAAGAGCGTTCTTCTACCACAATATCCGCATCAAGCGTCATACCTGCACGCAAGACTGTATCTTTACCATATGCTTTTACTGCTTGTTCATCCAACGCAACAACAACACGGTACGCAGGCTCTTGAATTATACCTGGCATGTTGGTTTCCTCAGGCAAGATCACACTATTACTGAGCTCTACAATCTTTCCTTTGTAAATGCCAAATTTTTCGTAGGGAAACGCGTGATAGCGTAGCTTAGTCTCTTGCCCTTCTTTGATAAAGCCAAACGCTGATGTAGGTATATAAACGATTGCCTGCATGTCACTGTGTTCGGGGATCAAGGTCAGTAAATGCTGACCCATGGAAACATTTTTGCCAAGTTTAGCGAGCAATCCCGTAACTACCCCTGACTGAGCTGCGCGAACTTCACCAAGCCGCTCCTGCTCAATGGACGAGATTTGTATCAGTAGATCTGCTTGCTGCGATTGCAGCTGAGAAATTCTGTTTTGATGTTCAATCGGCAGTTTCGCCAACTGATTTTTAATATTTTTCAGCTGTGACTCAAGCGCAATACGCTCTGAACGGATTGAAGACGCTTGTTGCTTGAGTGAAAGCAAAGTGTCTTTTTGACGTTGTAGCTCAAGTTCAGAAATATAACCAGTGCCTTTTAAGGTCGCAATTTGCGATACTAAATCTTGATTAAGTAGTAGCCGCTCTTGGAACGTACTTGCTTGGCTCTCAAGTTCTTTTAACTTTTCTTTTGCGGTCGTTTCTTGTTGCTGTAGCTCTTCAATATCAAGCTGGTACTGTCCACGCAGTTGCTCTATCTGCTGTAGTAAGTTCTTTTGCTGAAAGCGATATTGATTCAGCAATGCTTGATTCAACTCAGTGGCTTCGGTGCTATGTTTTGCAGATGCAATTCGCAGCAAAGGTTGCCCAGCAGCGACTTGTTCACCCTCTTTGACCAATACCTCAGACACCACCCCCTGTTGCATTGCAGCAACACGCAGCAGTCCACCACTGGGTTCAATAACGCCAGATACTCTTTCCTTTCTGGTATAGCTACCACTTGATAGAAACACGATGCTTAAAATCACAACCGTTAAAATGAGTAATCCCAGAGTCTTAAATACGGGCGGTTGGATTAAGCTAATTGTGCCCTCTAAGCGGTGCTGTTTATGCTCTAACACCTCACGGCGAAATAAATTTTCCATAGCACTTATCGGGTAATATTATTGTTAATATTTTTTTATTGAAAATACAATGTACCATGGGTGGTAACAGAAAGGAATGAAATAAGGCAAGTCATGCTTGCCTTATTGGTGTCTAGAGGAACTTAAAGCTGTCCCTATAATAATAATTCTTAAGACTTTTTAATTGGTCGCTGCCAGCCATCCAAGTTACGCTGTTTTCCTCGCGCGACTGCCAATTGCTCATCTTTCACGCTTGAGGTAATCACTGAACCTGCGCCAATCGTTGCCGTACTACCAATTTCAACTGGTGCAACTAGTGATGAATTAGAGCCAATAAAGGCATTATCACCGATAATAGTTTTAGACTTATTCACACCGTCATAGTTACACGTAATGGTTCCGGCACCAATATTCACCTTTTCCCCAATTTCAGCATCTCCAAGGTAGGTCAAGTGATTAGCTTTTGAACCTTTACCCAAACGAGATTTCTTCATCTCGACAAAGTTACCAATATGAGAATCTTCTTCCATTATCGCGCCAGGACGCAAGCGAGCAAATGGACCTAAAGTGCACTTATCAGCGACCAGCGCATCTTCGATAAGCGTATTAGCTTTAATCACAACGCCATTACCGATTTTACAGTTTTTAAGTACACAGTTTGGACCAATGACGACATCATCGCCAATTTCAACATGGCCTTCAAATATCACGTTAACATCAATCTGAACATCTTCACCAGTTGTTACAAGTCCACGCACATCAATGCGAGCAGGATCCGCTAAACTAGCACCATTAATCATCAAGGTTTCAGCTTGCCAAGTTTGATAAGCGCGCTCTAAAGCAGCAAGTTGTACCCGGTTATTGGCACCTTCTACTTCCATCTCATCATCAGGTTGTGCAGAAGTAATTTCTACCCCTTCGCTGTGCGCCATCGCCACGATATCAGTGAGGTAATATTCACCTTGTGCGTTATTGTTCGATAACTGTCCAAGCCACTTTTTCAATAATCCACCGTTAGCCGCCATTATGCCTGTATTGATCTCAGTAATAGCAAGTTGCTCCGCAGACGCATCTTTTTGTTCAACAATACCAACCAATTTGCCATTTTCTCGCAGCATACGGCCGTAACCTGTCGGGTTTACTAAATCAACAGTGAGTACAGCAAGGCCGTTATCAGGCGTCACATCCAGCAAACGCTGCAGCGTGCTCAGCTTTGTGAGAGGCACATCACCATAGAGGATCAGTACTTTATCGTCATCACCAATATGCTCCTTTGCTACCGCGACAGCATGACCAGTACCCAACTGCTCAGCTTGATGCACCCAGTTCACTTCATTATGTGATAACGCGGCTTGTAGCTGCTGCGCACCATGACCAAAAACTAAATTGGTAGACTGCGCGCCTAACGACACCGCATTGTCGATGACATGCTGTACCATGGGTTTTCCTGCGATAGGATGAAGGACCTTTGGTAACTTAGAGCGCATGCGAGTGCCTTTACCCGCAGCTAGAATAATTGTATTTAACGGCATGAACACAGGATCCTTTTTCTTGTGTCAAAAAACATACGTACAGTTCAATACTCTTGTCTTTAATCCGGTCACTTCATTGTGCACCGTAATACTGAAATGGCTTTAGCAGACAACAAGCACTTACTAAGTACAAATTGCGCAATATTGTAGCGGGGTTTGTTTGGAAAAGTAAGGGTCAAAAAAGTAGAAATAAAAAATGATATAAGGCTCATTAGAACCTTATATCGAGTTGTGTCCATGACCAAACTTACCCCTAACTACCTAGGACCTGCTGATCTTTCAAATTATCTTTTGTTGCACCAAACATACGTACTTTTTGTTTCAAGCGATAACCGACTACATACAGGATTGGAATTAAGAAGAGTGTCACTACTGTTGAAACCAGCACAGCAAAACCAAGAGATATTGCCATGGGAGATACAAACTTCGCCTGAACACTGGTTTCAAACATTATTGGTAACAACCCAAAAAACGTTGTCAATGAAGTTAATATGATAGCTCTAAACCTTTCATGAACAGCCTGTGTTGCACTTTCGATGATCTCAATGTTACTTCGCACTTTTTCGTTAATCCTGTCAACAAGTATAAGACTATCATTGACAACAACACCCGCCGCCGCGATTAGACCAAAATTTGAAACTAAACTAAAATCCTCCGAAAAAATCCAATGTCCCCATATCGCACCAACAACACAAAATGGGATAACCGACATTATCAGCAGCGGCTGAATATAACTTTTTAACGGTATTGCCAATAGAATATAGACTGCGAGCAAAGAGGCTACAGTGAAAATCAACATTTGGTCTTTCTCGTTGCTGACTTCCTTTATTTTTCCGCCTAAATCAGTGGTTATCGAAGGGTATTGCGCCCTCACTTTAGGAATTATTTCCTTATTCACATGCTTGATAACTTTTGTGGCATTCACTTCTTGATGATCTATAGAAGCAAAAACATATAGACTGCGCTTACCAGCCTCGCGACGAATTGTTGTTACTGCTTGGGTCTCTTTAAAGTTAACCACATCTCCTAAGAATACTTCTTCTCCAGAACTCAGTCTAATACGAACATACTGTAACTCGCTGATACTCGTGCGACTAGCTTGAGGATACCTAAGCATCACTCTAATCTCTTCTCCTAAACGACTAAACCTATCAGCCTCTGCGCCATAATGAGTTTGCTGTAACTGCAGAGCTACATCAGCAAGCGTTAGATTTAACTGATGAGCTAATGGCTTTAATTCCATTAATAGCTCTTTTCGCCCGACGGATATCGTAGAGCCAACTTCATATAATCCTTTTTGTTGCTTTAACTCCGCTGCAAATAGTTTTGCGGCTGCATTTAGTTCATCAATATCATCACTAAAAAAGAAATAACCAAAGTCCCCATATAAATTATGCTGGCCTAATACATCATCTTTAATTCTAACTGCTTTAAGTGCCACAATATCAGGAATATTCTCTCTCCAGCGCTGAGATAGCGCAAACGTATCATAAGGTCTATGGTTTTCATCGACGAGAATAACAGTAAACTTCAGGCTAGTTTCTCCAACGCTTTCAATCAAAATATCTTTGATCATTCCCTTGCCAAACAAGGAGACTGTTTTTTGTTCTTCTTCTTTCAGCATTCTTTCAAAGGCTTGTGCCGCTTGTTTAACCACCAACGCAGAGGCATTATCGTTAAGTTCAAGTGTAATCTCTGGTTGATCAATTGGGACCATAGGATCAGGTATAGACTTAACGTGGCCTAATACTATCAAGGCAAGAGAAAGTACGAAAATAACAACAAATAATAATAGCACGCTCCATTTATGTCGTATGCTCCAGACAACTCGATCAGTCAACCATCCCTGACTAAACCCACTGATTGCTTGATTCAACTTATATTTAAATCCACTTTGAGAAGTCTGTTTTGAGGGCATGCTGGCTAAATGGGCAGGTAGAATCAACTTAGACTCAACAATGCTGAATAGCAGACAAAAGATTACGATAATCGAAACCCCTTTGAATAACTCACTTTGTGAGCCGTCACTAAAGATGAAAGGAAAAAATACCGCTATGGTCGTTAATACGCCAAAAACCGCAGGCTTAGCGACTTTCTTTACGCCTTGAGCAACTGCTCGCTTATTATTTCCCATTGTCTCTATTTGTTCATGTACACTCTCGCCAACTACGATAGCGTCATCAACAATCAATCCTAACACCATAATGAAGGCAAATAATGACACCAAGTTTATAGTGACACCAAACAATGGCATTATCAGTATTGCACCAAGAAAACACACCGGCAAGCCTACAACCACCCAAAATGCTAGTCTCATGCTTAGGAACAAAGATAAGACTAACATAACTAGAATAGCACCTTGGACCAGATTTTCTTCCATCATCGCCAAGCGCTGATCTAAATACGCAGTACCGTCAATAATCACCTCAAGTTTTAAGTCCTTTGGTAAATACTGATTTTTATACGCCACATATTGTTGCACCGAGTCAGCAACGGCAACAGCATCTTGATATTCCGCAGCCATCACTTCAAAAGCAACAGCAGGCTTTGCCGAAAAAGAAAATAAATACACACCTTCAATAACCCCATCTCGGACACTGGCTATATCTTCAAGCTTTATTTGTAAGCCAGACTCAAAAGTTTTAATCGGGATATTGGCAAATGCTCCTTCATCATATGCCTGATTTTCAACACGAAGAGGGATGGTACCAGCTTCACTCCTCACGGCTCCCACACTCATATTATTTGAGTATTTTTGCAATGCTAACCGGACATCTTCAATCGTCAATTTGTACATCTGCAGTGCAACAGGGTTAACCTCTATCGCGACTTCCCCTTTTGGTAAGTTATTACTCACTATTGAAACATTATTTAAATTTAAAAGCTCATTTTGTACTTGAAGTGCATAATGTCTTAAGGAGGATACCTCATTGTCTTGTATGAGAGCCAAGCGGATAACCGGTTGTAAGTTTTCACGCAGTTTAATGATAATTGGCTCTAAGTCAGCGGGAAAGCCTGGTGTTGCGTCGACTGCAAGTTTCACTTTGTCTAACACACTGGCAGGGTCCGCATTTTTCAGTATTTCAAGCACAATCCTACCTGAATTGTCATTGGACCAGGAGCGCATACGCTTTATATCTGGCAGACTAACTAAGCTGTACTCTATTTTACTTATCACATTCTCTTCGAGTTCTTTTGCAGAGGAGCCAAACTGAGTAACATTAATTTCTATCGTATCAATCTGAATGTTGGGGAATATTTGCTTGTTTATAGATTGATAAGAAACTGCACCTATAATGATGACAAATACCATCAACAAGTTTGCAGCTACAGGATTATTAATAAAAAAATTGATGATGCCGTGGTTAAAGCTTTCTTTGTTCATCACAATAACCTCACAGCTTTGCTAGATTTGCAGCAACAATTTCAACAGGCATTCCTGTATAGGGGTAATCCGGCAATGCACTGACTATCTTATCATCTGTCTGAATACCGCTACTAACTATTGCAAAACCATTTTCATTTCGCAAAGTGGTCACCTCTCGTAATACGAGCGAACCTTTGTTCGCGACCCAAATACGGTTATTTTCAATTAGTTCTTCTGGCACTTTATATACTTGCTCAAGCGTACGCCCAGAAAACTCCACTTCGACAAAGTCACCAAATTGTAAAAATGAATTACTACTGCGCCTATCTAGCAGCCCTGTCACTTGCGCGACAACTTTGTAAGCTCTGGTTTGTGTATCAACCAGCTGAATTCTTCGAATTAATTTACCTCTAGCTACCTGATCTGAGCCTGGTAACCTCACCACCACCTCGGTTGCTAAAAGGTTCTCCGGCAAATATGGGCTATCAAATCGCGCGATAGGTAACTCCACTTCAGCACTTTCAATATTATATAATATCGCTACACTCGTACCTTGATTTACAAACTGTCCCGTGCCGATTGACTTCTCAACGACTAACGCGTCGAATGGTGCAACACCTGATGTATACTCTAAATTCTTCTGAGCAGATGATAATCTTGCTTCTGCAGATCTCACTGCTGCATAAGCACTTTTAATTTGTGGTTTTCTCAAGAACAGACTATTTTCTTGGTCTGATTGGATCCGCTCTAATTCTATTTGAGCTACCTTTCCCATTCCCAACTCTTGCTCGAGTTTAGCTTTAGCGTTGAGCAACTCAGCTTCTGCATTTTTAAGCTCAGCTTGATATTGACTATCTTCTATTTTATACAGCTCCGTCCCTTTTTTAACCACACCGCCTTTTACGAGTTCTTTTGACCAAGACTCAATATTTCCGGCTACTCGAGTAGATAAGCTCGTAATTTCGCTCGGCCGAAGCTCTCCGTACAGCTTAAAACGGACCGTATGGTTTTTTTGTTCAATGGGTATTGTCGAGATATGATTTACTTTCACTTTCAGTGTCGATTCTTCATCTGCTGCACTGAGAGCGCTCATGACAAATAGCACGACTGCAGATAGCGATAGAATCATTGCAGGTAAAGCAATCGGTTGAATATGTTTTATCTTCATAATAGACCAACTTTTGTTTGTTCTCACCATCACTTCAGACGGCTTATATAGAGGGTTTATAGATTGAAGTGGGTAGTTATCCACCCACTTTGACTGCTCACCAACTGCTAATCTAGATATTGTTCGAGCATTAACTTAACCAAATCGTCAGACTTCAATATATCCATATGCCCAGCGTTTATACTTGTATATTCGACAGCTTTATCATGTTGCTTTTCAAAGTAGCGATGGTACGACTCTATGCAAAAATTAGATTGAGTTGCATACACGTATTTGACTGTGACAGCTGAGTGGACTGATGGTATATAATCTCGTAACCACTGGCTTTGTCGTTGCTCCAAGGTTTCTAACTGACGCATCAATAAACTATCAATTCCTGTGGGCAAGGGTTTATCACTACTTATTTCCCCACCATCTATAGTGGTATGCCTTTTTTGTTGTCGGTGCTGCTCAAAGTAACTATCGATTAAAATTAATTCTACTTTAACTCCTTGTTCGCTCAGTTTATTAGCTGTTTCCAACGCTAAAAGCCCACCAAATGAGTGCCCAATCAGCCTGACCCCTTGAGAATGCTTAGATTTGTGTATAATGCCATTTGTGATTGCTGTTACGTTCTCTTCTACAGACTCATAAGGTGGTGCCCCGTCTAGTAATCCCTTATGAGGACAAGCGTAAACACGATAACCATGCGCCGATAATTGCGCTGCAAGCCAAGCAAAATCATTCTCTGTGCTGGCAACACCTGGGATCATAAATAGCTCATCTTTATCGCCATGAAGTGGTGAAATTGGTTTGATAACTTGATATGACTTTGCCGTATCATATCCCTCACACAGTTTCGCCATTGCCTCCACAGTTACCGCACTGAAAAATCTATCTAGCGATATCTTGGTGTTACATCGCCTATTGATTTCTGTAGCTAGCTTAACCGTTAGCAACGAATGCCCGCCAAGTTCGAAGAAGTTTGCATTACGACTGATTTTATTTGCTTCTATCCCTAACAGCTCTGACCAAATATGAACGATTTCCTGCTCCATTTTAGTTTGGGGTGCAATGTAATCTCCAATTAACACATCCACATCAACACTAGGTAACGCTCGTTTATCTACCTTTCCATTAGGTGTAAGCGGCCACTCTTCGACAACCATAATCACACTTGGCATCATATATTCTGGTAGCTTTTCCTTTAATTCAGCTTTTAAGTAGCGGACAAAGTCATAGTGTTCATCACTTCCTTTAGCTACTAGCGGCTTAATATATGCCACCAACTGTAAACTGCCTGCAATATGAATTGCTCGTACCAAAGCAGAGTCAACTTCAGGTTGCTGCGCTAATTGCGCCTCAACTTCCCCAAGCTCTATTCTAAAACCGCGAATCTTAACTTGATCGTCCGCACGACCCATAAAGGCGATATCTCCATTTTCAGTAAAGCAGACCAGATCTCCAGTGCGATATAATCGTGCAGTGCTATTTGGATCATTTTGTTGGTAATACGGATTATCAATAAAACGCTCAGCGGTAAGCTCCGGACGATTTAGATATCCTCGAGCCAAGCCATCCCCGCCGATATACAGCTCACCGGGACAGCCGTAAGGTACTAAACGTTTATTATTATCTAAAATGAGTAGTTGATTATTGATATTAGCTTTACCAATTGTCACACTTTGCGCTTCAGCATCCGCCAAAGTGGTTGCATAAGTCGTAGCCGTAATAGTTGATTCTGTTGGTCCATAAGTATTCATGAGCGTAACTTGTTCAGAAAATCGGCTATAGTGTTCCCTCACGGTAGCAACGGTGAGTGCCTCTCCACCGACAATTACCAAACGCATAGTTGTGCTAACAAACTTTTGATTGTCACTAACAACTTGCGCCCAGAACGCGGTCGGTAAACTTACGACGGTTACACCATGATGCTCACAATACTCAACAAACTCAGCTAACCCTTGCCTGCAAGCAGATGTACTCAGTATCAACTGTGCACCATGACATAATGCACCGAAAAATTCTTCAACGAAAATATCAAAGCAAATATTGGAAAATTGTAAAATTCGATCTGCTGCAGTCACTCCATATGCATGTTGAATATGCAACTGATAATTACTCAGAGCTTTATGAGCAATCATCACCCCTTTTGGCTGCCCAGTCGAACCAGAGGTATAAATGACATAGGCTAAACTCGTTGCTTCTAATCCACTCTCTTGCTTCTCTATGTTCTCATGGCTTTGCGCCGCAAATAATGCCGCATCATCCAATGCCACCACATGCCCCGCAAATTCCGCTAATACATCGACACCCGCGCCTTGTGCTAACACCACCTCTAACGCCGCATCTTCTAACATATAATCCAGTCGCGATTGAGGATAGCTCGGATCTAGCGGCACATACGCGCCCCCTGCTTTTAATATCCCCAATATACCCACTACCAT
>NZ_JANHZS010000010.1:0-171400 GCF_041414765.1 Pseudoalteromonas sp. DY56-GL79 | reverse complement strand
AGCAATCGCGACCTGAAGTCGCTGCTACGAATTTACGCAAACCCGTAGCAGCGGGTTTATCCCGCGACCAAAGTTGGTAATTTCGATATAAAATCGTTAAAGATGCCACGACGTAAAGGTATGAAAACAGTCGCGACCTAAAGTCGTTGCTACGAATATGGATAAACCTGTAGCAGCGGGTTTATCCCGCGACCAAGGTTGGTAATTTCGATATAAAATCGTTAAAGATGCCACGACGTAAAGGTATGAAAACAGTCGCGACATAAAGTCGCTGCTACGAATGTGAATAAATCTGTAGCAGCGGGTTTATCCCGCGACTAGGATTGATGTGCGACATAAAATCGTTAAAGATGCCGCGATGTGAAGGCGTGAAACAGTCGCGACCTAAAGTCGCTGCTACGAATGTACACAAATCTGTAGCAGCGGGTTTACCCCGCGACTAGGATTGATGTGCGACATAAAATCGTTAAAAATGCCGCGATGTGAAGGCGTGAAACAGTCGCGACCTAAAGTCGCTGCTACGAATGCACATAAACCTGTAGCAGCGGGTTTATCCCGCGACCAAGGTTGGTAATTTCGATATAAAATCGTTAAAGGATTCGTGACGCAAGGGCGTAAAAACAGTCGCGACCTAAAGTCGCTGCTACGAATGTACACAAATCTGTAGCAGCGGGTTTATCCCGCGACCAAAGTTGGTAATTTCGATATAAAATCGTTAAAGATGCCACGACGTAAAGGTATGAAAACAGTCGCGACATAAAGTCGCTGCTACGGATGTGGATAAACCTGTAGCAGCGGGTTTATCCCGCGACCAAAGTTGGTAATTTCGATATAAAATCGTTAAAGATGCCGCGACGTCAAGGTGTGAAAACAATCGCGACGTAAAGTCGCTGCTAAGAATGTGGATAAACCTGTAGCAGCGGGTTTATCCCGCGACCAAAGTTGGTAATTTCGATATAAAATCGTTAAAGATGCTGCAATGTGAAGGCATGAAACAGTTGCGACATAAAGTCGTGAAAACAATCGCGACCTAAAGTCGCTGCTACGAATGTACACAAATCTGTAGCATCGGGCTTACCCTGCGACCAAGGTTGATTCCAATATGCTTTTGAAGTTTGCTCTCTTTCAAGTCTGCTCTATTCTTTAAGTATGCAGGGTTATAAGGATATAACATGTACAAAAGTCAAAACTTGAGGAATAAGCGGGTCTCACTCGTAAATCATTTCTATGCAATTACTTTAACGTGCAAAGATAGAAAATCGTACTTTAACTCCTTTTCGGTTTGTGCCGAGGCCGCTAAGACGATCATGGCTTGTGAGCAGGGGCAGCTTTTTAAAGTCATTGCTTTCGTATTAATGCCAGATCATCTTCACTTAATCATTCAATTAAATGGTTCTTTAAAGTTACCAGATTCTATTCGAGCGATAAAAGGCCGCATAGCAACCAGTCTGCGTTCTTTCGGAGTATTTGGCTTATGGCAAAAAGGTTATTATGAACATTTAATTCGAAGTGAAGACGACTTAAAAGAACAAGCAAGGTATATAATTCAGAACCCAATTAGGGCTAAGCTTGTTACGCGGGTAGGTGAATATCCATATTGGTTTTGCATTTGGGTGTGATTTATTAAGGTGATTGCAGTTAAACAATCGCGATGTAAAGGCATGAAAACAGTCGCAACGTAAAGTCGCTGCTACGAATGTGGATAAACCTGTATCTGGGGGGGAGCCCGCGACCAAGGTTGGCAATCGTGACATCAAAGCGTTAAATATGCCACGACGTAAAGGTATGAAAACAGTCGCGACCTAAAGTCGCTGCTACGAATGTGGATAAACCTGTAGCAGCGGGTTTATCCCGCGACCAAGGTTGCAATTGCGATATAAAATCGTTAAAGGTGCCACGACGTAAAGGTATGAAAACAGTCGCGACATAAAGTCGCTGCTACGAATGTACACAAACCTGTAGCAGCAGGTTTACCCCGCGACTAGGATAGATGTTACGACATAAAATCGTTAAAGGTGTCACGACGTCAAGGCGTGAAACAGTCGCGACCTAAAGTCGCTGCTACGAATGTACACAAATCTTTAGCAGCGGGTTTACCCCGCGACTAGGATTGATGTGCGACATAAAATCGTTAAAGATGCCACGACGTAAAGGTATGAAAACAGTCGCGACGTGAAGTCGCTGCTACGAATGTACACAAATCTGTAGCAGCGGGCTTACCCTGCGACAAATTAGGAAGCTAGGCTTAATTGATGAAAGCGTTTCAAAAATTGCGAAAACTCTTCACCTAATTGCTCATCGCGAATAGCATATTCAACAATGGCTTTAAGGTAACCAAGCTTGTCGCCACAATCGTGCGAACGACCGCTCATATGAAAAGCCTCAACGGTTTCCTGTTCCATCAGCATATCGATAGCATCGGTTAACTGGATTTCTCCACCAGCACCGACTGGCGTTTTTCTTAGTAGTGGCCAAATATTTTTGGAAAGCACATAGCGGCCAACAACTGCTAGATTAGAAGGCGCTTCTTCTATGGCTGGCTTTTCTACCATATGTTTAATGGCGCTACTTTCACCCGGGCGTAGCGACACACCGTTGATATCAGCAATACCATACTTACAGACATCCTGCTGTGGCACAGGCTCCAACATGATTTGGCTAGCTTTCGTTTGGTTAAAACGAGATAGCATTGCGGCTAAATTTTCTTTTCCCTGATCGGCTGTGTATTCATCCAAAATGACATCGGGCAGTACAACAACAAAATCATTATCCCCAACGATAGGTCGTGCGCATAAAACAGCATGGCCAAGACCTTTGGCTTCACCCTGACGAACATGCATAATCGTAACATCTTCAGGACAAATCGAGCGCACTTCATCTAAAAGTTTACGCTTTACACGCTTTTCGAGCGTAGCTTCCAATTCAAAGCTAGTATCAAAATGGTTTTCAATTGCATTTTTTGATGAGTGAGTCACTAACACAATTTCTTTAATACCCGCAGCAACACATTCTTTGACAATGTATTGAATGAGTGGCTTATCCACCAAAGGCAACATTTCTTTAGGAATAGCTTTGGTCATAGGGAGCATCCTTGTTCCTAAACCTGCTACTGGGATCACTGCTTTCATATTATCTCCGATTTAAATCTTGCAGCCTTTTTTCGAAATAGTCCACAATTCTAACCGTTACAAGCTAAGTTGCAAACGAATTTATGTTGCAATATGTACGGCTGTTAATTGAAGTTTGATTTTTAAATTTAGCGAAGAAAGTCCCTGCACCATTAAAGAAATAATGGTTATTGGCCTTTTGGTTGTAAAGGTATGAGTCACTTTACTTGCTTGTTTTTCAGATATTAAAGTAGGTCATTTTGGTTTTTTGCACGAAAAAGCCCCTTTCGGGGCTTAAATTAACCTTTAGATATGGAATAATTAAAAGTTAACTGTGATTTCGTTTGAGCAAATTTCACCAGATTGACATACTTTATATGTGTAGCTGGTGGCTTCTAAATCACGTGAGAAGTCTCTGAACTTACCTGTGTTTGCAACCGTTTCAAGTGCTTGACCATCACGGTAAATCGTTACTTCATCAGCACTGCTGCCTTGCCATGAAAGCTCTACGCGGATAAAGCCTAAGCGAGACTTATTAGCGCGAACCAGCGATAGCTCAACCTCATCAGTGCTAACCGCAACAGACTGAGTGGTTGTGTGGCTGTTGCCTTCACTATCAGTCACCGTTAGAGCAACGCTGTACTCACCAGATGCTGCAAATTCATGAATTGGGCTTGCGTCAGTACTGATGCTGCCATCACCAAAGTCCCATGCCCAGCTAACGATATCATCATTCGGATCACGGCTTTCATCAGTGAATGTCACGGTAAGGCCTGAAGCTGCAAAGCTAAAGCCCGCAACAGGAGGTTGAGGTGATGCTTCGCCTAGACCTGTTAGGTTTAGTGTCCAGCTGTTTAATGTACCTGTATCGATACCTGCATTATCTGAGACAGACAATGTCCAATCACCCGTTGCAACCTCACCATTAAATGCCGCAGAGTTAAAGGTTTGGTTAATGTCATCAGCACCGCCACCCTGACGGTTGTGCAGTGTTGCCACTGTACCCGCAGGAGAGGTAAGCGTAACAATTAAGTCGCCGATGTAGGTGTGTGTAATATCCACTATAGTATTGCTATCAAATACAGTAACAGTGTCAGCTACAGTGATCACGGAAGTAATACCTGAAGCATCGTTATCTGGAATGTCTACCGCGGTAGTATTTTCATAGCTGAAATCACTTAACCCTTGAGGTAATACATACAGTCCTACTTGCTCTTGATCTGCAAGTTCGCCGGATGTTGCATTAAGCGTGAAACTATATTCACCCCACTGAGTTGAAGCTGTAGTTGGTACAGAAAGTGTTACTGTATCGCCTGGCATTGCAGTAGTTGCAGACAGCGTTGCACCTGCTATTGGTGAAGTAACAGACAAATCAATAGTGCCCTGCCAGTCAGCGACTGAAGCAAAAGTAAATTCGTATGTTGCAGTATCGCCCGCTGTGATTTCTTGATTAGCTGGACGAGCTGATACTCTAAAGCCTGGCTCTGGATCTGCATCAATTACAGCTTGATTCACATTTAAGCGCTTACCAGATACTGTTTTATCTGTAAGGTCAGCATTAACATCACCGCTTTGCATTAGTAGGTTTTTAAGCTCAATTGCAGTGAGTGTCGGGTTGATAGAAAGTACTAGAGCCGCTGCACCAGCAACGTGAGGCGTCGCCATCGAAGTACCTGAGTAGCTTGAGTAACCGCCACCCGGAACGGTAGATAAAATTGCGCTACCTGGTGCACCCATATCTACAGACGTTAGACCCCATTGTGAAAATGAAGACATCGCGTCAGTATGGGTTGTACTTGCGATAGAGAATACGCTGTCGTGCTCGTAGCTTGAAGGATAATGAGGGTTTACATCGTTATCTACCGCACTGTTACCGGCCGCTGCCACAAATAAGATGTCCGCGTTTTCACTTGCAGTGATTGCATCAGAGAGTGCTTGGCTAAAGCCGCCGCCGCCCCAGCTGTTATTAGTAACGCGAACGTTGTGACCGGCATTTTTAAGCGCTACGATATAGTCAATACACTCAATCGCATCTGAAGTTGAGCCTGAGCCTGATGCATCTAGGAATTTACAGCCGACGATTGAGACTTCATGGTTCACACCAGCAACGCCTGTAGCGTCGTTGCCTGAGGCACCGATAGTACCTGAAACGTGTGTACCGTGACCTTGGTCGTCCATCGGGTCGCCACTGCCTGTGATTGCGTTAATACCGTGAACGTCATCAATATAGCCGTTACCATCATTATCAATGCCATCTCCAGCGATCTCTCCTGGATTGCGCCATGCGTTTGCCGCGAGATCTGGGTGAGTATAATCAATACCCGTATCGATCACACCGACGATCACATCACGTGAACCAATAGTGATATCCCATGCTTCAGGGGCATCAATATCGGCGTCAGCCGTACCACCAGTTTGACCTGTGTTATGCATGCCCCAAAGCTCATCAAAGCGACTATCGTCTGGGATTCCAAGTGCTTTTACTTGATAGTCAGGTTCGACATATTCAATGGCCGGGTGGTTAGCTAGTTTTTCAATTGCTTGCTTTGCTGTGATGCTATCTAGTTTAAAGTTTGCTAGGCGACCTTTTAAAACATGGCGATATTTGTCGTCTACGCCATCAGCGTTCAAATCCGCCATCTTTGCTTTTACAAGGTTTCTTGCATTGGCACGAAGTGCTGCAGAAGTGTTTTCTTTAAACACAACTAAGATGCTGTCATCAGCGGTTGCAGTTGTAGTTTCGATTTGAACAGCTGCTTGAGAAGTGAAAGCAAGTACAGGAAGCAAAGCCAAAGACAATGCAGAAAGTTTAGATCTCATATTAATAACCTTTTTAATTTCAAGCGTATCCATCAATACACAATTTTTGAGTTGGTAGTTTTTCTGGTAGTGGCTGTGGTCTTTTTGGCAACGTCTTAAAACCTAGACCCAGATATTGAGCAGTGCAATGTAAAAAAAGAGTTAACTAATAAAATCAGTTTTTTTTACTGATTTTTATTTTTTGGAATAGATTATTTGGTTCTTTTTTATGGGGTGGGTGGATATGGGTACGATTGAACTTTAGTCATACTTTTTTTGTACCTCCATATTTTATTCGTAATTTTGTGTGAGTTTATACTTGTACTTTATTGAAAATAATGAAGTATTTTTTTCATAAAATCTTCTTATTTATCTTCAGTTGTTCCCATCTTAGAGTTAAAGGTGACAAGACGTAATAAAATATATTATTTCAACATATGAATTTGCTGACTTTGATATAGATTATGTTTTTCACTAAAAATGTAACACTCTGGTAACTGGCACAGGTGGGAGCGACTCAGGAGTAATGAGTCATAACAGGACGTTAGTTAAGTGAAAAGTTGCAGTTGGCTGAGTTCGGCAACAACTCAATGCCTGCACCGATCACTTAATTGAAAAATAATATAATAAATCTCTAAGGAGAACAGTGTGAAGTTTTCAAAATCAATCGTAAGTTGCGCTATCGCGCTTGCACTAACACATTCAGTTACAGCACATGCTGAGGCAAAATCAGATAATAAACCACTTTCAACTTCTGCACTTTCACAAGTGGAGCGTGCAAGTGGAACAAGTAACGAACTCAAACTTTCACAAACGTCAGGTAGCCAAGGTGGTAACGAGTTAGCTTCGGTGCAACTGGGTACTTCTAACCTGACAGATGTGACTACGATTGGCGACAACAATATTACTGAGGCCGATCAGAATGGTACTGGTAACGTCGCTATTATTACGACCACCGGAAATAACAATAACCAAGTATATAGCCAAGATGGTGAATCTAACGGCGCATTAACTGAGGTTACTGGTGATGATAACGCGATTGACATTCAGCAATCAGGTAGCGGGATCCTTGGGATTAACAACGAAGCCATCAATGTGATTAATGGCGATCAAAATACTATTACAGTATCTCAAGGTTCAGGCGGCCAATGGTTCTACAACCTAAATATGCAAGGTAGCCAAAACGAAGTAACAGCGACACAAACAGGTACGTGGAACGAAGCGACACTTGAGTCGGTACAAGGTGACATGAACCAAATCACCTTAGATCAAGATGGTGTATACAACCAATATAAAGTAGTTAGTCTACAAGGTAATGAAAACGAAATTGAATCGAGCCAAAGCGGCAACTTCAATGTTATCTCTGTAGAGACTGTGATTGGTGATGACAACCAAGTTGAGATCGAGCAATCGGAAGGTGATAGCAATACGGTTAACGTATTTGAAATTACTGGAGACAATAACGAGCTTAGTATCGATCAGGAAGGTTCAACTAACACCTTCGCGTCAGATTTATTAGTTGGTAACGACAACGAAGTGATGACTGAACAACGTGGCGACGAGAACAAAGCCCAAGCAGACGTGATCGGTGATAATAACGAATTTACTGCGATGCAAATCGGTAATGGTAACGAGATGTATCTTGGGGTTGCTGGCGAGAACAATGAATTTTCAGCAACTCAAGTAGGTGATGCGAACATCGCACACATTGCGAACTTCAACGGTAGTGATAATGATGTTGATGTTACCCAAACGGGTGATGAAAACGAGGCTGTGGTGCAGTCATCTTATCCAGACGTGAGCCTTGCAAGTAATGATAACGCAGTTGATATTTCACAAAGTGGCACAGGCAATGGTGTTGTTGTGACAATGAGCAGCGTATTTGATAGTAGCTCAAACCAAGTAGATATTGCGCAGTCTGGCGAGTTCAACGCGATTGATCTGATGCTTGAAGGTAGTCGCAATATGCTAGACATCACACAAAATGGTAGTAATAACTTTGTGATGGGTATGGGCTCAGAAGCATTCATTATCAACGGTGATGATAATGCATTTACAGTAAGCCAAATTGGTGATGGCAACTTAGTCCAAGGTGGAATTACAGGTAGTGGTCAAAACATTACCGTAACTCAGGTTGGAGACAACAACGTTGCGACTATCACTCAGCAATAACTAAGTAATTTAGATAGGGGGGCAAAACCGGCCCCCATATTTTGTACTATTCAGCTAACCAAAACATCAATGTGAATCTCGTCAGCAAAGACATTCTACGCCGTGAGTAAACAAATAATGATAAGAATAATAACACTCTTCTTGAGCGCTATGCTCGTTTCTACATTTTCACTGAGTGCACAAGAAGATGTAGAAATTGATGGTTTAGTGATTGATCAGAGTATTAGCCGGTTTGGTCACCAGTTTTACTTTCAATTTTCGCAGTTGTGGAGAGATGTTCCTAACACCTCGGGAATTAATATCACGGTTAAAGAAACGGTTTTGCCAAGAGCTGGCACTCGGTTAGAGGTTTTAATGAACAGTCGCGCAGTGTACGCAACAGCAATGGGAAGAAGGGGCGGCTCCGTTGATGAACGAGTTGAAACTGCCATTTTCACCATTATGGATGCGATGGCGAGAGAACAATATCAACAGCATGGCTCTGAAGATCTAGCTGCGAGCGGGTGGTAAAATGACAACAATAAAAACAACAATCGTGTGCGCTGGTTTAATACTACTTGGTAGTGCTCATGTGACAGCGACTGAGCTTGTATATAAACCAATTAACCCTGCATTTGGCGGTAATCCGTTAAATGCCAATATGTTACTGAGTAAAGCACAATCTCAAAATAAGCACAGAGCACCAATCATAGAAAAAACCTATGACGAAAAGTTTCAAGAATCACTCGAGCGTACGTATCTCAACCGTTTGGTAAGAGAAATCACGGATGTTGCGTTTGGTGAAGATATTCAAGACAGTATCTTTAACCAAGACGCGACCTTTATGAGTGGTGACTATCAAATTCAAGTGATCACCAGTACACCCGACACCATCACGGTTAGGATCACGAATACAGCATCGGGTGAAGAAACCATTCTAGAGGTACCCAGATTTGCCTCATCAGCTGGTGGAGGATATTAAATGCTCCGCGTAACGTTATTGGTATTTTTATTACTGCTAGGCGGTTGTTCTAGCATGTCTCGCGTTTTGCCACCTTCGCAAAGTGTAGCAATTGAGCTGACTGACACAGAAACCTTTGCAGAACTAAAAAGCTTACCTACACCGAAAGGGCGAATTCCTGTCTCTGTTTATTCATTTCGGGATCAAACAGGGCAATACAAACCACAAGATAATGTAAGTTCATTTTCAACAGCGGTGACTCAAGGCGCTAACTCTATTTTAATGCAGGCACTACACGAAACGGATTGGTTTATTCCGGTAGAACGTGAAGGACTGCAAAACTTGCTGACTGAGCGCAAGATTATTCGTGCAGCAAGTGATGATAATGACACAAACGCTTTGCCACCTTTAATGACTGCAAAGATCATTTTAGAAGGTGGGATCATCAGCTATGACTCTAATATCCGCACAGGCGGTTTGGGTATGGAATATTTTGGCATAGGTGCATCTGAGCTTTATCGTGAGGATGTTATCTCTATTTATATGCGCGCAGTTGATGTTCGTACCGGGCAAGTATTGCTTTCCGTCGCGAGTAGCAAAAAGGTGCTATCCATGGAGGTTCGGGCAGGGTTTTTCCGCTATGTGAGTTATAAACGGTTGGCTGAAGCCGAAGCGGGGTTTAGCGATAACGAACCGATGCACATTTGTGTTACCCAAGCGATAGAAAAAGCGCTGACTTTGATGGTACAACAAGGCATTGAAAAAGGCGTGTGGTCGGCCGCTACCGCATCGTAGGTCGTGCTTTAGCGCGACAAACCTTTAAGCACGATACAACCTTGAGCACGTGCTCATACTACCCACTTTAAAATAAAGAATAATACTGGTGCATGAGATTCAACAATAAAGTCAGCCACCAATAAGCTGAGTATGTTAATCTAAACAGCAATGAAATAATAAAGAACGCTAACATCATGCACGTACATATTTTAGGGATTTGCGGTACCTTTATGGGCGGGATCGCAGCCATCGCTCAATCATTGGGGCACAAAGTCACAGGTTCAGATCTCAATGTTTACCCGCCGATGAGTACACAACTTGAATCACTCGGTATTGAACTAACTCAAGGGTACGACCCTAAGCAGCTCATCGATGTTGAGCCTGATGTGGTGATCATCGGCAATGCCATGAGCCGTGGTAATCCGTGCGTTGAATATGTTTTAGAAAAAGGTATGCGTTATACCTCAGGCCCTGAATGGTTAAAAGACCATGTTTTACGCCAGTCATGGGTGTTGGCTGTGGCCGGTACGCATGGCAAAACAACCACTGCAAGCATGTTAGCGTGGTTACTCGAATACGCAGGATTGCGTCCGGGCTTTTTGATTGGTGGCATAGTGCAAAACTTTGGTGTGTCGGCGCGCACCTCAGATACGCCATTCTTTGTTATCGAAGCCGACGAATACGATACGGCGTTTTTCGATAAGCGCAGCAAGTTTGTCCATTACTTACCTCGCACGTTAATACTTAATAATCTTGAATATGATCATGCTGATATTTTTCCAGATTTAAATGCCATTCAAACCCAGTTTCATCATTTAATTCGCACGCTACCCAGCCAAGGTAAAGCCGTATATCCAGCGGATGATACTGCGCTACAAAACGTTATTGAACGCGGTTTTTGGAGCGAGCAGGAATCGCTTGGTAAAGAATGGTCGTATAACTTGCTCAAGGCTGACGGCTCTCGCTTTACAGTGTTATTTGAAGGCGAAGAAAAAGGCGAAGTAAATTGGCAAGCGATTGGTGTGCATAATGTCAAAAACGCCATGATGGCGATTGCGGCGGCAAGACATGTGGGCATTCCAATCGAGGTAAGTATCGAAGCGCTGGGGCAATTTATTTCTCCCAAACGCCGTATGGAAGTCAAAGGGGAGGTCAATGGCGTTACTGTCTATGATGACTTTGCGCATCACCCCACGGCAATAGCAACGACCCTAGCAGGGCTTAGAGCCAAAGTTGGAGATGCACCTATCATTGCTATTTTAGAGCCGCGCTCAAATACGATGAAGCTGGGCATTCATCAAGAAACCTTATTGCAATCACTTGATGTTGCAGATGAAGTGTATCTATTCGAACCAGATGGCTTATCTTGGTCTCTTAAAGCACAAGCCGAAGCCGCGGGTCGTCAGTGTTTTGCAAGCGTAGATGAGATTGTCGCACAGGTTGTGACAAATCAAGCACCAAACCAACATGTGCTGATCATGAGTAATGGTGGTTTTGGTGGCATCCACGACAAACTTTTAACTGCATTGAAAAAGTAATCATTATGTCAGAACAAACATTTAATGGGCCAATTACGCTGGCCTTTAGTGGTGCGTCGGGCGCCCCATACGGACTGAGATTACTCGAGGTATTGGTGTCGTTAAACTATCAAGTTTACGTGCTAATCTCGAGCGCAGCCAGAGTGGTGCTGGATACTGAGTCCAATCTAAAACTCTCTGGTAATGAACAAAAAGCAACGGAGCAACTACAGGCGCTTTTCTGTGCTAAAGAAAAGCAAATTCAGGTATTTGGTAAAGATAACTGGTTTAGCCCTGTGGCATCTGGCTCGGCCGCACCCAAGCAGATGGTGGTGTGTCCGTGTAGCGCAGGAAGCGTGTCAGCCATTGCGCTTGGGGCATCTGATAATTTGCTTGAGCGTGCAGCAGATGTGGTGATCAAAGAACGTGGCCAATTAATATTAGTGCCGCGCGAGACGCCCTTTAGTCCGATTCATCTTGAAAACATGCTCAAGCTTAGCCGCTTGGGGGTGACTATCATGCCTGCAGCGCCCGGTTTTTATCATCAGCCACAAAGTATCGACGATTTGGTCGACTTTGTGGTGGCCCGTATTTTAGATCATCTACACATCGAGCATACCTTAGCGAAGCGCTGGGGTTATGGAGAATAATAAAATATGACAATAGCACTGAACATCAAAGGGTTAAAAAAAGTTTATAGTAACGGCGTCGAAGCCGTTAAAGGCATTGATCTCGAAGTTCAAGAAGGGGACTTCTTTGCGCTACTTGGTCCAAACGGGGCTGGTAAATCTACCACAATAGGGGTTATTGCCTCACTGGTGAACAAGACCCAAGGCCGTGTAGAGGTTTTTGGTCATAGTATTGATACTCATCTGGAAGACGCTAAATCGAACTTAGGTTTAGTACCACAGGAGTTCAACTTTAGCCAATTCGAGACGCTTAACCAAATTCTAGTGACTCAGGCGGGCTATTATGGTGTGCCAAGAGACGTTGCCCATCAGCGAGCCGAGAAGTATCTCAAACAACTAGGACTATTTGATAAAAAAGACAAGCAAGCTCGCACGTTATCCGGTGGTATGAAACGGCGCTTGATGATTGCAAGAGCATTGATGCATGAGCCTAAGCTTCTTATTTTGGATGAACCTACGGCTGGTGTGGACATAGAACTACGCCGTTCTATGTGGGACTTTTTGCGTGAAATTAATAAGCAAGGCGTAACGATTATACTCACAACGCATTACTTAGAAGAGGCAGAGCTGTTGTGCCGTAATATTGCGATTATCGATAAAGGCACGATTGTTGAGCATACTACCATCAAGGCATTACTCGCAAAGTTAGACAAAGAAACGTTTGTACTTGATCTTAAGCCGCCCATGCAGCCTGTGGCACTCGATGGTTACCAATTTACCACCGTCGATGATCATACTATTGAGGTAGAAGTGGCTAAGTCGCAAGGGCTCAATGGGGTATTCACACAACTCACAGAGCAAGGTAATCAGGTATTAAGTATGCGTAACAAAGCTAACCGTTTGGAAGAGTTGTTTGTTGGCTTACTAGAGCAGGGGAGAGGGGCATAATCGTGTTGAAATATGGCGTCGCGTTAAAAAGTATTTGGATAAAAGAGTGTATTCGGTTTTTACGTATTTGGGTGCAAACCTTAGTACCACCAGCGATCACCATGACACTTTATTTTGTGATATTTGGCAGTTTAATCGGCTCGCGCATTGGTGATATGGGTGGCTTTAGCTACATGGAGTTTATTGTACCTGGCTTAATCATGATGTCGGTGATCACCAACTCCTATTCTAATGTTGCCTCGAGTTTTTATTCCACCAAGTTTCAAAAGAGCATTGAAGAACTACTCGTTGCACCTGTGCCTAACTATATTATTGTACTTGGCTATATGGGCGGTGGTATGGCGCGAGGCATGCTGGTCGGGCTTATTGTTACTATCGTCAGTCTGTTTTTTGTGGATATTCAAATTCACAATCTTGCAGTTATCGTTATTACGGTTATTTTAACGTCAGCCGTGTTTGCATTAGGCGGTTTGATCAATGCGGTGTTTGCCAACAGTTTCGACGATATTAGTATAATTCCGACCTTTGTGCTGACACCTCTGACTTATCTAGGTGGTGTATTTTACTCAATCACATTACTACCGGAGTTTTGGCAAGGTGTGTCGCAGGTAAATCCAATCATTTATATGGTAAATGCCTTCCGTTTTGGCTTTTTAGGTGTTTCGGACGTTGATATTGGCGTCGCCTTTACGGTATTAGGTGTATTTATATGTGGTCTATTTTGGTTGTCACTGTACTTAATTAAACGCGGTGTTGGACTAAGACACTAACGTAAATAGCATTAATTTGGAAACATGGGCGCTGTCATCAATTGCGGCGCTCTTGCGTTATTTCAGGTAAAATCCTTACCATTCCCCCTTAATAATGACTGGTTATGACAGAAGCAAACTCTCGTAGTATCACCACTAATCAACAAGGGCTACACGAAAAGCTCGATGAAATCGTTACCAAGCATCTAACCGCTGAGTTTAAAAAACCCATTGCGGCACATACACAAAGTGCTTTCGATGAGGTTAACGCACGAGTGCAGGCCTTTAATGGACCGATTATTTTGGACTCATGTTGTGGTGTTGGTGAAAGTACTGCAAATTTGGCGAAGCGACATCCTGATGCCTTGGTAATTGGCATCGACAAGTCTGCGCATCGACTAGATAAACACGATGTTGAATATAAACAAACGGAACAAGGCCAATATATTTTGGTGCAAGCCGATCTCAATGACTTTTGGCGATTAGCGTTGGAAGCCGATTGGCAGCCAACTCACCATTATTTGCTGTATCCTAATCCGTGGCCGAAAGCTAAACATATTCAAAGACGCTGGCATGGTAGCGCGGTGTTCCCTTTTATCGTCAAGCTAGGCGGTAAGTTGGAGCTGCGCAGTAATTGGGATATTTATGTAAAAGAGTTTGCCAGAGCTTTGGCGCTTAGCGGTGTTGATGTTGAAGTGGAAGCCTACGAAAGTGATGAGGCTATTACACCCTTTGAGCGTAAGTATTGGGCAAGTGGTCAATCAAGTACCCGGTTAGTCGTAACGCTTTAATTTAACCCATTGTAGACTTGCACTTCAAATTGATAAAAGCGGCTTAAAGATGGCCGCTTGCTTTTC
The DNA here is from genome assembly GCF_041414765.1 of Pseudoalteromonas sp. DY56-GL79. NCBI lineage: Bacteria > Pseudomonadati > Pseudomonadota > Gammaproteobacteria > Alteromonadales > Pseudoalteromonadaceae > Pseudoalteromonas > Pseudoalteromonas sp. DY56-GL79. The sequence continues at coordinate 156,905 of NZ_JANHZS010000010.1, read as the reverse complement.
CTATCCAGCTACCTTCTAATCTTGCAACGCCTGCTGCTTCCAATTGTTTTGCCTGTTTGCTGGTGGCAACACAGGGTACAATCAAGTCGATCCGCTTGGCATTACAATGACTTGCAAGATATTCAATAGAGCTCAGCAGCATCTCATCTTCATCCAAGTTTTCACAAATACTGGCTTCTAAACAAATGGCATCTAGTGGGAGTTTTAAGATCCGGTTGATGGTAAGAAAACCGCTATTCACACCCGTTACCGCAACATTTGCACCTTTTGCTTTTAACGACTGCATCATTAAGCTCATATCGCTAAAGTTTTTGAGCACATCTGTTTCATTAAACTCAAATGTGATGAGCTGCGGCTGCGGGTAACGGCGTAGGATCTGGCTGATATATTCAAAATATTCCGCATCCGAGATTTCACTGTGGCTTAATTGCATGCTCCAAGCATGGTTTGATTTACGAAAACGGGTGACGCATAACTCAAGTAGCTTCATGCTAATTTGGGCGCGGAGTTTTGGTTGCTTCATCACTGGGTAAAAATGTTCGGCGTCGATGATAGCGCCACGCTCGTTAAGGACGCGTGCCGTGCAATGGTACTGAATGTCAGCATGATCATGACAAGCTTTACGCGGCGTAAAGAAAGGAATGATGCGGTCTGATTCACACGCGCTTTGCAGTAACCGGGTGAGATGGAGATTTTTTGATTGTTGCTGAGGATTTATTTGTAGCTGAGAATCAAAATAACACACTTGGGTATTTTGCTGTTGAGCCTGACGTAGCGCGAGAAAGGCATTTTCAAGTAACAGCGAGCAATTGCCTTTAGCAACACCCGCACACAAATTAACGTATAAATGCGGCGCGTCGTATATGGGTTTTGCACAAGGGAATGACTCGGTTAAGTTCGCCAAATAATGCTCACCATTTTCGATGCTGGTAACTAGCGCAATTTTAGAGGTAGTAAGGCGATAAACTTCAAACGGATGGGTAAACTCGCTAAAGTAGCTCATGACTTTTGCCATAACGTTATCGCCGACTTCCGTGCCATAGAAGCTAATGATATCCTCAAGCTCTTTCACCCACACCACGCTTAAGCATAGGTGTTGCGATTTAGAATATTTAAGTGCTTGCTCAAGGGCGATTCGGTTGCCAAATCCGGTGCGACTATCCGTTGTTAGAGTCTTCTTGTAGTACATAAAGTACAAGCTCACGACAACCAAAAACATCACAAAGAAGAAGCTAGCGTCAATGGCGGCATCCATCACACTTTCTTGTAACCGACTCTCTAAATCATGAATGGTTAAGTCAGCACCTGCTATATAAGTAGTGCCATCTGGTAGCACAAAGGGAATAAACACACTTTTAAAGTGGCCCCATTTGTCTTTGGCGATTTCAAACACAGGTTCGGTAGAGTGAAAGGCGCTTTTTAGGGTAATCGAAGCCTCGGAATAAACATCTTGATAACGTGTAAGTCTGTTGAGTTTAAGATCTTCTCGGGTGTAACTGGACGCGGTAAAGTGCACATAAGGTGGCTTAAGCACCATAGTATAGACGTATTCAACATTTAGAGCACGGGCAAGCTCTGTGAGGGCATGACTTTTTTGCTTAAATTCGGCAGGGGTTATGTGTTCTGGTGACTCGTGATATTTTTTACCTACAATGACGTTGGCGCTGGTGGCTGCATTGATTAACTGGGCGTCGATCCTCGCCATGATATCGCGGCGCGTATCGTAATAGTTGGCGATAACATAAATCGATAGGGCAGCTAAAAAGATAAAAGAGGCTAAAACGAGCCAAGCAACTGGGAGTCGTGAAGTGTAACCTGTGAGCCCTAAAAGCGGAGTTGCTTTTGCTGTAGGCTGCCTAGATTTAGCTTTGAGTGGTTGAGCGATACTCCGAGTATTCATGATAATCCTTTATCCACAATATCGTTATCTAACAACGATAAAATGCCTAACTGGCGTAAGCGTGGTGGCTGCTTTGTTACATAATATAAACAATACAACATAAATTGACGTCTTGAGAAGAAATAAAGCAAAAAACTTTTTCTCCAATGATCAATAAAATGCATTGTTGCGGGCAAGTCGGCAATATACCGTTTTGCTGGGTTTATGTCCCCATTTTATACCTTATTTTTGACGAGAATGTAAAATAGAAACGCCAGAATACTGAGGGATTTTTCACTGAACTTTCGTTGGGTTTTCATAAAATTGTCAATGTTTCATGAATTTTAACTAGACAATAGAAGACAATTCCCTTTCTTTACAGTAAAGTTAGCCATTTCATGTATCACAATCTCTTGTGCAATTTGTATCTACTCAATTTCTACAATGGGTAGATAGGCTACTGCACCGTTTGATGTTTAGGTAGTATTGATGGGTCCAAAGCGTTGCGCCGTTGCGTCTGAAGAAAGCTTAATGCGTATATTTACCGTGCCTGAGGCGCCTGATTCAACTTTAAGCAGAATCGAGCAAGAAATCTCGAGCAATTTGGCTGGCTTTTTAAATGAGAATATTGCGGCAATCGAAAAGCCACTGCACGAAGTTGAAAAAGACTTTCAGTCGGCGGTGATCCCCGAAGTGCCAATGTTTGTCTCAGACTATGCGCAAGATATCATGGAGCAATTAGTTGCCCACTCAGTGCATACCGCAGCCCCAAGTTTTATTGGGCATATGACATCAGCTTTACCGCATTTTGTGTTGCCTCTGTCGAAGTTGATGGTGGGACTCAATCAGAACCTAGTCAAAATTGAAACGTCAAAAGCCTTTACTCCACTTGAACGTCAAGTGTTGGGAATGATGCATCACTTGGTTTACGGCAGCGATGATGCTTTCTACGATAAGTGGATGCATAGCGCAAAAACGTCACTTGGTGCTTTTTGTTCTGGTGGCACAATCGCCAATATAACCGCACTTTGGATAGCAAGAAACCGCTTATTAAAAGCGGATGGTGAATTTAAGGGTATTGGTGCATCGGGTATTGTGGCCGCGATGCTTCATTATGGTTACCGAGGCTTAGCGGTATTAGTTTCTGAAAGAGGCCATTATTCACTAGGTAAGGCCGCAGATGTGCTAGGTATTGGCCGCGATAACTTCATTTCAATCAAAACAGCTGGCAACAATAAGGTTGATGTTGGTGCCATGCGAGCTAAAGCTCATGAGCTTGAAGCACAAGGGATTAAAGTACTGGCTTTAGTTGGTGTTGCTGGGACGACCGAAACGGGTAATATTGACCCGTTAGAAGAGATGGCTGATTTAGCCGAAGAGCTCCATTGTCACTTTCATGTTGACGCCGCTTGGGGTGGAGCAACACTACTATCGAATAACAATCGCCACCTTCTTAAAGGGGTGGAGCGAGCAGATTCAATAACCATAGATGCGCACAAGCAAATGTATGTGCCTATGGGGGCGGGTATGGTGCTATTTAAAGACCCTGCAGCATCTGATGCAATCGAACATCATGCCGAATACATTTTACGGAAGGGCTCTAAAGATCTGGGTAGTCATACTTTAGAGGGGAGTCGTCCTGGTATGGCGATGTTAGTGCACGCATGTCTGCGTGTCATTGGTCGTCAAGGCTATGAGATGCTCATTGATAAAGGGATTGAAAAGGCACGGTATTTTGCTGAACTAATTAAACAAACCCCTGATTTTGAGCTGATCTCTGAACCTGAGCTATGTCTGCTGACTTACCGCTATGTGCCTGAGCAAATAAAAGCGGCAATCGCACAAGCGGATGAACAAGAAAAGATAGAGATTTATGCCGCACTTAACCGTTTTACTGCAAGCATGCAAAAGCGTCAGCGTGAAGCGGGCCGCTCTTTTGTTTCTCGAACACGCTTAACACCAGAGCAATATGACCGCCAACCTACGGTGGTATTCCGAGTAGTTTTAGCCAATCCTCTGACATCGGAGTCTTTGCTTAAAGAAATCATGGATGAGCAACGACAATTGGCAATGTCAGATCCGGTATTTAAAAAATACCTCGCAAAATATATTAAATAATCCAACGAATAAAGTGGCCTCGTGCCACTTTAATAAACTCAGGCTTATTACCTTTTAGCATTACCTCCTTTACGGATTGCTCTACTTATATTCTTATTTCTTACATAATCGTGTGAAAATATTCCAAAACATAGGTTAATTCTAGTATTTAAGACTATGCTTAAAAATTATGGCGCGTTATGCTAGCAGAAAAGAATAAAATCTTCGTATTATGTTGAAGAACTTTAGCAATGTCACTCAGAGGCTTCGGCGGCTCAGTTCGCAGGAGCTTGACGTATCGGGAACATTTCAAAGCTTCCTGATTGATTTACTTGATGAAGGTAAGCTTACCTTAGACGTCACTCGGGTTTCTGTTTGGTTGTTTGACGATCTCGACAAACCTTCTGAGCTTATCAATGTTGCTAACACAGATTGGCAGGGTGATGAGTTACCTGTGCAATTGCCAGCCTTAACGTATGAAAACTTTCCCGCTTACTTTTCTGCAATCAACAGTGGTCAATCGATCGATGCGAATGACGCTGCTGCCGATCCCAGAACGTCTGAATTTCAAGAGTGTTATTTAACCCCAAACCACATAGTAACCATGTTAGATACGGTGATCTTTAAAAATGGTATTCCTCACGGAGTGGTGTGCTGTGAGGGGAATAATGGCGTACGTACGTGGCACAAAGATGAAATCGCGTTTGCGGAGATGATTGCGGACTGCTGCAGTCGCCGATTACTGGTTAAAGAGTTATGGCAGTTACAGCTGCAGCTCACTGACATGGCGTTTAAAGATCCACTCACTGGATTGAGTAATCGACGTTTTTTAATGGATAACGCAAAACGTGAGATCAGTCGTCATGCACGCTTTGACCATCCATTTAGTATGATGATGCTAGACATAGATCACTTTAAAAAAATCAACGATAACCATGGTCATGAAACCGGTGACTTAGTGTTAAAAAGCTTTGCTGAGATCTGTGTAAATACCTTGAGGTTAGAAGATTGTATGTGCCGCTTAGGGGGTGAAGAGTTTATTGTGCTGTTACCTAACACGCCGGTAAATTCAGCGATGGTGATCGCTGAGCGCCTGCGACAAGAAATAGAGCAATCGGTTATCTCTACGCCATCAGGGAAGATCTCCATTACATCAAGCTTTGGGGTTGCCGAAGTCAATACCAATTTGCCTTTTGGTCACTCGCTAAAAGCCGTTGATCACGCGGTGTATCAAGCCAAAGCTGCAGGCCGCAACTGCGTGATCCCCGCGCAGTAAAGGTGGTGTTGAATACACCAACCACAATCACAGCCAAGTTGCTATTGCACGCTCAAGTTAGTTGAAGCGTCCGGCTCTGACGCGCCTTACCCTTTGGTTTATCCAATGTCTAAAGCAGTGTGCATAGAGCCATTGCTTGATGCCAGTTAGATTTTTGTGTTGCTGATAAAGCGCATCTGGACTTGTATAAAACCCTAGATCGCGTGTAATACTTTGCTTTTGAATATATGCACCATTTAACGAAAAACGATTATCGGGTTGCTGCAAACAGGGAGTGGAAATACCAAATCCTGTAAAGTTTTTTGCCATTGAGAACTGTTGCTGAACCTGTTTAAGGTAGCCGTCATCTATTATGTAACCTTCAAGCTCTACCCAGCGCTCCTCTAAATAAACCTCAATCCAACTATGGATAATACTTTTTGGAGCAAACCACGTCAGTAGGGTAGGAATTAACCCTTGCTTAAGATCGTTGGCTATCTCAAATCCATGAACTCGGGTGGGAATATCACAAGCCCTTAGCAGTGCAACCAGTAACGTTCCTTTGGTATTACACTGGCCATAACCTTGCTTAAGCACTTGGCTTGCAGTTAGTGTATCTGTTTCACTATAACCAAATTCGATGTCGTCTTTGACGAAGTTATAGATTTGCTCCGCTGCCGTGATGGTATCAAGTTGCTGCCAACCTTTTGCTTCTATTAAACTTTGGATCGCTGAATGTTGATAATCAACTAAAGGGGTAGTTACTAAAAATTGCTTCATGGTTATGCTCCTATTTTGGTAGCAGTGTGATGCAATTTAGGTAACTAAGCTTGAATAAACTGGCTAAGTTTGTGTTTTTAATGCCTCAGTCGGTGTAATACCAAACTGCCGTTTAAATGTACGGCTCAAATGGGCGCTATCTGCAAACCCCGCAAGCATGGCTGCTTGTGTAAGGTTGTTGCCGTGTTGTATGGCGACAACTGAGCAGATCAGCCTGCGCCACAGCACATAAGGTCGCCATGCTATCCCCACCTGCTCGGTAAACAGGTGTAAAAAGCGACTTGGCGAGAGATAAAGTGACTCGGCAATTGTACTGGCGCTGAAGTGACTGGGTTTCAGGCAAGTTTGGGCGTTAAAGCACGCATCTAATTGCGCCAATACACGGTCAATTCGTGGATCTAAATCTGTTGTCGGGAGTTCGGTCAGCTCTACTGCGCGTAATAACTCGGCAAGCTTGGCGTTGCTCTTTGGTGCGGTATTTATCTTGATTGCTGCGCAGCTATTGCCTTGTAGTTGCTTGCCATACAAGCTTTTTGGCTCGACTAATATCACCCAGCCTGAGGTCATTTTTAAGCTATGTTCTACGCCACTTGCAATTACGCTTGGGCCAGATAGCGTCTTGTCACCGATTTTCGCGATACAGTCGCCCAAGGGCAGATTAATTTGAATAAGGTGATGTGAATGGCGCGCGGCATTCAGGTCTTTGACAAAGGAGGCGAATATACCCGGAGTGAGGTGCAGCATAAAAACAGCCGAGACTTTCGTCTCGGCGAGCAGTATTAACCAGCGAATGCGTCTTGCAATGGTGGTACAACTTGCTTTTTACGGCTTAGTACGCCGTCCAACCATACTTTGCTTGCTTCAGGCTCAACGTTGTATGCTTTTGCGATGATCGCTTCATCATCTGAAGCGATCAGCATTTGTGATCCTTCTTTCATGATATCAGTAAGTAGTAGCATCACACTGTGGCGATTACCTTCCTCTTTTAATTTTGCGATATCGGCATGTAGCTCATCTTTGATCTTATCAAATACGGCAAGATCAACCACTTCAAGCTGGCCAATACCAACAAGGTTGCCATTCATGTTAAAGTCTTTGAAATCACGCATGACCAGGTCACGAATTGGTGTGTCTTCAACTGCTGATTTCACCTTGAACATTTCCATGCCAAGCTCTTTAGCATCATCAACACCTGCGATTTTTGCAAGTGCTTCAACACATTTGATATCCGCAGTGGTACAAGTTGGTGATTTGAAGATGACTGTGTCGCTTAGGATTGCACACATCATGATGCCAGCAATGTTTGCCGGGATTTCTACATCGTAGAAGTCGTACATCATTTTAATAATCGTGTTACTACAGCCAACTGGGCGGATCCAACACTCAAGCGGTGTTGAGGTTGTAAGGTCGCCTAGTTTGTGGTGATCAACTACGCCAACTACAGTTGCCTTGTCGATGTCGTCTGGTGCTTGCGTTTTTTCAGTGTGGTCAACGATATACACATCTTCGCCAGCATAGCTCATCTTAAGCTCTGGTGCTTCAAAACCAAAACGGTCAAGAATAAACTGAGTCTCCGGTGAGACTTCACCTAAACGCGTAGGGATTGCTTCTTCACCAATTTGGTTTTTTAAATAAGCAAGTGCGATTGCACCGCAGATTGAATCTGAATCAGGGATCTTATGACCCACTACATACATTGCCATTGACGGAACTCCTTAAAATTTTGCCCACATTCTAGCAAAATAACTTGTCATTTAAATAGTGTAAATGCGCAATTTGGCGTAGATAGGGGACGGTAACGACAGATTGTTGAATTAGGCGAAATAGCCTAGGCGAGCAAGGGCTAATTGAGCATGTATAAATACAAATTAGTATTATACACTAACCGTTCAAACGCTTAGGAGATGGGTATGATTCAAATGAGCCGTAAGGCGTGGAATAACGTGGTGATCTTTTCCATGTTACTGATGATCTTTTTTCTCAACGGCCTCCACTATAAATTGAATCCCAGTGACGACAAAGCAAAGATACAAGCTGTGCTACCAGAGCAAAGCTTTGTCTTAACCGTGGCATTTCCTGGCTATAAAATTGAACGCATTGGCACGAGCTGGCGTATAGAGTTACCGCAAGGCTCAAACCAGAGCTTTAGTGAAGATGCCTTACGTGCGCTTGTTGCCAAGTGGCAAAGTTTACAGCTATTGGTTGTTGAGGCGCCAAGGCAATTGGAGCCAGCGCTGAGCGCTGCGCAGTTTTGGCTGGCAACTCAAGAGCTTCCCCTTAGCTACCAACTGTATCGAAGCGATAATGGCTTTGTATTATTTGATAAACAACAACAGCGCTGGTTTGAGCTTGATAGCTTGCAAGCCAAAGCATTATTTCTACCGATAGAATTGTAATATCACAAACCACACAGTAATAGAGTGAATTATGCCTGAGTTACCAGAAGTCGAAGTGAGCCGTTTAGGCATTCAACCGTATTTAGAGCAACATATTATCCAAAGCGTAAAAGTACACAATGGTAAGCTAAGATGGCCTGTACCAGAGGAAGTACAATTGCTTGAAGGTGAGAAGGTGCTTGCGGTTAAGCGACGGGCAAAATATTTGCTTATCGAATCCAAGCATGGCACTGCGATTTTGCATTTGGGGATGTCAGGAAACTTACGTGTTGTTGATAGCAAAGAGCCACTAAAAAAGCATGATCATGTGGAGATCATTCTGGCCTCAGGCAAGTCGCTCAGATTAAATGACCCGCGTCGCTTTGGCGCTTTTTTATGGCAAGGTGCAGGCGAAGATCATAGCGTTTTTGAAAAGCTGGGTCCTGAGCCGTTGACCGAGCTTTTTACTGCAGAGTACTTATTTGAAAAAAGCAGAGGCAAGAAGCAGCCGATTAAACAATTTGTTATGGATAATCATGTGGTGGTTGGTGTGGGTAATATTTATGCCAATGAATCTTTGTTTAAAGCGGGGATCCATCCCAAAAAAGAAGCAGGTAAAATTTCACTTAAACGCTACCAATTACTGACACCGATCATCAAGGAAACCTTAAGTGCAGCTATCAAACAAGGGGGAACGACACTCAAAGACTTTGCTCAAAGTGATGGTAAACCGGGTTATTTTGCTCAAGAATTGTTGGTGTATGGTCGCAAAGGTGAGCCTTGCGTAAGTTGCGAAACGCCATTAAAAGAAATACGTCTAGGGCAACGCAGCACAGTGTATTGCTCTAAATGTCAGCGCTAAATAAAGTGCAGGCTAGGAGCCTGCGGTTTTAAAGTCTATCTTAACTTGGTTTTCTTGTAGCGTTGCTGAGCAAGGGGGGTAACTGCGGGTTGTTTTATACACGCGATCAAAGATATGAATTTCAACCCCTGAATGAAGCGCTTTGTTTGCCGCAAGTTTCGTGTTGTCGAGCAAATCGTGTAAGTCGTGATCAAGCTGGCTGAGCTTTTGCTCAAGGTGCTCGGCTTGCTGGCAGTAGTGCATCTGTGTTGCGCCAATTTTAGTTTTGAGTTGTTGCTTTTTAGCTGCGTCTTTTACTAACTCTGCTTTTTCAATCGCTTGCTGTAGTTGATCTAAAGAATCATTGGTGGCGGCGACTTCTTTGAACAGGGTGTCGGTTTCTTGGGTGATTTTAAGGCCTTTGCGTGCAAGATAAATCATCATCTTAGCGCCAGATTCACTGCCAATCTCTCCCGCTACCACCATTTGCGCATCTATGATCGAACCACCTATTAACTTGCCACTTGGATGATCGCCAGTGCCAACTTGTATCAGCTTTTGCGCTTTAATATCGCAGTGGTTACTCTGCTTATTGATAATAATGTTATCGCCTTCAAGGTAAGTATATTGTCCATGGGCAATCTCAATATTGCCTTTGGCGATAAGCTTGCAGGTTAAGCCTTGCTCATTATTTTGATGGTCAACATGGCCGATCACGCCACCTCGTACCTCAATATGACCACCTGCAATAAGTTCTCCAGATTCCACCGTGCCGAGCACTGTGATATCGCCTTGTGCAGTCACGTGCATACCCGGCTCCACATTATGGGTAACTACAACGCTGCCATTAAAGTCGACATGACCACTTTTTACTGTGACATCGGCAATCGTAAATACATCATCCACGCGCATACCGTTGGCGATATCTGAGGGGCAACCTGCAATGGTTGCGATAAGCTCTAGTGGGTTGTTGGGGTTGATCTCGGTGCCTTCACCCGCCATAAGCTGGAACGATTCGCCGGGCTTCGCTTCAATACTTTCACCGCTAACTGTAAAGCCTTCTTTGCCTGGTGTTGCGGGCTTTTGAGTCACCAGTAAATCACCCGGCGCGACGCTTGCAAGCTTGCCAAAATCACGCATGTCAACGGTGCCATCTTCACGCATTCTAGGTTGTTTGAGCCTCTCTTTTAAAGTTTGTACGTGCGGCAGTAATTTTGCTGACTGGCCGTCTTGTGGTGGTCGGCCTTGGGCGATTAACCCAGATGCCTCTTCACCTGGTGGAAGTTCAAATTGTTTGCGCAGGATATTTTCTAGGTAAGCTTGCTTATAGCCACGACTGACGCCAGCTTTGACAATGGCTTTTTTCGCTTCTTCTAATGATATCGCTTTACCACCACGAGCCGTTTTAAGTTGCCCAAAGGCCTGCATTTTATCGTCACTTAAGGTGACTTCAAATTCAGCATCATGTTGTTTAGCAACAACAATTTGGCTCTCGGGGAAGTCGCTTTGGAAAAAGGCATTAATCGAGTCGTGATCGATTTCGCAATCGGCAAATTGTGACTTTTCAAGGGCTTCAATCACAAACGCAGCACTGGGCGGTGAAGCAGACTTCACATCCATTAAAATATTGCCATTGTGCACAAGCTTGAACACGATAACTGCCTCGTCGAATTTTTATCCTATAGTTTCAGCTTGCTAAATAAACATCAATTGGTCAAGTGCTTAGGCCAATTTTCTTACGTTAATATGGGTTAAGTTAAAAAACAGAAATAAATCGTGATTTTCTAATACTTTCAGGTGAATGAAAATCAGCGCGCTTAAAAATGTGCGGGCTTATCACGCGCTTCTTGCAGTAGTATTTTAATCGCTTCAGGAACAACCTTTTTCTGTGTTGAAATCGCATAAAAATACTCATAAATATTAGGTAGTTCCTGATATTGCTGTAGCACCCCTTGGGCTATTTCGTCTTTTACTACTACGGCTGGTAAAACAGCCACCGCGCCACTGTCTCGTGCCAGTAGTCGCATCATCGCCATATCGTCGACCTCTGCCAAAATGTTGGGGAAATACTGATACTGAGCGCACAGTGCATTAAATGCGGTGCGTAAATCTGAGTTGGCAGGTGGCAAGATCCAGCGTGTTTTTTCAAAGCCTTGTGGAAATGGTGTGCTTGGCTTGAGGGCAGGCGGACCAATGATCGCCAGCGGTTGCTTGGCAACTAGTTGGCACTGCCAATAGGGATCTGAAGTATCTAGGTTTATTGTTCGGTTGGTAAGCACTAAATCCAGCTCATAATTGGTTAAGCCGTTGAGTAGCTCTGAAATACTGCCTGACTTTAATTTAAATTGCACATCGCTGCGCCGCATCAAAGGGCTAATAAAAGCTTCTACAAAGTTACGTGACAGAGTGGTCAACACCCCAATAGTTACGTGGGTGGTTGACTGCACGCCTTTGCTTAGCAAGGCTTCGAGCTCTTGCCCCGTGGTAAAAATATCATCGGCATAGCTCAACACCTTTTTACCCTGATCGGTCAGCATTAGGTTACGGCCTACGCGCTCAAATAGTGATACCCCGACATTGTGTTCCAACTGTTTGATTTGCGCAGAGAGCGCAGATTGCGAAACATGTAATTCTTTAGCGGCTTGAGTCAGGTTTCCGAGCTTAGCAACCTGCCAAAAGTAGTAAAGGTGGTGATAATTAAGTCGGCTCATCTATATATAAGTAAAACAGAACGAATAGTTAAATTATATCTATTTTTATTAAATTAAAAAGGTTGGAATAATGACCTAATTCAAGACTTAGGTGAGAACCATAGAAAGTGATGATTAATATCTTAGTGGTGTTGTTGCTATTACACTTTTTGATTGCTGCGTCTTTCATGAGCAAAGCGTCTCGTAGTAACGCTGGGTTATTTCGTATCGCGAACGGTTTTGCTATTGGTGTGGCAATTTGTATCGCTTTTGGCTGGGGGAGTTGGGCAACACAAGGTGATATTGCCAGTAGCCTGTTTGAAATAAACTTTTTACGGCTTAGCGTGGTGTCATTGATTGGCTTTATGAGCTTTATTTTACTGCGTTACTCTATTCACTATTTACATGGTGAAAAACACCGAGGCCGCTATTTTCGCTATCTACTCACGACATTACTGAGCGTGACTATTGTGGTGCTCAGTAATCACTTAGTCCTATTTTGGTTGGCTTGGGTCGGTATTAGTTTGAGCCTACACCGTCTACTGCTGTTTTATCCTAACCGCCCGAGAGCGGCATTGGCCGCACACAAAAAGTTTATTTTGGCGCGCTTGGCAGAAAGTGCATTGCTTGGGGCTTTTATTTGTATCTACCTCAGCACTGGCATGCTCCAGCTTAATGACATCACAAACTATTACTTAACTCACGCAACGACACTGACTGTGCTAGAGCAATCTGCAGCTGGCTTACTTGCAATTGTGGCACTGATAAAGTGTGCGCAACTGCCAGTGCATGGCTGGTTGATGCAAGTGGTTGAATCACCCACACCGGTAAGTGCGCTGCTGCATGCAGGGATCATTAATTTGGGTGGTTTTTTGGTGATGGTGTTTGGCCCTTTGATTTTACGCGTAGAAGCTGCGAAATGGCTGATCTTGATCGTGGCAGGAATAACGACATTATTGGCCGCGCTTATCATGACAACGCGGATCAGTTTAAAAGTGCGCTTGGCTTGGTCAACCTGTGCGCAAATGGGACTGATGCTAGTGGAGTGTGCTTTGGGATTATATGAATTAGCGCTGCTACACTTATTAGCCCATTCAGCCTACAAGGCTCATGCATTTTTAAACTCAAGCCAGTGGATCCATGAAGATTTGACTCGTCGCTTGAGCGACCAACTTGAACCGCCCTTGTGGCAATGGCTCATTGCACTTGCCGTGGCAACTGGTCTAACTACAGTAGCTGCAGTCGTTATTGAATATCAAGGTCCTATCAGTATTTGGGGATTAATGGTTGGTGCATTAACGGTGTGGCTAGCGCTGCGTTTTGAGGCGCAAGCCCCTAGTAGCTATTTTAGAATTATCACCGCAGCCGTTGTGTTATTGGCAGCCTATAGTGCGCAAAAGTGGCTATTGCACTTGGTGGTCGCGCTACCAAATGATCTTAGAACGCAAGCACTCGATGGTGCTGATATTTGGTTGCTCAGCTTAGTAGTGGTACTTATCGTAGTAAATTATTTGCTCTATTACCGCGCACATTTGGTAACAGTGCAAAAACTCTCTCGAGTGTTGTATGCCGGCCTGTACTTAGACGAGTGGATGACGCGATTAACCATATTACTTTGGCCCGTCCATTTGCCAAGTATTAAAAAGCAGAAACACCTAGCCATTCATCGCTATGCTGCGGGGCACGAGGAGCAGAAGTAATGATAGAGACACAAGACAACAAACAGACTCAGCTATCTAAGCCGCAACAGCAACAACTCCTGAGTGCTGAAACACGCATTGCGCCAACTTGGCCACTCGATCAATTGATCGCAGTGAATCCATTTTGGGGAATGCGCGATCTGCCCTTTGATGCGGTGGTCAATAAAATGAGTGCGTTGGCACAGGTTAGAATGCTGATGCCCGTGGCATTTTATCTTGAAAAATGGCAGCAAGAGGCGATTTCAGAGCAAGCATTGCAGCAATCTGCGGCACATTACGCGGTGGATCGCAGCACCAATGCGCTACTTAATTGGCTCAAAAAAAGTCACTGCGGCGAGTTGCCACATTGGCATACATTAGCGGACTTACTTGACCGTTATCGCTCTGAGCATAAGATGCCATGGCAGGAGGAGATCAGCCACCAAATTAGCCAATTTTGCGCCGCGCATTATCAGCAGGTGCAGCCTATTCTCAAACAAACCCAAGGTGAGGATAAACTCTGTTTGTATCGCCACTGGCATGAAACCGTATCGCGAGACTTGGGGATAAGCATCGTCATGGGGGAGTCGGGCTTAGTGGATTACTTTAAGGCTTTGCCAACGTCTCCTGAGTCTTTAATTGCACTCGCTGTCGACACCTTAGAGATTGGTTTTAATGAGCTGAGTGATTATGCGCACATGCTACTGCTAGACATTAATGGTTGGGCATCTTGGGCGGCTTACGAACGCTGGCAAGCAGATCTTGCCCAGCATCCAGCTTCCGATATGCGTGCGCTATTGGCAATTCGAATGGCGTGGGAGCTGGTGATTTGGCGTTATGTGAGTGAGCGCCATCCAACGACCTTTACCCGTATTCAATACCATTGGAACAAGCAAAAGCTGCAACTTGCTGAGATTGTGATTGAACATAAAAAGGCATTGTTGCCGCGCCTAGTATTTCAGCGGGCACTCGAGCTCAGTTATCAAGTCACTTTAGTGGGGCAGCTAAAGACTCAGCAGGTAAAATCTGAGGAGGCTCGTGAGCAAGCTACACCAACCTTACAAGCGGCTTTTTGTATTGATGTGCGCTCAGAGGTGATCCGCCGTGCGTTAGAAACTCAAAACGCAGGCATTCAAACCATAGGCTATGCTGGTTTTTTTGGCCTACCGATTGATTATCATGCGACTAACTGCCGTTTTAGTCGGCCACAGTTACCCGGATTGTTAAAAGCACCAATCACCGCGATACAAACGCCAGCACCCCAGCACCTTGCCACAAAACGCCAACAAGCTGGCCGTTGGCATAGCTGGTCTCACTCTGCGGCTGCTTCATTTTCGATGGTGGAGTCGATGGGGATGAGTTACTTTTATCAGCTATTTAGCAAAGTGTTTTCACTGCAAAAAACTCATCATCCCGTCGATAGTCATATTGATTCAAGAAAGTGGCAATTAAAACAGGGCGAACACGAAGTTACTGTTTTGGAGCAAGCTAAACTCGCAGCTGGCATATTAAAAGGGATGGGACTGACTGAATTTGCTGATACAGTCCTATTGGTTGGCCACGGAGCACATACCACCAATAATTTACATGAAGCCGGACTGCAATGTGGTGCATGTGGCGGCCAATCGGGAGAAGTGAATGTTAAAGTACTCGCGCAACTTCTTAATGACCAAGCGGTACGCGCAGAATTAATCGCGCTAGGCATCGCTATTCCGTCGCAAACCCGTTTTGTTGCAGCGCTACATAATACCACCACTGAAACAATTACCCCCTATGGCGAAATAGATACAGAGATAACCCGCTGGTTAAAGCAGGCAGCGCATCTGGCTCGAGTAGAGCGCGCTCATGCACTCGTGATAACTGGTAAAGAATTATCTGAGCAGCAATTAGAGCAGCGATTTATAGCCCGTACTAAAGATTGGTCTCAAGTCAGGCCGGAATGGGGCCTTGCCAACAATGCAGCATTTGTGGTCGCGCCGAGACAAGTTACGCAGGGTGTTGACTTGCAAGGCCGAGTCTTTTTGCATGAATACAGCGCGGAGCAAGACCAAGACTTTAGTCAGTTAACTGCTATTTTAACCGCCCCTATGCTCGTCACTAACTGGATCAATATGCAATATAACGCTTCGGTAACCGATATCCACAAATACGGCAGTGGTAACAAGGTGTTGCATAATGTAGTGGGGGGGAGAATAGGAGTGTTTGAAGGCAATGGCGGAGATTTGCGAATTGGCCTGCCAATGCAATCCGTTCATAACGGTGAAAAATGGATGCATACCCCACAGCGTTTGAGCGTAATTGTACAAGCACCAACCGAAGCACTAGAGCAAATCATGGCAGCACACCCAGTTGTAAAACAATTGGTAGAAAACGAGTGGCTTTATCTTCTGTCTATTTCGCCTAATTGTAACGAAGTTAGACGATTTGATAATAGGAAGTGGGAACTTCTTTGATTTCAAACGAAACTCGTTGCAACTTAACAAGTTATTGTGCAGAGTATTGCAGAAATTGAAAGGTGTGGCTGGACGCTGCGTAAACTAGACGACCTCCTAGCCACCGACATTGGACTGTTTATACAAGGAGGCTGCTAGTGGCTTTTGATTATGGCTCTATTGATTTAGGGCTTAAAAACCCATTTAAAACGGAAGGTAAAATCACTGCTATTCGTGGTGCAATACAAACTATTGCTGGAATTGCATTACTGGTGATTGCCGCCAGCTCCGTTAAGAGCGATGCGGGTATGGGTTGGATCATCATGCTATTTGGCATGTTGATTTTAGGCCTTGGGATCACTTCTCTTGCAAAAGGAATATATGCAACACTGCGCTTTTTTGTGGGTCGTAACCATCCCACCTCTTTAGCTTATAATTTCAGTAAGTCAGAAACTTCAACTGCCCAGCAAGAAAAGGCTGATGTGGCTTACCGTGCTAAAACGCTAGAAGAAATGTTGATTGGCCGAAAGAACAGCACGTTTGTAGAGCCTAAGGGATTCTTATCGCGTTTACTTCACAGCATTGCACCTAAATTACTCTTTCTCCCTTACCCGATCAGAAATATGAGCCAACGCTTATTTGGTGCATGGGTGAGTACATTAACCGCACTTGTGCTTTATGGTGTGGTGGCGTTTGTATCGCTTTCTGGCTTTGCCGGTGATGCTGGTGAGCTTACTTTTCCAATCTATAGCACCTTACTGATGATATATATTTTGTCATGTTGGTATAGCGCGGCTAAACCGATTTCACGCAAAGCGGAACATGCCATTGAATCTTTGGGGAGTGCTACCCTCACTAAAGTGATTTCGCTCTCTTTTGTGCTACCAATCCTAATAGGCCTAACCTTGTCTTACATCATGGATGAAGGAAAGTTAAGTAAAGCCGATATTGAGCTCTTTTTTGCGCCGTTGCCTAGTCTTCATACTTGGGCTTATCTCACTGGCGTTATCGTGCTTGCACTTGGCTGTAGCGCCATTATTGCTGTTATGCTTAAAGCGCGTTTAGACAAAGTAAACCCAGTGGTTGAAGTGTCTGAGTTAAGAGAGAACTGGCAAGAATCAGTACATCCAAACGAGATATTTATTAACCTCGACAACTTGGTGATGGCTAATCGCCGTTATAAAGAAGTACCAAACCGAGTTTATCGTGAGCTAGATCCCAGCTTGCAAGAACAAGTTGATGGTAAAGGTGGCTTTAAAGGCGAAATGATCCAAGAAGTACAACCTAAAGTCCTACCCCTAGATTTAGGTAAATCGTTTGAACGCTTTAGGTTTTTATCCTTGCTTGGTGGTAACTTACTGCTGCTAGTAACCCTTGGATTAAGCGTCTTTTTTGCTTATGCCGTAGTAGATATTTACCACTATGTAACGAGCGCCAATATCAGTAATTTTTCTAGTGCCTTCAGCGAAGAAAACATCGCGTCATTCAGCGCCGTTGTGATGGTAGCCGTACATTTACTGCTAAGTGGCCTATTGATTAAATCGTTTGCATCAATGCTAACCAATGCTGCACACGTATTCTATGCCGAGATGCAATTTGAATCTCTGCTGGTTTATTTTAAATGTGAAGGGACATTTACTGAGTCTAAAATATCAACAGGTACTGGCATTCACGATTCCACACGCTCTGAAAATACGCTAGTACGCAGCAGTATTACCCCTTGGGTAGTGGTGTCGAGAATAGTATCAACGACCTTCGCTGCAACGGGCATGAAAAACCTAGAGCA
The DNA here is from genome assembly GCF_041414765.1 of Pseudoalteromonas sp. DY56-GL79. NCBI lineage: Bacteria > Pseudomonadati > Pseudomonadota > Gammaproteobacteria > Alteromonadales > Pseudoalteromonadaceae > Pseudoalteromonas > Pseudoalteromonas sp. DY56-GL79. Next base: position 139,091 of record NZ_JANHZS010000010.1, on the reverse strand, counting down.
CCCAAGACATATTTTAGAAATGCATAAAGACGATGCACAGCTAAGCGACATCCGTAAAGATGTGATTAGCTTCTTAAAAGACCGAGAATCCATCGCCGCAATTACCAGCGAGCGTGATTTAGGCAATGCCTCACAAGTGTACCAACTCAATCAGCAAACGAGAGCGGTGGATCAAAACCACCAACTGCGTGCAAGTAGTGATGAAGCCGGTGCTTATCTACGCCGAGAAGAAGCACTCGAAAATAAAGAAGAGTAAAAGACAAGTGCCACCCTCGGGTGGCGTTTTTGTTGAGGTTAGTGAGCTTTATTCAATATATTTTTTGAATTTGCTCATTGAGTGGCAATCTAAACATTTAAAAACTCAAAAACTTACCGAAAAAACCGCTCAAAAATGCCTGTTTTCTCACCAAACTGCCCACCACTTGTCTATGGCTTTTACTAAATCTTAGTGGTGCTCGAAGCTATGACTACGGAAAAACAGTGCCGTTTTTATGCTGCTGTTAGGACTTAAAAATAGAAGTTTTGAAGGGCTTTATCGAGTGATTTTTCAACACTTTATTTATGGATACAATAGTGTCCACTTTCTGCTATTATTTCGCTATAATAGATATAACTGTATCCATTTGGTCTTTGCGGATGAATTTTACCTTACTTGATGATACCGATGTAAGCCAAGCTTATGCGGCTTATTTGCGTGAGTTACGAAAGCAGGCAAAACTGTCACGATCTGCATTGGCTGAGCGAAGCTGTGTACCTGCTGCCACCATTAAGAAGTTTGAGTTGACCGGGCAAATTTCATTTCGCCAATTGCTGTTGCTATGGCAGACCCTCGATTCATTGGATAGGCTTTATCAGCTCACACAGCCTAGCAAAGAACGCGCTGCTATACCCACGAGTATTGATGAGGTGCTAAAAGATGAGTTTTAAACCCATCCAAAAACTCATGGTAACTCGTATGTTAAGCTCAGGCGAGCAGGTTGCTGTAGGGGTCTTGGCACAGAATCGGCAAGGCGTTTTTTTTCAGTATGCAGACAGCTATTTGCAGCAGTTTGGCAATTTATCACCTTTTACTTTGCAGTCGAGCACACAAGTTCAAGTCGCACCAAAAGCGCCGCATCAAGGTGTACATGGCGTATTTGGAGATTGTTTGCCCGATGGCTGGGGCATGCTGTTGCAAGATCGTATTTTCCGGCAAAGGGGCATCCTGCCTAATCTATTAACGGCGATGGATAGGTTAGCCTTTGTCGGTGATAAAGGCATGGGAGCGCTGTCTTTTTCTCCGGTGTCTGAGTTTTCAACCACGACGAACGCTGACATTGATTTAGCTACTTTAGGCTTAGAAGCGCAAACGCTGTTCGATTCTTCAATGTCAGATTATATGGATGATAATCACGATGAGTTAGATGGACATACTCAGCAGGTGCTGGCTGCATTAGTCGCGGGTGGTAGTTCGGGTGGGGCAAGGCCAAAAGCGCAGATTTATATGCCTGCTGGGGAAACTCAGCATTGTCGAACCTTTGCTCAGCCTAGAGATGAGGCTTGGCTGATTAAATTTACCTCGAAGAATCTCGCGCTCGGCCATGAAGAAGGTTTGTGTGAGGCGGTTTATTTACAAATGGCAGAACTTGCTAAGTGTCAACCGCCGCAATGGCAACTCATTGAAGCACCAACTACAAGCGGTGCGTCTGCCTGGTTGGCGCTTAAGCGTTTTGATTATGTCACGGAGCAGACCAATTTAAGCGGCAATCGCAGTTCAGGTCGCCTGCATATGCACAGCGCTTGCGGGCTGCTGGATGCAGACTTTAGAACGCCAAGTTTAGATTACATTGATTTAATTAAAGCCAGCCGTCAGTTGTGTAAATCGCCAGCGGCTGGACAACTGCAATTTCGCCGTGCCGTTTTTAACCTGCTGTCGTCTAATCAAGACGACCACAGTAAAAACTGGGCATTTTTGCAAGTGGATGATGGTCAATGGAATCCTGCACCTTTTTACGATGTTACCTACAGCCCACATCCATTTAACGAGCATGCCACTGCGTTCGGAGGTTATGGCAAAGCGCCACCGCTTAAGGTGATGCAAAAACTAGCGATCAGTGCTGGTTATGGGAGTTGGCATGATGCAAGGCAAGTCATTGAAGAAGTTGCAGAAGCCATCAGTCAATTTACTTATCTTGCACAGCAGCAAGGGATCAGTAAAACGACAGCATCTGCGATTACTAAAACACTGGAGCAGCGCAAACAAGAAAATGCAGCGCTTTTTCAATGACAGTAAAACAAACTTTTCAATTCACAAAAAATACATAGCAAGGTCATCGTGAGCGAATATCAATACTATAAATTTGAGCGTCTGGATGGGTATTTAGATGCTAAAGCACGTCAAGCACTCAGAGCCATTTCAAGCCGTGCCGAGATCAGCGCTACGTCTTTTCAGGTGTATTACACCTACAGTGATCTAAAGGCAGAGCCTTTTGAGCTGATGTTAAAATACTTTGATATCGGTTTTTACTATGCCGATTGGGGCTCAATCGATGCCTACATCAAGCTACCAGCAGGAACGCTCCCTGAAGCTTTACTTGGCTTTTCAAGCGATGGGCTTCATGTTCACGAAAACGATGAGTGGCAGTTGCTGATCTTTTCCCTTGAGGAGTATGACGAGTATTTTGACGATGAGCATGCTGACGACTTTTTCCAGCATTTAGCCGCTTTACGCAGCGGGTTAATGCAAGGGGATTGGCGCCTTGTGTACTTTATGTGGCTCAAAGCGTTTGATTTTAATGATGACGTCGAGCGAGTGCCGTTAGTTCAATTCGATTTTGAGCACCTCAGTGAAGAGGAGCTGGCGTTTGCAGCGCTGTATGATATTCCTTTAACATTGGTTAAGGCACTCGCCATGGTGCTGAACGCACAACCCAGTCACCAAGCCAAACAAACCCAGTTTCAGTTTGATACATGGCTCCATAGCCTCTCAGAAGCAGAGAAAGACACGTTATTACGCATGTTGTTTGAGCAGGGCCAGCTTACCCGTCACCAAGCTTTAGCGCTGACGCGAAAAGAACCTGCTAACACAGATGAGATCTATCAATACTGGTTAACCCCCGAGGTAGTTTCCCCTTTCATTGAGCAAGCGCAAAGTCAATTACAGCAAGAGCAAGCCACAGCTCTCGCAAAAAAATTAGCCATCGAAAAAGCAGAAAAAGAAAAAGCGTTGACGGATGTTTACAATCGGCGTGAGCACTACTGGCAGCAAGCACAAGAGCAAGCGGATCGAACTTGCGCCAGTGGTTACGATGCGGCATCACGCTATCTGCATCAGCTGTGTGAGGCCTATCAGTTCAAAGTGGGTGAAGCGGCGTTTGAACAACGCTTTAAGCGCTTTGTTGTGGCGAATAATAGCCGTAAAGCATTGTTAAATCGCTTGAGTGATTTGCTTTAAACGATGAGGCTATAGATCGGCCAAATGACGTGAGTAAAAAATATCATTCAGTTTTGATTGGTTGAAAGCTTGAATGCCGCATTTAGGTTTACAAATTTTTACCTATGAAGTCACTGTGTGTAGACCTCTAACTGCTGAATTTCCCCGTTCGGTAAAACGCATAGACGAGTACTCAACTTGCATTGCACACTTTATCGCGCATAAAAGTGTGGTGGTGTTCGTTCTAGTTGAGAAAGGCTTTCTCTTTTTTGATAAGGTTGTTGGCACTTACCTCTTGGGCTTTGGGGGCAGTATGGGCAAAGCCTTAATTCACGCCACTTAGTCACACACCAATCCTGCCCACACGGTATTTATCACTTGGGTCATTATGTCAATTCTGGCGCAGGTTGGCTCGATACTACCGGCCCACACACCCTCTACCTGTTTTACCCAACCAGCCGGCGTGAAGCCACCGAAGGCCTCAGCCCAGATCGCGCTGCTAAAGCACTAATGGCCGCAGGCTATCTAATCCCCGATGGCAACCGCCCACAGCGCAAAGTCAGCCTACCCGAAACGCACTTGCTTTGAAATAGACAAGGTGGCAAATGCAGCATCTTGGATGACTAGCGAGGCGATGAATCCCGTGTAGGCTTGTCGCCTGCCGTGTACCACCAGTAAACCCAAGAACTGGACGAGGTTTAAAGTCTAAAGCTGACAAGACCGCTAGAGTACTGGTTGTGTGCTTACTGAGCACGGGGCTTGTAATCGTCCTAAACGGAAAATATCCTTGCGATATTATCAGTAGTTGATAAGATGCGAGGCTTATGTATAAGCATACAGTCTTTTGATTTTTCAAACGCTGCTTTACACATTCGCTGGCTTAATAAAGAGTTGAGAGTGTGAGCAAGCGATTCGAGTAGGTTATGTGAGTAAAGAAATGCGAGTAAGCAATGAAAAACGCAAAACAATCGCGTTGCGTGATTGGCATTAAAGGGCAAACGCCTGACCCCGATTACCCCGTTGATATCTGGTTCGATTCGCTGAAATCGGTGGCCAATGTGCTGTCGAAAGAAAACCAGCAGTTGTTAAAAGTAATCGCCGAACAACAGCCGCAATCGGTCACTGAGCTGGCCATGCTCACAGGTCGAGCGGTCAGTAATGTGTCGAGAACATTAAAAACATTGGGCAAGTACAACTTGGTTGAAATGCAAAGTACAAAAAACATGCTTCGCCCTACCGTCACCCATCAAGAATTTTTAGTAGTAGTTAATAATGAACAATAAAACCAACGTCCTTCTACAAGCAGAAGAAATTATTAAGCCCTTAGCACTCGAGCATGTGCCACAAGACAGTGACGTTGAAGCGGTAATTGATCAATGGTTACATGCCATCTCGACTGATAGCCAGTTTTACTGTAATCCAGAAGTCAGCAAGCCAGAACAGCTCAAAGAGCGTGTAATCAGCCTGCTACAGCAAAATGGTTTATACACAACGAGAGATGCGTTCTTTAATGAGGTATTCGGTGCTTTAAAGCTAAAGCCTGATTTTGACGCTAAGTTTCGTTTTATCGACTTATTCGCAGGGATCGGTGGAGTTCGACTCGGTTTTCAACAAAATGGCGGCATATGTGTTTTTTCTTCTGAATTTGATAAGCATGCTCAGCAAACCTATAAAAATAATCATGGCGAGGTTCCATTTGGCGATATTACAAAGATCCCCGCGAATGAAATTCCTGATCATGACGTTCTTTTGGCTGGGTTCCCATGCCAACCATTTTCGCATGCAGGCCTTAAACTAGGGATTGAAGATACCCGTGGTACGCTATTTCATGACATAGCCAATATTCTAGAAACGAAAAAGCCTAAGTTTGCTCTGCTTGAAAATGTGAAAGGTTTAATTAGCCATGATAAAGGCTATACGCTCAAGGTTATTTTAAAAACGCTAACCAAAATGGGATATAGCTGTAATATTCCTAAAAGTGTTATTGAGCATGGTTCTACAAAAGAAATTCAAACCTTAGCCAAAGAAATGGTGCTTAAATCAGTGGACTTTGGAATACCGCAGAATAGACAACGAATATACATCGTTTTATGGCGTGATGGCGAAGTTAAAAATTTTGAGTATCCAAAACCACTAGGAATTGAAGTTAAAGTTGGTGATAAGCTTGAGGAAAGCCCAGATCCTAAATTAACTATTTCAGATAGATTATGGGAAGGTCATCAACGTCGAAAAATTGAAAACAAAAAAAATGGTAAAGGCTTTGGTTTTGGCTTAGTAACGGAAGAATCCCCCTACACCAATACTATCTCAGCACGATATTACAAAGATGGTAGCGAAGTATTGATTGAGCAGGTTGGAAAAAATCCTCGGAAGATTAGCCCAAGAGAGGCAGCGAGATTACAAGGGTTCCCAGATGAATTTGAACCAAGCGCTTCAAAAGTACAGGCTTATAAACAATTTGGAAATAGCGTTACTGTTGATGTAATTAGAGCTTTAGCAAAACGTATCGTTTCATATATTTGAATAAAGGAATAACATGTTAAGAAGGCTTAATGAGATACAGTTGGAACAACCTTTGGTTAATAATTCCAAACTTTTTGACTATAAATTAACTACAGTGCAAAAGAATGTTTTGCAGCAACAACTTGGCTCTATTGGATATGGTTTTGATACCTACACTTCATTTGCAATTACAGATAAAGAGTCTGATGACAAACCTGCAAATTATGCTTTGATTCCTAATCAGTATTTTGTTTTTGCTAGTGAAATGTATGAGTTTGCAAGTGAGTTGTTTAAGTATTTTGAAATATACGAAAAATTAAGACCTTATGCCAATTCACTTTTAGGTAACTGTGAGCAGATAAAAAGAAATATTAATGCAAACCAAGATTTATTGAAACACTTTAGTTCAGAGCATGATTTGGAACTGTTTTCAAAATTTTTGGACAAAGATGATGCTACATTTAGGTTAGGCTCAAAGCGACTGATTAATGATCAAGGCAAGCCGAGAGGTTCTAGAGATTGCTTTGGTTCTGTTATTTTAAAGGAAATTAATTTGCCAGATGCATCCTCTAGTGTATTTGGACGTCTTGTTTATGATCTTTGCCAAAACCCAAACACATATAAAAGTGTTTATGACGCATATAGCTTGGCTAAAATACCAAATCTCCCAGTTAGACGTGATGATATAGTTAATGCGATTGCTTTATCCAAACCATTCCTTCTTCTCGCTGGCATCTCAGGTACAGGTAAAACCCGCTTTGTACGTGAACAAGCGAAAACCTCTGGACAGTTTACAGAAACCTATTGTTTAACCTCAGTACGGCCTGACTGGCATGAGCCTAGTGATTTGCTTGGCTATATCTCGCGCTTAAATGGCCCTGCCGAATACATCACCACTGATGTATTGAAGTTTATCGCCAAAGCTTGGCGTGCTATTGCTGACAGCGGCTTAACCGTTGAAATGCAAGAGAGTGAAGACCTAGGTAAACGCTTAGTGGTATCAGGTGAGCGTAATGTACTTAAACAGGTATTACCTTACTGGTTGTGTTTGGATGAAATGAACCTCGCTCCTGTTGAGCAGTATTTTGCTGATTATTTATCAGTACTGGAAACTCGCGAATGGTGTTGGACAGGGGATAGCTTTACCTACAGCTGTGATGCGCTATTAAAACCCGCCACTATTGAAGAAGTCGCTGATACAGAAAAGCTACGTAAAGCGCTAGGCTTTGATAACAGTGAAAATAAAAATTATGACGAGCTTTGGCAATTAGTTTGCCAATATGGTTTAAGTATTCCGTTTAATCTGATTGTTGCAGGCACAGTGAATATGGATGAAACCACTCATGGCTTTTCGCGCAAGGTGATTGACCGAGCGCTGAGCTTTGATTTTGGTGCGTTTTTCCCAAATAAGTTTGATGAGTTTTTTGATTTTGGAACTCCGAAAAATTGCAATAAGCGCCTTAGTTATCCTATTTGGTCAAACGCCTGTAAAGCGGATTTAGCCAATACCTTTGATGCGGATGGCGCTAAAACTCTAACGTTTTTATCGGCTGTTAATGCAGTGCTAAAAAATACACCGTTTGAATTAGCGTTCCGTGCGCTTAATGAACTGCTCCTCGCGGTGACCAGCAGCCAGCCACAAGATGACCTGACCCTAAAAGCGGTGTGGGACGACTTTATGATGTGTAAGGTTCTGCCTCGCATCGAAGGCGATACCGACAAACTGACTACATCAAATGGAAAAGCATTGTTGGCCGAACTTAATACTGTTCTGGCTGCTCAGTTAGCCCCAATTTGGATGACGTCAGAATCAGATAAAACCGTTCAACGCCCTGACTTGTATCTTGAGAAAATCGTGGCCGATGGTGCTACTGATGAGGAGAAAGTGCTTCGCATACCTTGCCGTTCAAAAGCTAAATTGCAGTGGATGAGCGAGCGATTAGCCAGTGCCACTTTCACCAGTTTCTGGCCATAAACAATTGGCTTCAAGGAGGGGGAGCGCATGCCAGAATTATTAAGGCTAAAAACAGACGAATTTTTATTTACCGTCAAAGCTGCATCGATTGAAGGCCGAAGCCGAACCTTAAATAAAACGTTAGTTATTCGCCAATTTACTCATTCTAATGTTTTCGTAAGAGTTGCTCCTGCAATAAAGCTTAGCGAGCAACCACGAGGCTTTGTCGATGGTTCATGCTCATTTTTGAATGCAGTAGAGGACCTTAACCACACAGATCAGATCAATTTAGACTTCCCTATTTTTTTTGAGAACACACTGTATCAAGTAGAGTGGATTTTTCTTCAAAAAGTACAATGGGCAAGCCTAAATCACCGCTCTAAGACTGTTTGCGATGCATTTATATTTACTCCGAGTGAAGATGGCTTAAATGCGCGTTTAACCGGCACCATTAATACCGGCAATGATGTGGGTTGGTTGCGTTTGCCACTCACGTTTGAGCTTAATGGCAAAACACAGACTCAGCATATTGCCTTTGAAGTGTTGCCAACCAAAATGGCACTGCACGAAGACTTGCCCGCCATGTACCAAGCCATCGACAAAATTTACCCTCTTTGGCGCTTTAGTTTGGCCGAAAAGACCGAGCAAGATGCAGCGACTAGCCAGCAGCGCGGGCATTTTCCACTTATGTGGTTGGCTAATTTTGCCGCGTTGCGGAAGCGTTTTGAGCAAGGCTTAAAAGTGATTTGTGCCGCACCACATAGCCGTTTGCAACCGACGGTAGCCAATATCAAAGCGGCCAAATTAAAAGGCCGTTTGCCTCATAAGTTAGCGGAGCAAGTCAAACAAGACTTTGCTAATGGCCAGTACGATAAACGCTATGCGGTCGAAAAAAAGCAACTTAGTGTCGATACCCCAGAAAACCGTTTTATCAAAATGGCGGTGAGTAAAAGTAAGCGGCAATTAGCGGAGTTTGAACAAAAGCTTAGGCAAAGTAACCAAGCACCAGAAAGGCAACGGTTGTCGGATTCATTTTTAAATGAGCTACATAGTTGGCAACAACCGCTGCAAAAAGTGTTAGGTCAGAGTTTCTTAAAAGAGGTTGGCGCATACACAGGGTTAAACCGCGAGTCGTTAGTACTACAGCAAAAAACCGGTTACAGCGGGGTGTATGGTGTTTGGCAGGAGCTGAAATTTTATTTAGATGTGTTTGGCAATCAGTCGAGCATTTCAATGAAGTCGGTGGCTGAGATTTACGAAGTGTGGTGCTTTTTGTGTTTGAAACAGATTTTAGAGCAGGATCTCGGCTTTGAATTGGTGGAAAACGGGGCGACTAAGCTCGCCCAGAATGACTTTTTTGAGTACCAACTAAAAGATGGTTTTGCTGGAGCCTTTCGTTTTAAACGCAGCGATGGTGTGACCGCTCGGCTGGCACACGAGCCGAAATTTACTAAAAAAGGAAAATCAATCCGCTCGTACTTAGTGAACCAAGAGCCGGATATTGTGTTGGAAGTGACACTGCCTAAAAGTGCTCATTTAACAAAAGCAGACTCAGCAGAAGAAAAGCAGTTTATTTGGCTTTTTGATGCTAAATACCGCATTAAAACCGAGAAAAACCGCTTTGATGACAGTAATGAAGATATTGAAAGTACCGATTACGTACCAGACGATGCCATTAACCAAATGCACCGTTATCGTGATGCTCTCATTCGTTTATCAGAACCTCACGGACATGAATCATCAAGTGGAAACGCTGGCCAACCTGCTAAAAAAAGCCGTCCTGTTTTTGGTGCGTTTGCTTTATACCCAGGCTTTTTTGATCAAGCTACAAACCCTAACCCTTACGCAGCCGCGATAGAAGAAGTGGGTATTGGGGCATTTGCCCTGTTACCTAGCCAAGATGAGCCTAGTCAAAATAGGTCTAGCCAAAACGAACTTAGTCAAACAGATCCTACCCAGACTAAGAGCAGTTATTCCGGTCACCAGTGGTTGCTAGCGTTCTTGCAAGCGCAAATTGGCACAGCACCGAATATACAAACTGGGCAAGGCAATGAAGCCATGTATCCCGTAGCAGGCATGGCGGAAAGGCTCTACGTACAAGAAGCTGCACGCATACCTTATTACGGTATGCGCCAAGTACTGTACCCTGATTTGACGATGACAGTGGCATTGGGTAAATATAATGACAGATTCATAGATTGCTTTGAGAAGTTTAAAAATGAGGAATTACACTTTTATCACCTGCCAGTTGCAACATTTCAGTTAAAGTTTGACGCGCATGTTATCGATGAAGTTAGATATTTAGCTCTCATACCAAATCACAATAGCAGCCATGATATTTCAACTCTTTGGCCAGTAAGAAATGTTCAGTATTTACCGAGAAGCGACATTGATCCGTCAATCACAGGGCAGAAAAGTAATTCTGATGAGCAATATATTTTATTTGAATTAGGTAAACCTTTTTCATTTAAACAAACAGTAAATTATCGGCCAGATGAATTTGGAACTTTCAGGCATTCTATAAAGATCACAACAATGCGGCAACTTGAGAAAAATACATACTTATCTGATGCTAAATCAGTTTATGAGAAGGCGCTCGAATGAAATAACTTAACGAAGTCGTTTTTTTCATTTTGAATTGCGCAACAACATATTTTGAAATACCGAGGCGTGGAGTATATGCAGGATATACACACTGTTTTTTGACGTGTCGTATTGATAGTACAAGTTGTAGTCTCGGTAAACAAAGCGCCTGATATTCTTTTCTTTGTTGTAGAGCGGGTGAGAGCATGGGAATGTAGCTAAGTTTTCAACTGCTCTGTACAAGAACTCTTCACAAAAACTTCTGGCTCTAGCTGGGTTGTCTTCAGCTATGAAACATTCGATCGATTCAAGGTCGGTTTTGGCTTTGTGGGTTAATAGTACTTTTACCATTGAGATGCAGGTTTAGAAAGTACCTGTGAGATATTGCCAGCATCAAGCTCAACCATATCACCATTAGCCACATCTTGAAGACCTTGTTCGATATCCGAATCAATGCGCTTTTTTACGTACTCTGAAACGGCCTCGAAGATAAGATCTTCAGGCGACTGAAACCCTGAGTTATTAGCTTCAGTTTGTACAAGCTCGGCAACGTTACCGTGGAGAGTAATAGTCATACTGTCTACTCTTAAAAATAAGTCTACTTCTATTGTATCAGAAATTGGTCAAAGTCAAATGGTCAGTTAGTAAACAGCTTAAGATTAGATAGCGGTTGTTTACTGGCTCAGCATTTAGAAAAACATTATAAGAACCTGAATTGTGTATTTGTAACGCGTTTAGTTATTTTGGTAATAAAACAAAACCCCGATATAAAGCGAGGTTTTTCAATGTCTTAAGAGTTTTTGTGAACGCTAGTGAACATTACTCAATATTTTGGATCTGCTCGCGCATTTGCTCAATTAGAACTTTAAGTTCAACGGCGGCGTTGGTGATGTCGCTGTTGATTGACTTTGAGGCTAGGGTGTTAGATTCGCGGTTGAATTCTTGCATCATAAAGTCTAAACGACGGCCACAAGCGCCTCCTTTTTTGAGGATTTTGTGGGTTTCTTTGACGTGTGACTTGAGGCGGTCGAGTTCTTCTGCAACATCTTGCTTTTGCGCAAGGTAAATCAGCTCTTGCTCTAGGCGACCTTCGTCAATGTCGGTTTTTAGTTCTTCTAACTTTTGTGAAAGTTTTTCACGTTGCCACTTAGTGACTTCAGGCATGTAGCCTTCAACGATGGCAACTTGCTCTAGAATACCTTCAAGACGAGTGGTGAGCATGGTTTCTAGGTTTTCGCCTTCACTTGCTCGTGCAGCTTTAAAGTCTTCTATTAGCTCATCAAAGCCACCTAACAGTTCGCTGTTTACGGTGTCTAAATCGACTTCTTCTGCTTCCATTACGCCAGGCCAGCGTAGAATATCTACAGGATTGATATCACCGCCGCTTTGTGATTGTAGCCACTTGGCGCTTTCAACAAGTTGCTTTGCAAGCGATTCGTTGACGGTTAGTTGGCCAACGTGCGCAGGATTTGCGGTGAACTTTAGGAATACTTCAACTTTGCCGCGTTGTAAGTGTTTACGCAGGCGTTCACGTATTACTGGCTCTAAGCCTCTAAATTGTTCTGGTGCGCGGATAAAGGTTTCGAGGTAGCGTTGATTCACTGAACGAATTTCCCAAACCCCAGTGCCCCAGTCACCTTTCACTTCTTTGCGGGCGTAGGCGGTCATACTATGGATCATATAAAGTCCCTAAATTAGCTTGGTTTAACCGGGGCATTATAGCCGAATTTCCGCACAGCCCTAAAGTGAATTTTATTTTTAGTCGGATCGCGTGGCATAGTCTCTATGATCCCTTTATAATGTACGGCAAATTTTGATGATGGGGGAACGTGGATGCGTCCAAGCGAAAGAACTGCAAATCAGATCAGGCCGGTTACATTTACTCGTAACTATACAATGCACGCTGAAGGCTCAGTAATGGTAGAGTTTGGTAACACTAAAGTGTTATGTACGGCTTCTGTAGAAGCGGGTGTGCCACGCTTTATGAAAGGTCAAGGCAAGGGCTGGATCACCGCAGAATACGGTATGCTTCCGCGCTCTACACATACGCGTAACAACCGTGAAGCGGCACGTGGCAAACAAGGCGGCCGTACCATGGAAATTCAACGCTTAATCGCGCGCGCTCTCCGTGCCGCAGTTGATTTAAAAGCGTTAGGTGAGAATACCATTACTATTGACTGTGATGTTATTCAAGCGGACGGTGGTACACGCACGGCGTCAATTAGCGGTGCTTGTGTGGCATTGGTCGATGCATTAACACACATGCGTGCCAAAGGCATGATCAATGTAAACCCGTTAAAGTTTATGATCGCGGCAATCTCGGTTGGGGTTTATAAAGGTCAGCCAATTACCGATCTTGAGTATCTTGAGGATTCAGAAGCTGAGACAGACATGAATGTGATCATGACTGAAACTGGCAAGCTAATTGAAGTACAAGGGACAGCTGAAGGCGAACCGTTCTCGTTCGACGAGCTAGATGAGTTACTTGGTCTTGCGAAACACTCAATTCGTGAAATCATTGATCTACAAAAGCAAGCGTTAGCGTAATCAACACTCAGTAGGAAAAACATGAAACCGTATCAAAAAGAGTTTATTGAATTTGCTTTAGAAAAGCAGGTGCTTAAGTTTGGTGAGTTTACGTTAAAGTCTGGTCGTACTAGTCCTTATTTTTTCAATGCAGGCTTGTTTAACACAGGCCGTGATTTGGCGCGTTTAGGTCGTTTCTATGCTTCGGCATTAGAAGATGCTGGCATTGAGTTTGATGTGTTGTTTGGCCCTGCGTACAAAGGTATTCCTATTGCGACAACGACTGCCGTTGCACTTGCCGATCATCACAATAAAGATGTGCCTTACTGCTTTAATCGTAAAGAAAAGAAAGAGCACGGTGAAGGTGGTAACTTAGTGGGTTCAGCGCTTGAAGGTCGTATTATGCTTGTTGATGATGTGATCACAGCGGGTACTGCTATTCGTGAGTCGATGGAAATTATTGCTGCTAATGGTGCTGATCTTGCTGGCGTATTAATCGCATTAGATCGCCAAGAAAAAGGCAAAGCTGAGCTTTCTGCTATTCAGGAAGTTGAGCGCGACTTTAATACTCAAGTGGTGTCTATCGTGAAATTGGCTGATCTGATCACATACCTTGAGCAACAAGGTGGTATGGATGCGCACCTGGATGCAGTTAAAGCATACCGTGATAGCTACGGTGTAGCGTAAGGGTAAGACCTACGATTTTCTGCTGATGGCTAGTACCATGCTAGCCATCAATTTACTTCTCTTTCATCTCAGTTTTATTGTGTGTCTTTACACAGCTCTTAATTCAAACTCACTATTGGTATATGGCGTAGCGCCCAATTAGCAAGTTCAACTCGGTTGCGCGAATTGGTTTTTTTAAATGCGCTGTAGATATGCGTTTTAACTGTGTGACTACTGATGTTTAGTCTATCAGCGATATCTTCGTTTTTAGCACCAGCAGCAATAAGCTTGATCACAGACTTTTCTCTGCCGGTAAGCATATTTAACTCTTCATTACTTAAGATAATGTCGCTGTTAGGCAATGCTTGTGGCATCGCGGCAATCAGTTCGCTAAATGCTTCTGAGATGGCGCTGCGACAAAACCAAAGCTCGCCTTTGAGCACACTGCTTAATCCTTGAAATAACGTCTCTGGCGGAGCGTTGCGATAGAGTATGCCTTTCACATTGCCAAGTAGCGCCGTTTTTTCATTAACGTTGTCTTCATTGGCATTAAAGAGCAGTACTTTGTGTTTAGCCGCCAATAGCTTTACTTCAGCACTGATAAGTTCATTGCAATCTCGGTGTTCTGTATCCACCAAAAATAACGCGATTTGTTCGCGTTGCGCAGGCTCTGGTAGTCGGGTATCAACTTTGACTGTATGTCCTAGCGTCTCTAGCACTTTGATAAGCACAGTATAATTGGTGGAGCTGGTATTGGCTCGAGCATGAGTCAGAATAAAAAACGCTCGATCTTGCCATGCTAGCGAGTTATTGGAATATTCCTTTGCAAACATAGAAGTATTAAATCCTTTTTTATTCCTGATTAAATTTAATATACATTTGTTTTACAAAAAATTTAAGTTTTTTATTAGGCTCAAACTAAAAAGTTGAGCCTAATACCATGGTTGTGCAAGTTCACGTTACTTATATAACGCACGCCATGCACAAGTACGATACCCATTCTTCTCAAAGAAGAAGCGATTACAGTTATCGTCATAGTTGGAGTTACCCACATCTATACGATAGCCGCTGATGTACCAGTTATGCAGCGAAATATGCCCACCGTTGTACAGCAGCGAAAAGTGAACGTGAGGACCGGTTGATTGGCCTCCTTGGCACAATGCCGTTGCTTTATCATCCGCATAACGGCCAAGCCAAGCGCCTGCAGAAATGACATCACCAGTGTTATATTGCAAACTTTCCATATGATAATACTGAGTTGAATAACCGCTTGAGTGAGTCACGCGAATATTACAAGCTGAGTAACGAGTCACTGTGCCGCCATGCGCTGCTTGAACCCAAGGTGTATTACTTCCCCAGCCACCTGAGCCGTTATTAAAATCAAGCGATGAGTAAGGGTAACCAGAACCGGTATTTGAGTGTGCACCACCGCTATACCAAGCGTAACCGGATGGCCATGGGAAGCTCATGCTAAAGCTAGCAGCTGATACCGCTTGTGTTGATGCCTGCTCACTAAAAGCGATGCTGTTGTCCGCTTTTAATGCCAACGACTCGCCGTTAAATAACGCTTCGTATGTATTGAATAGGGCATCTGCCGATGCGTGTGTCAGATCAGCAAGTGCGACAGTTGCTTCGTTTACCGCTGGTAACTTTTTAGCTTTGCCTTCATCACGAAGTTTTTGGAATGCGTAGTATCTCGCACTTAGATTAAGCGCTACATCTTTTACTTGCGCATCAAACTCTTGTTCATGAGAAAGTTTACCAAACGGTGCTGAGAGAGAGTGTTTATCAGGATTGCTTACCACACCTGACTCAAGCTCCATTAGTGCCAGCAATAACTTAGGGTTGATGCTGGCATATCCTGCATAGTGCAAGATCACTTCGAGCTTATCACTTAAATGCGGTGCCGTGCTATCAAGCACCTGCTGCCAATCAACTTGCTGTAAAGCATTGCTGAAAAGAAACAGTTCAGGGTTTACTGCCATTACACTTGAAACAGGTAAGGCACTGATGTGTTCAGCAGTAAATTCAGGCATAGCTACTGAGTCATGTTGACCAGCAGCTGTTGCCTGATGTGAGAGGAGCGCGACTAAACACGCTGATAGATAGTGGCGTTTCATGTTGTATCCTTTCTGTTTGTTTTTTGTTCAATTAAGTTATACTAAATTGTGATTATTTTGTAAAATAAAAGTTTAAAATGTGGTTTTTATTGATGTGGATCATATGTTTCTTATCCGATAAATTGGGGTTTAGTGTAAAAGCGACTATAGAAAAGAAAGTAATGTGATGTGGAGGTTGCTATGAAAAGGCAAATTACTCTGTCTCAACTAGAAGAGTTGCTTGAAGAAAGGCAAGGTGGAAAGCGTCGAATACAACGAAGCAATGTTTTGCCTTTCGTCGAAAGGCGCAACCACGTTAGGAGAAAAGCCGACAAACAATACCTTAAAAATAGAATAGATTAGTACACTCCTCACCCTGCTATTTTGCTGTGAGTCCTGCATCCGAGTAAAACGCGTAAGGCAATTGGTTCGTCTTCGCGTGATACATAGCTTTATCTGCTTTAGCTACTAACTCTTCGGCTGATGTTGCGTCAGTTGGATAAATCACAGCGCCAATGCTTAAGTCCAGCTTTACTTCGCGGATATTTGCGCTTTCATCTTGGAGACAGTAATTATCACTGAGCAAGTCATACTTATGCTGAGCAAGTTTCCGTAACTGATTTTTTTCGGTTAGGTGAGGGGCGATAACCACGAATTCATCACCACCATAGCGTGCGACAAAGTCCGAGGCACGTTTATACATTTTAAGTTTTGCCGACAGTATTTTTAATAATTGATCGCCCGCTTGATGACCAAGCTGATCATTGACTGGTTTAAAGTTGTCGAGATCAATAAACAACACACCGAAACCATGACCATATCGCTCTGATTCACTAATTGCTCTTTCTAGTTCGCTATCAAATGCGCCGCGGTTATGTAGCATAGTGAGCCTATCCATCACCACTAGGTTCTCTAGATTCCGCTGCATTTCGTAGCGCTCTTTTGAGAAAGTGATTGTACGTGCTAGCAGTGGGCCGCTCACTTCGTGTTTTGGGATATAATCTTGCGCACCAAGTTGAATTGCTTTTTCGCCAAATAGCGTTTCAGATACCCCAGTTAGCACAATTATTGGGGCGCTAATGGGCAATTGTTTCACTTTAATCAGCGTGGTAAGACCTTGGCTTTCATCGATGTTCAAATCAATAAGGATGGCTTCTGGCTTAACTGTGTTTAAGGCGGTTTCAAGTTGCTCTAAATTTTTGAAGTGTTTAACGTTAAACTTTTGTCTACCATCAGTACTTGCAAGTGTGCGCTTTACTAAGTAAGCATCTTCATCGTTATCTTCAAGTAGATAAATCAGCCATGTATTCATAGTTACCCTTGCACGACACAGTTATTGTCAAACCAATACTGCTTGATTAATTTGATCAACGACTCTAAATCACTCAAGCGTCCTGGCTTGGTAATATATGACTTAGCACCCAATTGATATGCTTTACGAATGTCACTGTGGTGAGTGGAGGTGGTATAGCATACCGTTATTAATTTATCGGCAACTTGTTCATTTTTTAAAGCTTCCATGACTTCAAAGCCACTCATTTTTGGCATGTTTAAATCCAGCAAAATAACTTGGTCGTAGGTTGCGATAGAATCTAGGTAATGCAGCAGCTCATGACCGTCAGAAAAAATTTTGAGCTGTGGTGCATTGGTAATACTGCTGTATGCTCTTTTAAAAAAGTAAACATCATCTGGATCATCTTCAACTAATAACAGTTCCATTATTACTCCTTAACTTCTTTTGGCAGTATGATTTCAAATAAAGCGCCATCATCACTTTGCAGGCATTTTATTGTGCCGCCATGTAGTTTTATGATTTGTCGGCACAGCGCAAGTCCAATGCCACTGCCATATTCTTGTGTGGTGCCAAAACGCCTGAACGGTTCAAAGATTTGCTGACGTCGAGATTTTGGGATCCCAAGTCCATTGTCTTTGTAATGGATCACCGTTTCATGGCCGGTTTGGCTGGCGTAAATTTGGATTACGGGCGTAACCTCTGGTGACTTAAACTTAATGCTGTTACTGATTAAGTTTTGCAGCACTTGAAGAAAAAGCGAGGGATCAAGTTCGATAGGTAAATCACCATTCTCTAGCTTAATTTCTGCGCCGCTTTCCTCGATACTAAAGCTCATCACTTCACAGATATCTTCCAACAACAAAGTTAGATTGGTTGTTTGTAGCTTCAACTCATGGGAATGCAAGCGTGACAACTTGAGTAGGTCTTGGATCATGATCCGCATTCGTTGACTGGCATCTACCAAGCGTTCTATTTCAAACTTTGCATCGTCGTAGTCTTTTAAATCTGGCGTAATTCTTTGCGCCAAACTGTCTGAAAAAGCGGTGATCTTTCTGAGTGGCTCTTGCAAATCATGAGAAGCAATATAGGCAAAGTGCTCAAGGTGTGCGTTAGATTCTTGCAGCTGTAATAGCAATTCGGTGTGCTCGGTCATATCGACAAAAGTACCCAGCATCAACTCTGGCTCGCCATTGTGATCTCGAGTGATCACGGTATCGACAGAGTAACACCAAACCCAATGCCCCTCTTTGTGTCTAAAGCGATACTTTATTGGGATAAGCTCACCATCTTGGCTAGCTCTCACCTCATCAATATGCTCGTAAACGAGTGCGTGTTCACTTTCATGAAAACACAGCTCTAAATTTGTGCTTTCTAATTCTTGAATTGTATAGCCAAGGAGTTGAGTATAACGCTTGTTTATCCGAGTATTCTTGTGGAGTTTTAAGTCGTAGAGATAAAGGCCGCATACCGCTGAGTCTATCATTCGCTGTAAAAAGCGCTGGTTGTCTTCCAGTTCTTTTTCTGCGAACTTTCGCGCCGTAATATCAACAGCGATACCGACTATTCTCTCGACTTGGTTTTTACCGTCTTTAAGTGGATAAAGAGTCGTTTGGTACCAATATTCTTTATTTTTGAAGGGTACCATTTCGGTATAATCTACGGGTTTTGCAATCTCAACACAAAGTTGGTAGTTTTTTTCAATCCTATCTACTAGCTCAGCTTCTAACGCTGTACCTCTGAGTTCATGGAGGGTTTTACCTAGTATTTGGTCGAGTTTTACGCCTGTGCGTTGACAGGCAAACTTATTGTACTCAAGCACTCGAAATGTTTGGTTTTCTTCTACCTTTAATAGCCAAATAGCCTGACTTGCACCTTCGTAGATGGCATTGAGAATTTTGTTTTTTTCCGCGATTTGCAGCTCAAGAGATTTTTTCTGATGGATATTTCTTAGTGCCCCAGACATCACCACAGCTCTACCTTGGTCGTCAAATTGGCTGTTGCCTACGGCGGAAAACCACGCGTATTCTCCTTTGTTGTCTCGCCCTAAGTACTCTACAAAATATTGATCTTTGGTGGCAAAGTGATGGTCTATGGCATCTTGCACTTTGCCCTGATGGTCTGGGTGGATATGTGCAAACCAGTCGTCATAGGTGACTTTTTCGTCGTCGCGTTTACCTATCATGGTTTTTAAACGAGATGAATAGCTGACGCTGTTGTCGACAACGTTCCACTCCCAAATGCCATCTTCGGTTGCCCCGATTGCACGCTTCATTTGTTCGGTGGATTCCGCTAGTGCTTGCTCTGTGCGTTTAAGTGACGAAAGGTTATTAAACACCGCTAAAATGAGATTAGCACCGTCATGGGGTTCTTGTACTAAGCGCATCTCCATCGGGATTTGATTGCCAAATTTGTCTTTCACATGGCACAGTGCTTCTTTACTGTAATCGTTTTGGTTGAGTAGAGATTGGCTAATGGACTCTAAGCTGTCGAACGGATCATCCAAACTGACGATATCGTGTAATCTCAGTCCAATTAACGCATCTGGCGTGTCGTACCCAAGCTCGCGATAAAAATAAGGATTGCACTTACTCACGGTGAGTAGCTGGTCAAGCAGCAAGGTACTGGTGGGTAAGGCATCGAGCATAAACTCGGTGACTCTGTGTTGGTCTAGTTGCGAATGAAGCGCCTGCTTTTCATCGGTAATACGTTTGAGCCTTGCGGTTACGCCATGGAATTGATTGGGGGTTGGGATTGCGACAGCGCTTGGGATCAGTCTAAAAAGATAAACCGCCGTTACCATTGAGATAAACGCTGTGACTGCTTTTGAAATGCCATGAATACCATAAGCGCCATGCCAAACGGTATAAACGCCAATTAAGTGCGTGAGTCCACATAAAGTGATGAAGCTACAAAACAACACAAAGACCCAATTTCTGCCAACATCAGGGCGCTGTTTTGCATAAATCATAATCGCCATGGGAATCGAAAAGTAGGCTGCGGCTATCAAGATATCGGAGATAACATTGGTCCATAGCAGGTGAGGTTGCCACAAATAGCAATGACCATGTGGCATGTACGCGCTATTAAAAAATGACTCAAATGAGTTCAAATCCATGTTATTTCCTTACCTCAACGTAAAGCCGATTCATATAAAAACATCCGCCGTTAAGACGCTAAAAGCGCACTCAAGCTGCGATAGTAAAATACGCTTTAAAAGTCCTAATGCTCTGCTTTAACTGTAGTATATCTATTTGAAATTTCGACAAGAGGCGTAAGAAATCTTTATCGTGAGGTAGGGAAGAGGGGGAGTTGAGAGGTTAACAAGGTGAAGCGCGTGGCTTCACCTTGTTATTCAGTGAGTCGAAGGTACTTTTCGGCTAACTGATCAAGGCTTTCTTTGTGGTTTGGATCTGGTTTGATGCAATCAATGGGGCAGACACTCACACAAGTTGGTGTGTCGTAATGGCCGACGCATTCAGTGCATTTGTCAGGGTCAATTTGATAAATTTTATCGCCCATGTAAATGGCTTGATTAGGACACTCAGGGTCGCACATATCACAGTTGATACATTTATCATTAATAAGTAGTGCCATCGTTATGCCTTTTTAAAAGGATTACGAGTGTCCTCACTTTGGCCCAAATTGCGCATTAAAATGGCGTGACTTAAGTCTATGTCTTCTGGCAGTGGAATTTTGACGATATGACCAGAGCCCTTGGCGTCATCTATCGCTTCACCTTTTTTATTTTCCATGTGTTCCAGATTAAAGTGAATATTGCCCTTAGGCGTCATTAATTCCAAGCTGTGACCGGTACAGAACTTGTTTTTAACCTCAATCTCAACGAGACCATTATTAGTGCGACCTAGCACTTCACCAACAAACTGCTGTTGATCAGACACCGAATGACCGTAGTCGTAATTTTGATAGTCTTGATGTACATGACGTTTCAAGAAACCCTCGGTATATCCTCGGTGGGCTAGGTTTTCTAGGGTTTTCATTAAGCTTGGGTCAAATGGTTTACCTGCAACAGCATCATCAATGGCTTTACGATAGACTTGTGCGGTGCGAGCAACATAATAGAATGACTTGGTTCGGCCTTCGATCTTAAGGCTGTGCACGCCCATGCGAGTCAGTTGATCAACATACTGGACAGCACGTAAATCTTTGGAATTCATGATGTAAGTACCATGCTCATCTTCAAATGCTGGCATGTATTCGCCTGGGCGACCTTGCTCTTCGAGCATAAACACTTCGTCGCTTGGTTGACCTTCCCCTAAGGTTGGAATAATCGCTTTTGGATCGACCTTATGGATAACATCGCCAGTTTCGTTTTCTTGACCCGGTTTGACATCGTAGCTCCAGCGGCAGGCATTGGTACAAGTGCCTTGGTTTGGATCACGCTTGTTGATATAACCCGACAATAAACAGCGACCAGAATAAGCCATGCATAAGGCGCCATGAACGAACACTTCAAGCTCAGTGTCTGGGCAAAATGTACGAATTTCTTCTATTTCTTGTAGCGACAACTCGCGAGAAAGAATAACGCGCTCAACCCCTTGTTTGGCCCAAAATTGCACCGCCGCATAGTTAACAGCATTCGCTTGTACGGATAGGTGAATTGGCATGTCTGGCCACTTATCGCGCACCAGCATAATTAGCCCGGGATCGGACATGATAAGTGCGTCTGGCTTCATTGCGATAACAGGCTCAATATCACGTAAGTAAGTTTTCACTTTGCCGTTGTGCGGCGCAATATTTGATACAACATAGAGCTTTTTGTTTTGCTGGTGGGCTTCATTAATACCGATTTCGAGGTTGTTTAGGTCAAATTCGTTATTACGTACGCGCAGACTGTATCTTGGTTGTCCGGCGTAAACAGCGTCGGCACCGTACGCAAAAGCGTAACGCATATTCTTTAAACTGCCGGCAGGAGAGAGAAGTTCTGGTACAAACATGGTTTACCTCATACATTGAACTAGGGCCTGTTGAGTGATTTCGCGTGCTGATTCTAAAAAGCGGCGCAGTATAGAAGAAAGCTAAGTAAGTAATTTTGATGTAGATCAGGTTTTTTGACATTGTGCAAGGAAGGGCAAGTGACCTTGCTGTTAAGGCTTCTGCTGGCAATTCTGCGTATTTAATCGACAAATAATTCACCAAACTTTCGTTTCTTCGCAAAGAAAGCGGCGCGAGATAGTAGGTTTTTTCTACCAAAACACGTATAATTCGCGCCCGTTAATATTCACAATAATATTTTGGAGCAAAAAAGATGGCTTTAGAGCGCACTTTTTCAATCATCAAGCCTGATGCTGTAGCTAAAAACCACATCGGTGCTATCTACAACCGTTTTGAGTCTGCTGGTCTTAAAATCGTTGCATCAAAAATGGTTCACCTTTCTCAAGAGAAAGCTGAAGGTTTCTACGCAGAGCACAAAGAGCGTCCTTTCTTTGGTGCATTAGTTTCTTTCATGACTTCTGGTCCAGTAATGGTTCAGGTTCTTGAAGGTGAAGACGCAGTTCGTAAAAACCGCGAAATCATGGGTGCTACTAACCCTGCTGAAGCGCTAGCTGGTACACTACGTGCTGACTACGCAGACAGCATCGACGAGAACGCAGTACACGGTTCTGACGCGCCTGAGTCTGCTGCTCGCGAAATCGCTTACTTCTTCGCTGAAGAAGAAATCTGCCCACGTACTCGTTAATTCGAGACTTGGTGCCAAAGAAGGGCTTTCGAGCCCTTTTTTTGTCCCGTAGCTAAGTTGCGGGATAAGCGTGCTTTGTAAAGTAATCACACTACTTCACAAAACACGTTACATTATTTGTGATGCTTGCTGCTTTTTTGTACAATGCGTTGTTGGCAATTTAGCTGTTCTTACCGTCTTTAACCGAGGTTGTTCATGACCACTATTGAGAAAAAAATTAACTTACTTGATTTAAATCGCGAGGGGATGCGCGAGTTGTTTGCATCATATGGCGAAAAGCCGTTTCGCGCGGATCAGGTGATGAAATGGATTTATCATTTTGGTATCGACAACTTTGATGACATGAGCAATTTGAACAAAAAGTTGCGTGCGCGGTTGCAGGCTGAGTGTGAGATTAAAGCACCTGAAATTTCAGTAAAGCAGGTGGCTTCTGACGGTACCATTAAGTACGCACTAGTACTTGAAGGCGGCCAAGAAGTTGAAACTGTGTGGATCCCAGAAAAAGACCGAGCAACACTGTGTGTGTCTTCTCAGGTTGGTTGTGCTTTGGAATGTACTTTCTGCTCAACGGCGCAGCAGGGCTTTAACCGTAACTTAAAAGTGTCTGAGATCATTGGTCAGGTTTGGCGCGTGGCAACCGACATTGGTCTGCATAAAGGCGATAGCACTAAACGCCCAATTACTAACATCGTTATGATGGGGATGGGTGAGCCTCTGCTAAACCTAAATAATGTTGTACCAGCGATGGAACTGATGATGGACGATTGGGCATTTGGTTTATCCAAGCGCCGCGTTACGCTAAGTACATCGGGTGTGGTACCTGCGCTTGATATCTTGAAAGAAAAGATTGATGTGGCACTGGCGATCTCGCTACATGCACCAAACAATCCACTACGTGATGTGCTTGTACCAATCAACAAAAAGTATCCGATAGAAGAGTTCTTAGCAGCATGTCGTCGCTATATCGATGGTTCTAAAGCAAATAAAGACGTCACCATTGAGTACGTGATGCTACAAGACGTGAATGACAGTACAGATCATGCCCATGAATTAGTCGAAGTACTCAAAGGCACGCCGTCAAAAATTAACTTAATCCCATTTAACCCGTTCCCGGGTAATGAATATGGCCGCTCTAGCAACAGCCGCATCGATAGATTTTCTAAGGTGTTACAAGCTGCAGGACTGACGTGTATCGTTCGTCGCACCCGTGGCGATGACATTGACGCTGCATGTGGACAGCTAGTGGGTGATGTTGTGGACAGAACCAAACGTTTAGCTAAGAAAAAGCAGCGTGACGACAACGCCATTGCTGTCAATGTGAGCGCACAATAATATTCATGAGCTGGGTTTACCCAGCTCATTTCATCTTGACCACAGATAAGTTCTGACTATCTGGTAAAAAATAGATGAATCTCTTAGCCTTTTGGGTAATATAGGGCACACATAGAACCCAGTGGCATTCAAAGGTGAGTGATGCAATCGCGAAATTATCGCAAAACAGGATTGGCTGCATCCATTCTCGCAGGCGCGAGTTTAGTTCTGTCAGGTTGTGTGACGGAGAGTAGTTATCGCTCCGACGGGCGTCCTGTGGCCGAACAACAAGTCAATAACACCAATGCCGCAAGAACTCGTATTGCACTGGCACTTCAATATCTCAATTCAGGTAACACTACCTCAGCCAAATTTAATTTAGAGCGGGCATTACAACTAGCGCCAAAACTGGCCGAAGCCCATTATACGTTGGCGTATTATTACGAGCAGGTGGGTGAGCAACAACGTGCTGATAATGCCTATCAGGCGGCTTTGGATATTGAGCCAGATAACCCCGACACGCTAAACAACTATGGCACTTTTCTTTGCCGAGTTGGTCAGTATGACAAGGCGAGCCAATATTTTTTCAAAGCGATTGAGGTACCAAGTTATTTGCGGGTATCGGCAAGCTACGAAAACTTGGCGCTGTGTGCGCTGAAACAAAATGAGTATTCCCTAGCCGAGGAATATCTGCAAAGCGCGATTAAGCATAACGCTCAGCAGATGTCGTCGCAACTTGCGCTCGCGGGCCTATACTATGCTCGCAGTGATTTCTTAAGAGCAGAAGATGTACTTGATAATGTTGCCAAGCGTGGATTTATTTCACCAAGAAGCTTAATGCTTGGGCACTTAGTACATATGCAAATGGGGCACTTACAGAAGGCGCAAGACATCGCCACGACTTTGGTGCAAAGCTACCCTAAATCTGCTCAAGCAGGGCTCATCTTAACGAATAATATCGCTGCAAGTGAATTTGAACGGTTGCGCAATCGCTACCGAGAAGCACAGTTAAATAAGCTTGCCGAGGCGTCGCCTAGTCATATTGTAGCGAATCCAAAAATTAAAATTAAACGTAAGAAAATGCAACCGAATTCAACGCAATCATTCACCGTTGATTCACCCGTTGAGGCCAATAATTTTGCGCCTTCGGCAAAACCTGAAGTGGTAAAAAGTACGTCTTTAGTAAACGTTAGCTCGGACTCTGAAGCTCGGGTTGAGTTTTATCAACCGGACCCATCGGAAGTTACATTTAGTCCTCGCTCACGTGAGCCTCAAGTGTTAGCGACTACCTCATCAAGCAGTTCAAGTGTACCGTTATTAAATCGTGACGTTGCGCCTCCTCAGGTACCTTTTCATACTGTGATTGCAGGTGAAAACCTATTTAGTATTTCAGTCAAATACGACATTAAAATGGTTGAATTGATGGAATATAATCAAGTGCGGGAATCTGCAAGATTGTACGCAGGTCAAAAGGTGTATCTTAACAATCCCAATGTCGTGCATGAAATTGCGGCGGGAGATACTTTGCTCAGTATTGCCGATCGATATGGTGTGTTGATCGATGAAATTATGCGATGGAATAAACTCACTCCTGATGTGGCGCTGCAAGCAGGCCACGGATTACTAATTGTAGACCCAACAAATTACGTTTTATGAACCAAACAATGAAAGAGCAGGAAGCACCTGAACAAGAGCAGCCTTCACTCGGGCAAACTTTAGCAACGGCAAGACAAAATGCCGGGATCAGCTTTGCTGAAATTGAATCGCGCTTAAAGATGACTCATGCCCAACTTACCAAGCTCGAGCAGGATGACTATCAAGACCTAGGGCCTGAAACCTTTGTGCGTGGCTACATTAAAAATTACGCCGCGTTACTGGGATTGAATCCGACGGAAGTACTGGCTAGATATCAATCTCCGGAGTTGCCGCCACAGAAAAAGCGAATGCAAAGCTTTTCTCGCCGCACTCATAAAGAAGCCCACGATAACCGCCTAATGATGGTGAGCTACATTGTGCTGGCTATCGTGCTGGGGTCGTCGGCATTTTGGTTTTGGCAGACCAGTAGCTCAGAACAAGAAGTGGTGCCTGAAACGCCGGTCACTCAGCTTGAGACGCCAGTTGAAAATGCCACAACGCCAAAGGTTGATGAGTTAGCATTACCTACTGAGCAAAACAATGACACAACCCCGCAAAGCGAGCCACAGGCGAGTGAAGCGGAGGTTTCAGTGCCAGTTGAAACGAAACCGCAAGCGACAAAACGAGACTCTGCATTGAGCACGGTAGTCATGCATTTCAACGAAGAAAGTTGGGTTGAAATGTTTGACGCAACACAAGAGCGTGTCGCGTTTGGTGTTAAAAAAGCGGGATATACTATGACAGTTGAAGGTAAGGCCCCTTTTTCTGTTATACTCGGCAAGCATCAGGCCGTAGAGGTCACGCTTGACGGTAAACCAGTGTCATTGCCTGCGTTTACTAAAAACCGTCTAGCTAAATTCAATTTACCGTTAACAGAGTAGTCAGCATGTTTTCAGAACCACCTATAAAGCGTAGAAAATCAACAAGGATCTATGTCGGTAATGTGCCTATTGGTGATGGCGCACCGATAGCTGTACAGTCTATGACGAACACCAATACTCTAGATGTTGATGCGACGGTGGCACAAATTAAAGCTATCCAAGACGCCGGAGCGGATATTGTCCGTGTTTCTGTGCCGACAATGGATGCAGCTGAAGCATTCAAAAGCATTAAAGAGCAAGTGGATATTCCACTCGTCACGGATATTCACTTCGATTATCGTATTGCATTACAAGTGGCTAAGTACGGCGCCGACTGCTTGCGGATAAACCCTGGGAATATTGGCAGTGAAGATCGTATTCGTGCAGTGATTGACGCGGCGGGTGAGCACAACATTCCAATTCGTATTGGCGTGAATGGCGGCTCACTAGAGCGCGATTTGCAAGAAAAGTATGGTGAACC
The DNA here is from genome assembly GCF_041414765.1 of Pseudoalteromonas sp. DY56-GL79. Taxonomy (NCBI): domain Bacteria; kingdom Pseudomonadati; phylum Pseudomonadota; class Gammaproteobacteria; order Alteromonadales; family Pseudoalteromonadaceae; genus Pseudoalteromonas; species Pseudoalteromonas sp. DY56-GL79. Next base: position 112,070 of record NZ_JANHZS010000010.1, on the reverse strand, counting down.
AACACCTGAGGCCTTGCTTGAGTCTGCGATGCGACATGTCGAAATTCTTCAGCGCCATAACTTTGATCAGTTTAAAGTCTCGGTAAAAGCTTCCGACGTGTTTTTGGCCGTTGGCGCTTATCGTTTATTGGCAAAAGAAATTGATCAACCTCTGCACCTTGGGATCACCGAGGCGGGTGGGTTTAGAGCCGGTTCGGTTAAATCGGCAGTTGGTCTAGGGATGTTACTTGCTGAAGGGATTGGTGATACATTACGTGTTTCACTTGCGGCTGATCCGGTGCAAGAAATCAAAGTGGGTTTTGATATTCTAAAGTCACTGCGAATTCGTTCGCGCGGCATCAATTTTATTGCTTGCCCAAGTTGTTCACGCCAAGAGTTTGATGTAGTGAATACAATGAATCAGCTGGAAGAGCGATTAGAAGATATCGTCACACCAATTTCGGTGTCTGTGATTGGCTGCGTGGTAAATGGTCCTGGTGAAGCACTTATCAGTGACTTGGGCCTTGCTGGCGCAAATCGTCGCTCAGGTCTTTATATCAATGGCGAGCGCCAAAAAACACGGATTGATAATGATGATATCGTCGCTCAATTAGAGTCTCAGATCCGAGAATATGTAGAGAAAAAAGAAAGTGAAGAAAAAATCGATGTAAAAATCATCGACTGACACCTGCGTAATCGTTAAGATAAGCGAATTTTCGCGCTTTCTCACGGCGTGCTAAACTGCACGACGATAAATGGCATTAAAGAAATAAAACCAATGCGATGAGGCTGTTTGAGCGCATTTAGTCAAAGACTCAAGCAGCATTAAATCGATTGGTGACAAATTTAAGTTAGGGTTTTCAGTGACTAAACAACTTCAGGCAATCCGTGGAATGAATGATTGTCTGCCAGGTGACACGCAAGTCTGGCAGAAAGTAGAATCGGTATTAAGAGAGACAGTAGCGGCTTTTGGCTACCAAGAGATCCGTTTTCCAATCGTTGAGTCGACCGATCTATTTAAACGCTCTATCGGTGAAGTGACCGATATCGTTGAAAAAGAGATGTATACCTTTGATGACCGCAATGGCGATAGCTTAACGCTACGTCCGGAAGGTACTGCTGTGTGCGTACGAGCGGGAAATCAAAATGGTTTGCTATATAACCAAGAACAGCGCCTTTGGTACATGGGGCCAATGTTCCGCCATGAAAGACCGCAAAAAGGCCGTTACCGTCAATTCCATCAATTTGGTGTTGAAACTTTTGGTATGGCAACACCAGATATTGATGCTGAAGTGATCCTAATGACGGCGCGCTTATGGCAGCAATTTGGTATTCAAGACCATGTAAAGCTTGAGCTCAATTCTTTGGGGTCAAATGAAGCGCGTGCTGAATATCGCGATGCTCTGATTGCATATCTGGAGCAACACAAAGAAGCGCTTGACGAAGACAGTTTGCGCCGTATGTATAGCAACCCACTGCGCGTGTTAGATAGCAAAAACCCAGAGGTGCAAGCTGTACTTGTTGATGCACCTAAGCTTTCTGAACACTTAGATGAAGAATCACGCGAACATTTTGCTAATTTGTGTGAACGTTTAGACGCAGCTGGCGTCGAATACCAAGTTAATGAAAAACTGGTACGTGGCCTAGATTACTACAACCGCACCGTATTTGAGTGGGTGACAACAAGCTTAGGTTCTCAGGGCACTGTATGTGCTGGCGGCCGCTACGATGGCTTGGTTGAGCAGCTTGGCGGCAAAGCAACGCCAGCCGTTGGTTTTGCTATGGGTATCGAACGTTTAGTGTTGATGCTACAAACGCTGGAATGTGTGGGTGATATTCGTCGTAATGCTGATGTATACGTCGTTGCAATGGGTGACAAAGCGGCGATTCAAGCCCCAGTAATTGCACAGCAATTACGAGATGATATTGCTGGCCTTCGCGTGATGGTTCATTGTGGCGGTGGCAACTTTAAGAAACAATTTAAACGTGCAGATAAAAGCGATGCTGTTATTGCGCTCGTGCTAGGCGAAGATGAACTCGCTGAAGGCAAAGTGACAGTGAAGTATCTGCGTGAAGAGAAAGAACAAATCACCTTACCACTTGCAGAAGTAAAAACGCTGTTAGCAGAGCTGGTAAGCTAAGAGGTTAGAATGGAAATTTATTCAACAGAAGAACAACAAGCAGAAGCAATAAAACGATTTTTCCGTGAAAATGGTACAACAATTGTGGTCGGTGCCGTGCTTGGTTTGGGTGGTCTGTATGGCTGGAAAGCGTATAACCAAAGCCAGATCGATAGCGCAGAAGCAGCATCAGAAGCATACACTCAGGTTGTTGAAAGTGACGATGTACTAGCAAAAAGCGACGCCTTTGTTGCTGCAAATGCAGATTCTAACTACGCCGTGTTAGCGGCTTTCGTTGCTGCTAAAGAGGCAATTGACAAAGACGATCTTAAGCTAGCTGCCGAGAAGCTAACTTGGGCGGCTGACAATGTTGCCAACGCTGAGCTAAAAGCAACGGCTTTATTAAGACTTGCACGTGTACAAGCGTCTCAGTCTCAATACGAACAAGCACTTGCAACACTGGCTAAGCCTATGCCAGAAGCGTTTAAGGCACAGCTTGCTGAGATCCAAGGTGATATTTACCTTGCTCAAGGCGATAAAGATAAAGCACGTAGTGCTTATCAATCGGCATTAGAAGCAGCGGAAGGCAATAGCAACCCTATGCTGCAAATTAAACTGGATGATCTTGCACAAAAGACAACGGTTTAAGGAGTTGCCATGAAGAAGTTAACGATGGCCTCATTGGCTTTATGTGTTGCAGCACTCACCGCTGGTTGTTCTTCTAGTGATGATGAAGAAGAGTTAAAACTCCCTGAGATCAACAATCAATTCGACGCCACTGTTGTTTGGCAAGAAGGGATTGGTGACGGGGTTGAGCACTACTTTTCGCGCTTATCTCCTGTAAGCTACCAGAACACTGTTTTTGCCGCTGCCCGTGAAGGTATAGTGACAGCGTTTGATACTGAAACAGGTAAAGAAAAGTGGCGAGTTGATGTTCGTGAGAATAAGAACTTTTGGCCATGGGAAGACAATGACAGTGCGAAGCTGTCAGGCGGGATCACACAAGCTTATGGCAAACTGTATGTTGGCTCTGAGCACGGACAGGTTTTTGCGCTTGACCGTGAAACCGGCGAAATAGTATGGCGTAAGTCGGTACCGGGTGAAGCGCTTTCTGCGCCAGCTGCAGGCGATGGTCTTCTTTACGTTAACTTAGGTTCAGGCAAGCTGGTTGCGCTACACCCAGATACAGGTGAAGAGCGTTGGCACTATGAGCAAGAAGTCCCTGCGCTGACATTACGAGGCCTAAGCTCACCGACCAGCGCGAATGGTGGCGTATTGGTTGGCGAAGAAAGTGGTAAATTAACAGCGCTTATCGCTGAAAACGGTTTTACCGCATGGAGCTCGGATGTTGCAATTGCAAAAGGGGCTTCTGAGTTTGAACGTTTGGTGGATGTCGATACTAAACCCGTTGTAAGCGGCGCATATGTGTATTCTATCGCCTATAATGGTAAACTAGTCGCCATTGATGTGCGCAGCGGTAATGTGGTGTGGGATCGTGAGTACAGTAGTTACCGAGACCTCACACTTGATCTTGACGTAATCTATTTGGTTGATAGCGATGGCGTGTTGTACGCACTAGACAAAAACTCAGGTATTGAACGTTGGACACAACCAGCTCTGCGCGGTTGGTATTTAACCGCTCCAACGGTTGCTGGCAACTACGTAGTGGTTGGCGATCAGGAAGGTAACTTACACTGGCTAGATAAGAGCTCTGGTGAGTTGGTATCGCGTACTGAGTTTGATAGTTCAGGTTTTTTCGTCGAACCGATTGTGGTTGATGGCAAAGTATTTGTTTACACGCGTGATGGTGAGCTTAGCGCAGTTCAAATTCCGCAGTAACTTTCTGAATTTTTGGATATTTTATGGGGCTTCGCTTTTGCGAAGCCTTTTGTTGTTTTTAAAAGAGGTAGTCTATGCTTCCTGTGATCGCTCTGGTTGGGCGACCTAATGTGGGTAAATCCACACTGTTTAATCGTTTAACACGTACTCGTGACGCGTTAGTTGCTGACTTTCCGGGTCTGACTCGCGACCGTAAATACGGCCAAGCAAACTATGAAGGCTACGAGTTTATTGTGGTAGACACGGGTGGTATCGATGGCTCTGAAGAAGGCATTGAAACTGAAATGGCCGAGCAGTCGCTGCTTGCAATTGAAGAAGCGGATATTGTGCTATTTTTGGTGGATGCGCGCGCAGGTATGACGGTTGCTGATCAAGCTATCGCGCAGCACCTTCGTAAACAACAGAAAAACTGCTTTGTTGTCGCCAATAAAACGGATGGCATTGACGCTGACTCCAACTGTGCTGAGTTTTACCAGCTAGCGCTCGGTGACGTTCAACAGATCGCCGCCGCGCACGGTCGTGGTGTTACTCAATTATTAGAGTTGACGCTACAACCGATTATCGCTGAGCTTACGGCTCAAGATGAAGAGCTTGAGAATGACGATGAAGATATCGCTGAGCTTTACCTTGAAGGTGAAGAAGCCGAAGACGGCAAAACAGGTTTTGAAGACAAGCCTGTTAAACTTGCGATTATCGGTCGTCCAAATGTAGGTAAGTCAACACTAACTAACCGTATTTTAGGTGAAGACCGCGTTATCGTTTACGATATGCCGGGTACGACGCGTGACTCAATTTACATTCCGATGACGCGCAATGATAAAGAGTACGTGTTAATCGACACCGCCGGTGTACGTAAGCGTAAGAAAGTCAGCGATGTCGTAGAGAAATTCTCGGTTATCAAAACACTGCAAGCGATTGAAGATGCCAATGTGGTATTGCTCGTTGTAGACGCGCGCGAGGGGATCTCAGATCAAGACTTGAGCCTACTTGGTTTTGCGCTAAATGCGGGTCGCTCGTTGGTTATTGCGGTAAACAAATGGGATGGTCTTGATGATTATGTCAAAGAGCGTATCAAAACTGAGCTAGACAGACGACTGGGCTTTGTTGATTTTGCTCGTCTGCACTTTATCAGCGCATTACATGGTACAGGTGTTGGTCACTTGTTTGAGTCGATTGACGAAGCTTATGAGTCAGCGACTAAGCGAGTAAGTACAGCAATGTTACGTCGTATTATGGATATGGCTCAGGCGGATCACCAGCCACCACTAGTTCGTGGACGCCGTGTGAAGCTTAAGTACGCACACGCAGGTGGTTATAACCCGCCGCGTATTGTTATCCACGGTAATATGGTGCACGAACTGCCAGATAGCTATAAGCGCTATTTGATGAACTACTATCGTAAAGCGCTTAACGTAATGGGTACGCCGATTAAGATTGAATTCCGTGAAGGGGATAACCCTTACGCTGGTCGTTCAAACAAAATGACGCTATCGCAAAAGCGTAAGCTTCGCGCATTCGCAAAAGAAAACCGCAATAAGTCGTAAGGCTTTTTGCGAGAATTTTAGCTCGACACCATTTGGTTAGTGTGTCGAGCTAAACATAAGTTCCACACCTATCCAACCAACTTCTGTTTACACCACCGACTATATTTAACCCCTGAACGCTCTTACTTTGTTTTACCTTGCCCAACATTTGTGCTTAAGTTATATATAACCTGAGCTTCGGATAATTAATGCCTTTCTAGCAGCTAGTTTCAGCGCTAACTTTGTTGAATTTACTTCCAATAGCCAGCTATTGGTGCGTAAATCCGCCTAGTTATCCCTAAAACTCTCTGGCTGGACAAGTATATGGTTTAGACAAGCTTGAAAAATAAAGAGTTAGCTCATTTCTTACCCAAAACTCAGGTTAAGTTACATTAGGTTTATTGATAGTGGGGCTTAGGTGTTTGCCAAAACGGTGATTTATGTAGAAAGTGTTGAGGAAGTGCTGGATTTTTACTATCAAGCATTTGGCTTGAGCACTTTTGATATGACAGATGAAGGGGATTATGGTGAGTTAGACACAGGTGAAGTGAAACTCGCCTTTGCCAGCCACCCGTTAGCTCAATCACAATTTAGGCAAGACTATATTCGTTGCCATCCTAAACAGCCTGCACTTGGTTTTGAAATTACCATCAGCTGTGAAAATGTCCCTGAATGCTATGATAAGGCGGTAGCCGCTGGGGCTGAGCCATTAAGCCCACCAAACCAAAAGGGCAGAGTAACACAAGCTTATGTAAGAGCCATTGAAGGGACTTTAATTGCTTTGGTGTCAAAGCCGGGGGAATAGCGGCACTCACAAAGGATGAGCGCCACTTTGATGCGGTGTGCTTTTATTCGATATCGACAAGTAGTCTAGCAAGACCAACGGGCTCGATTTCAACACAAACGTTGTCATCATTCCAGTTTAGACCAACGAGTGCATCATCTTCTTTTAGGTCGAGTACCCATTCGTCAAGAAAACTTTCAACATCAATACTCATTGGCGAGAATTCACTCCACTCGTCGCGACATTGAGCTTGCGCTTTTTCTTCACTATCCCAAAGCAATAACACATCAGTCTCGTCAAACTGGTTTGAGTCAACCACAACCATACCGCCGTCATCAGAGCTAAGTGCCCAAACGCTTTCAGTATTTTTTACTTGCTCAATAAACTCACTGACTTCTGAGCCAATTTCTTCTTCATTCATCATAGGTGTTCTCAATTTCGTGGATCAGTTTGCTGGGCGATTGCTTGGCTTTGCCAACGGCCATGAAATGCCATTAGGTTGGTGTAATCGCTCAGGTCGACGAGCTCTCTAAATAGAACCCAATCAATAAGGCAGTATAAACTGATTTGGAGATAATCACAGTGTAAAAACTCTTCTGTCACACACTCTTCATTGAGATAGTGCAGGGTATGACCAATTCGTTCCCGCTGTAGATTAAAAAATAGTTTATCTTGTTCAATATCAAAACCTGAGCGCTTGCTAAGTAACAGTTCCACCAAAGAATCATTACAGGCATTGATAAGGATCAGCCAATTTTCTTGATCCCAACTGGGAAATGGAAGTTGATGTTTTTCACGGAGATAGCGAACAATCAGATTGGAGTCACAAATAAGTTGTGCATCGTCTATTAAAAATGGGATCTTACGGGCAGGATTATGGCGAATAAGTTCGTCATGGCCTGCTTCGGAAAATATATCTATATGCTGGTAGCTCATTGGGAGCTGTTTAGCCGCGGCCCACATTCTAATTCGACGGGCGTATGGACTGGTGTTCGAACCGATAAGTTTCATGCCATCATTCCTTCAACTAAGTATCTTTTCGCTCATTCAGTAAATGTAGCTAGCTGGTATTAAGGAATGATGGCGAAGTGATTAACTTTTCGCAAGCGAATTAATCGCTACGACTGGTTACCTCAAGCAAGTGAAAACCAAACTGCGTTTGCACTGGCCCTTGTACTTGATTGATTGGGGCTGAAAAAACCACTTTATCGAATTCAGGCACCATCATGCCTGGTCCGAACTCACCTAGCGCACCACCATCTTGGCCCGACGGGCAATTGGAGTACTGCTTTGCGATTTCTGCGAAATCTTCCCCTGCTGCAATGCGTTCTTTGAGCTCCATGCATTGCGCTTCACTATCTACTAGGATGTGTCTTGCACTAGCGATTGCCATAATTTCTCCGATGATTATTTATTATTCATACTTTATTCTAATCTAGGTACGTTAAAAAATCAGCTTATCTAGGCAAGAGTTTTTCAATTTCGCTAGTGAGTTCGTCAGACATAGGTTTAGTGCGGCTGTTAAAGCGCTTGATTGTCTTCCGATCAGCTGACACTAAGTATTTGTAAAAATTCCAATTTGGAGAACTTGTTACTTCATTCAAATGTTGGAAAATGGGGTTGGCATCCGAGCCTCTAACTTCCGATGTCGCAAACATATTGAAGGTTACACCGTAGTTGATAAAGCATACTTTTGCAGTTTCCTTTTCGTCGTCTTCTTCTTGAAAAAAGTCATCAGAGGGAAAACCAAGAACAACAAGACCTTTATCTTGATATTTTTGATGTAGTTGCTCAAGCCCTTCAAACTGTCCGGTAAATCCACAGTTGCTGGCTGTATTTACGATGAGAAGCGGTTTGTCTTTAAATTCACATAGATTAAGTGAGTCATCAGAACGCAGTTTTCGCAGCTCAACATTGGTAAAATCATCACAGCTGGATGTCTTTGCATACGTGTTACTCGAGATTAGGAAACCAAGCGCTAAGCTCAGAATCGAAAGACTTTTTATCATCAGTGCTTTCCTTTTATTTATGTTATCTCTTATGATACGAAAATATTCGTTACCTTGATCAGCTTTCATGAATATTAGACTCGCTAAACCGCATGACCTTTGCGCCATTGTTGCCATTTACAACGAAACGATACCGAGCCGCCAAGTCACAGCGGATACGGAGCCCGTAAGCGTAGCACAAAAGCAAAGTTGGTTCGCCGCACATACGCAAAATCGCCCAATTTATGTGGTAGAGCAGGCGGATGAGGTGGTTGCATGGATAAGCTTTAGCAGCTTTTATGGACGTCCTGCCTACGATGGTACGGCTGAGGTGAGTATCTATCTTGCAAAAGCGGCACAAGGCCAAGGGTTAGGTAGTAAACTCATGGATTTTGCAGAGCAGCAAGCGCCAACTCTGTTTATTACGACGTTACTTGGCTTTATTTTTTCTCATAATCTCCCCAGTATCCGCTTGTTTGAAAAACACGGTTATAAAAAGTGGGGAGAATTACCTAATGTCGCGGTCATGGATGGTAATCACTATAGCTTGACGATTTTGGGCAAATCTCTCGCATAGCTTTATACGCCGTTGGTCTTTGCTGTTTGAATTTTTTTCGTTGCGTGAATTAGACCGCGGCGTCAAACATATCAAAATAGTGCTATTTTTTAGCGTCTTGTGATTCTTCTACTAAACTGGATCTCAGAATTATCGGTAAAGGATCTGGTTATGACGAATCGAGTGCTGATTATTGACAGCAGCAGTGTGCAAGCGATGCGAGTAAAGGTATTATTTGAGTTACTCGGTGGTGAGGTAGAGCATGTGCATTACCGGAGTCTGGAAGCAAATCTCGATTTTGATAAGTTTGATGTTGTTGTTATTGCTCATGGGGTGCCCGCCAGTAAGCTCCAAGCGTTATATCAACTGAGGAATCATGATAAGTTAGTGTTGCTGGCACCTAAACCCGATAATGCCGAGCACTTAAAATCTTTCAGTGAAATCAACCGGGCCTTGCCAAATGGCATTGTGATCTATCCTTTCTTTGCCAATAAAGATATTACTGGCTTACTTGAGCGCTTACTGGAAATTGGTTCTACTAATACCTTAGTGCTGCCCAAAGTGTTGCTGGTTGACCATCATACGCCTCGCCTAGAGACCTTAGCTAACGGTCTACGCGGAGCACAGCTTGCGGTGACGACCGCGACGACGCTTGATGAAGCGATGCAAGTTGCCGAGCGACACCCTGTTGATCTCCTTATTTGTGACTTTAATCTAGAAAAAGACACAGGCTTAGATGTGTTTAATAAAGTTCGTCAAGTGCACCACAATTGCCGCTGCTTATTGATGACTTCTCGGGTTAATCAAGTGGATATGTTAGAAGCCGTGCGTCAAGGGGTTGAAGACATTCTGATTAAGCCGTTTGATGAGAGCGATTTATTACAAAGCCTACATAAATTATGGCAAACAGAGCTCTTAAGACGCCATAACCAAGAGTTGGTTGAGCGCCTACAGGATACGGTCGATGCCTTAATTGAACGCGATAGTCTGTTGCGTGTGATTTATAAACATACCCCGGATCCGATTATGCTGTTCAACCGTCAAGGCCATATTATTGAAGCAAATGACGCGTGTTGCGAATTGTTTGAACTGACGGAAGAAGAACTACAGCCACTCTCTATTTTTGAGCTATTTGATGAAATATCCGTGTCGCAATTACGCGATTTGATGAAGCATGTTGGTATGTTAAAGCATTTTAACTGTGAGCTGAGTCTGCCAAAAGCGGGTGAGCGCAGCATTCCTTTGATGGGAACGTTTAATGAAATCGATCATCACGGCGATATGGCATTTGCGGTCATTTTTAAAAATGTCTCAAAGCTTAAAGAGCAGCAAGAAGTATTAGAAGAAACCAAAGAGTTGCTAGAGTTTGAAGTGCAAGCTCGAACGGCACAGTTACAAAAAGCCAAAGAAGCGGCGGAAGCGGCCAACCTCTCGAAATCTGAATTCTTAGCCAATATGTCCCATGAATTGCGCACACCAATGCACTCTATATTAAGTTTTGCACGTTTCGGTTTAGATAAACTCACGGCTCCTGAAGTACCTACAGATAAACTCAAAAAATATTTATCTCGTATCGAAACCAGCGGTGAGCGCCTATTGGTGCTTCTTAATAACTTGCTTGATTTATCAAAACTAGATGCGGGACGTTTTCCATTTAATCCAAGTTTCCATAATTTGATTAATGTGATCCAAAGCGGCATTGAAGATGTGTCCGGCACTGCGCTTGAGAAAAAGATAAAAATTCGTTTTGAAAAGCCCGCTCAAGGCGTGATGACCTTTTGCGATCCGGAGCAAATGAATCAAGTGATCAGAAACTTATTGGGTAATGCGCTCAAGTTTAGCCCGGAAGGTAGTGAGGTGAGTGTACTGTTAAGCTGTAAAGATCAAGATATTCATATCAAGATTGCCGATCAAGGGGTTGGTATTCCGGATGACGAATTGGAACAGATCTTTGCCAAGTTTGTGCAAAGCAGTAAAACAGACAGTGGTGCTGGCGGCACGGGTTTAGGTCTTGCTATTTGTAAGGAATTTATTTTACTGCATAAAGGGCAGATTTACGCCGAGAATAATCCGGAGGGCGGAGCATGTATCAATGTGAGCCTGCCGTTAACAGAGCACCTTGAAAGTAATGCGGTGTAATTGTGGTAATTGGAAAGGCGTTGAGTAAGCGTCTATAAATAATGATAGAGCTTGTACTAATACAATCTGATTGGGAGCTGTTGAAGCACTGGTCTTAAGTTACCGTATTTTCCCCACAGTGCCTTTCCCATTGTGAATCGACGAAGGATATTCATTTATGGCTTTACGCAGAATCTTAGCAGTTGACGACGAACCATTTAATCTAGAAATCATTGAAGAGATTTTAGAAGACTTAGACTTTGAGCTAAAAACCGTTGAAAGCGGTCATGAATGTCTAGCTGTAGTCGAAGACTTTGACCCTCAAGTTATTTTACTTGATGTAAGCATGCCAAAAATGAGCGGTTATGAGGTATGTAAGGCGATTAAAGCCAATCCAAACACACAGCATATTATCGTTATGTTTGTGTCGGCAAGGGGCTCTGTTGAAGAGCGCATGGAAGGCTACTCAATGGGAGCTGAAGATTATATTGTTAAGCCATTTGGCCAAGGTGAACTAAAAGCCAAACTCACGCACTTGAATCAAATGCTACTAGAAAAAGATATTCTGGCTCAGCAAATTGAAGATGCAACCTCCACAGCATTTAGCGCCATGGCTAATAGCAGTGAAATGGGGCAAATCGTTACCTACATCGAGCAAATCGGTGAAATAGAAACAATCCCACGACTGGCGGAAGCTTTATGTCAATGTTTGAAGGGACTGGGACTTAATTGTAATGTTGAGGTTCGACTCGAGGGACAAAAGCATCACTTTGCAACTACCGGAATTTGCTCACCTATCGTCATTGAGTTATTTGAGATCTTACACACCAAAGGGCGATTACATGAATTTACTAACCGCATATTGGTTAACTATCCATTTTTGAGTATTTTGATCCTCAATATGCCGGGAGACGATCCAGATAAACACGGTAGATTGCGGGATCATATTTGCTTTATTGCCAGTGTAACGGAGCAACAGTTAATTGCTATTTCCACTAAACGTAAGCTGGTACAGCAACACGAGGACCTGGAAGAAGCGATAAAAATGGTGCAAGGTAAGTTTAATAGCATGGTGTCGCTGCTTGATAGAAATCGTCAAGAAAACGAAAAAGTGTTCCGTTCATTACAAGAGTTATTTGAAGAGCGCATTCCGACAATGGGCCTAGACGAAGATCAGGAGATGTTTATCTATCAAAACGTCGATAAAGCGATTCAAAGCTCAGTCGCACGGGAAGAAAGTGTGCGAGAAGTGAAAACCGCTTTCCATGATATTGAAGAAGACTTAAAACTACTCTCGCGACGCTCAGAATAGCAACCCTACTTTCCAATACCGCCGTAGGTCGCGCTTTAGCGCGACTTTTTTATCGCAACAAATCCGCTAAGCGTCTCGTGGCAAGCCCTTTTCAATAATGCGGATCAACCTTGCTTTTTTGCGCTCATGTTGGTCTGACTTTTGTCTTTGTTGCTCCAACGCCCAGTCGATATGCTCGATAACAAGGGGAGTTGCACTCTGACGCTTATCTTCCAGTGCTATAACGATAGCTTCATCGTATTGTGCATTGCCAAGGCCAACGGCTAAGTTTCGCAGCCAACGTTCATGTCCAATCCGGCGAATGGGGCTACCTTCGGTATTTTTCAAAAATGTTGCTTCATCCCAAGCAAATAAGCTCAATAATTGCTGATCTTTAAGTTGAGTTCGCGGCAAAAAGTCGGCTTCTTCCGTTATTTGACCATAGCGATTCCATGGGCAGACTAACTGGCAATCATCACAACCGTATATCCGATTCCCCATTTTTGCCCTAAATTCCTCTGGGATAGCGCCTTGAAGCTCTATAGTGAGATAAGAAATACAGCGTCTCGCATCGACGACATAAGGTTCTACGATGGCGCCGGTGGGGCATAAAGTTAGGCAGGCGGTACAACGGCCGCAACCTTCTTCTTGGTTTGGTTTATCAATGGGAAGAGGAATATCAACAAACAGCTCACCCAAGAAAAACCAAGAACCCGCCTGCTTATTAATCACTAGACTGTTTTTTCCACGCCAGCCAAGTCCTGCTTTTTCTGCAATTTGTCGCTCTAGTACAGGGGCTGAATCGACAAAAGGACGAAACCCTAACGTGCCGACTTCTTGCTCAATCTTTTGTCCGAGCTGCTTTAGCTTGTTGCGCATTACTTTATGATAGTCTCGACCTAATGCATAACGAGAGATGTAGGCGGTGGTTTTGTTACCAAGCGCTCTGGCAAAGCTGGCATCGGGTGGCAGGTAGTTCATTTTCACCGAAATAATGCGCTGAGTGCCAGGAACCAGCTCAGCGGGGCGGGCACGCTTCATTCCATGCGCCGCCATATACGCCATTTCACCATGATAGCCTGCGTCTAACCAGCGCTGAAGTTGCGCTTCATGATCGCGTAAATCAATGTCGGTTATACCGACTTCTGCAAAGCCAAGTTCTTGGCCCCATTGCTTAATTTGTGCTGCAAGTTCACTATAATTGATATTATCGGTCGTCACGGGAAGAAATAATGGCTAATGAATACACGGACAATTTACCACAATTTGCTTATTCAGCCCAACAAGTGCAGCAATATGAAGCAAAAGCCGCAAAGTTATCAGGTACAAACCTAAGTACCTTAATGCAACGAGCTGGGACTGCTGCATTTCGCTTTATTGAAAACAGCCAGCCAAAATCCAGCCATATCTTAGTTATCACAGGTAAAGGTAATAACGCGGGAGACGGTTTTGTCGTTGCTCAATTATGTCAGCAGGTCGGGTTTTCCGTCACCGTATTCGCGTTATTTGCACCCGAAAGCTTAATGGGCGATGCGCAGCAGGCATTTTCTCAATATCAAGGCGCATTGGTTTTCTCGTTGAACGAGGTAGAGTTAAGTCAGTTTACGGTTGTGGTTGATGGTGTATTCGGCACCGGTTTTAGAGGTGAGCTGCCTGACCATGTTTGCCTTTGTTTTGACAAAATAAATAAACTGCCGGTGACTAGGTTGGCACTTGATGTACCGAGCGGTATAAATGCCACAACAGGAGAAGTTGCGGCCAGTGCATTTTTAGCTACCAAAACCATCACCTTTATCGCGTTAAAACAGGGCTTACTTAGCGGCTCGGCAAAGCGTTTTGTGGGAACGTTATTGTTAGCCGACTTGGACGTAGGTGAAGCATTCAAAACTCTAGTAACGCCAACATCTAATTACTTAAATCATGAAACGTTAATGGCAGCAAGGCCGCAGCGAGCACTAGATAGCTATAAAAATGCCCATGGTCATGTGTTACTTGTTGGCGGTAATCGTGGCATGGCTGGGGCAATTCGATTGGCAGCAGAAGCTGCTCTGCGAGCTGGGGCTGGCCTTGTATCGATAGCGACTCATCCTGATAATATCGCGAGCGTCTTACAGGGGCGCTTTGAATTAATGGTACACGGTGTTGAGAGTGCGAATGAGTTATCGCCACTGATGAAAAAAGCCAGTGTGATAGTGCTTGGTCCCGGGCTTGGTCAAGACGCTTGGGCCAAAGCGCTTTTTAACTGTGCGATGGCAACTGAATTGCCGATGGTTGTAGATGCTGATGGGCTCAATTGTTTAGCGCATGCACCAAGGCAAAAATCAAACTGGGTGTTAACGCCTCACCTTGGTGAAGCAAGGCGATTATTGAGTCACTTAGAGACATCGCTAAATGAGCGCGACCGCTTCGCGGTGGCTAAAAAAATTAGCCATGAATATGGCGCCGTTACGGTATTAAAAGGGCCGGGTAGTTTGATATCTGAAGGTGAGCGGATAAATATTAATCGTTCAGGCTGTGCAGGAATGGCGAGTGCTGGGATGGGCGACGTTTTATCTGGTATGATAGGCGGTTTAATTGCCCAAGGGATGGAAGCATTTGCTGCAACAAACCTAGCCGTGTATATTCATGGTTTAGCTGCCGAGCAGGCCGCCCATGATGGCGAAAAAGGTATGTTGGCCGGGGATTTATTCGAACATATTCGAGGTATTTTAGGGTGACAACAGGTCATATGAAATTCGATTTGGCTGATGAGCCAGCAACAGTTGCCATGGGTAATAAAATTGCCAATGTTATTCGTCAAGGTGCGGTACTATTTTTACACGGTGATTTAGGCGCAGGTAAAACCACGCTCACTCGCGGTATTGTGCAAAGCCTTGGTCATTCAGGTAAGGTAAAAAGTCCAACTTATACCTTAGTTGAACCTTATGAACTGGATGATGTCTCAATATATCATTTTGATTTATATCGATTAGGTTCGCCTGAAGAGCTCGAATACATGGGGATCCGGGATTACTTTGCAAGTAATGCTATCTGTGTTGTTGAGTGGCCTGAAAAAGGTGAAGGCTTTATTCCAAACCCAGATATAGACGTCACAATGCAGTATGCTGGTGATGGCCGTCAAATTACACTTGAGGCCAAGTCTAGCCGCGGCGAGGCACTATTAAAACAATTACAAGATTATGCGTAATCAGCCGACTATTAGTTATATTTTCATTTTTATCTGCATGCTCTTAACGAGCATGCACAGCATTGCCCAAAACGCCATCGAAAGTGTGCGTGTTTGGCCCTCCCCAGAAAGCACTCGTATTGTTTTTGATATGAGCGATAAGCCGGATTACAGCTATTTTGTGCTGAAAAACCCTCTGCGCTTAGTGATCGACCTTGAAAACACCAAGCAACAAAAAGACTTTCCGAGTGTTCCGGATGAACATCGAGTTGTAAACAAGGTGCGCCACAGCAAACCGAAGAACAGCAATTCTGCACGGATTGTTGTGGAGCTAAGTCGCAGCGCTACGCCAAAAATCTTTGCGTTAGCACCAACCGGTCCGTATAAAAACCGACTAGTCGTTGATTTGTATGGTAAGCAGATGAGCGCTTATGACGATACAAAAACTGCCACGCCACGAAAAACACTGGCGCAAGACAGAGATATTGTTATCGCCATTGATGCGGGTCATGGCGGTGAAGATCCGGGTTCCATTGGACCTTCAGGTACTTATGAAAAGCTCGTAACCATTCAAATCGCGAAGCGTTTAGCACGCTTAGTCGATAGCCAGCCGGGGATGAGCGCAAAGCTTATTCGTACTGGCGATTATTACCTCAAGTTGAATACGAGAACTGCAAGAGCGCGTGAAAGAAAAGCGGATTTTTTTGTGTCTATTCACGCAGATGCCTTCACCAGCCCTCAACCACGCGGAGCGTCGGTCTGGGTGTTATCACTACGCAGAGCTAATTCTGAAATAGGTAAGTGGCTAGAAGACAAAGAAAAACACTCACAGTTATTAGGTGGTGCTGCCGATTTAATTAAAGATACGGCCAACGAAAAATATTTAGCCAAAGCGCTACTTGATATGTCGATGGAACATTCGATGAAAACTGGGTTTCAGGTCGCAGAAGAAGTCGTCAAAGAGCTGAAAAAAGTGGCAAAAATGCACAAAAGCAGACCGCAAGCCGCAAACTTTGGGGTACTAAAATCACCAGATATACCTTCTATTCTGGTGGAAACTGGCTTTATTTCAAACCCTCAAGAAGAAAAACTATTAATGTCTCCGCATTACCAAGAGCGTTTAGCTCGGGCTATTTTTAGTTCGATAAAGGGCTATTATGAAAAAAATCCACCGGATAACTCGCTCTTTGCGCGTATGCAATCCAATAAGCCGGTAACGCATAAAGTAAAAAGTGGCGAGTCATTGAGTGTGCTGGCTAGCCGTTATGGCATTACGGTCAGTGAATTGAAAAAAGCAAATAACCTGAAAAACAATACCTTGTTTATTGGGCAAGTCTTAACTATTCCAAAAGCGTAAATGATGACGATAGAAATACTTCCAGCTCGGTTGGCCAACCAAATCGCTGCCGGTGAGGTGGTGGAGCGTCCAGCATCCGTCGTGAAAGAGCTGGTGGAAAACAGTATAGATGCTGGTGCGACGCGCATTCAAATAGATATTGAGCGCGGAGGACACAAGCTTATTCGGATCCGTGATAACGGTATTGGTATTGTTAAAGACGAGTTGATGTTGGCGCTGTCTCGCCACGCGACGAGTAAACTGAAAAGCTTGGATGATCTGGAGTGTATTGCTTCGCTTGGCTTTAGAGGCGAGGCGCTGGCATCCATCAGCTCAGTATCGCGACTGACTCTGAGCTCTAAGCCCCAAGCTCAAGAGACAGCTTGGCAAGCTTTCGCCGAAGGGCGAGATATGGCTGTGCAGGTTCAACCTACCGCGCACCCTGACGGCACCACCATTGAAGTCAAAGATCTGTTTTTCAACACGCCAGCGCGCAGGAAATTTTTACGCACCGAAAAGACCGAATTTAGCCATATCGATGAACTGGTTAAGCGCATTGCATTGAGTCGTTTTGATGTTGCCATCACGCTCACTCATAACCAAAAGGTGGTTCGCCAATATCGCCCACGCACTATTGAAAAAGGTGTTGAGCGAGTTGCGCAAGTTGGTGGTAAAGCATTCTTACAGCAAGCAAGCTTTATCGACTCAGGTCATGAGGGACTAAGATTATTCGGTTGGGTGTTACCTGCGGGGGTCAACAACGGCACGCAATATACTTACGTAAATGGGCGGATGATGCGAGATAAGCTCATCTTGCATGCTATTCGCCAAGCGTTTGATGAATCAATCGGGCATGAAGAGCTTCCCGGTTTTGTCATATATCTTGAGTTAGACCCGAGACAAGTTGACGTTAATGTCCATCCCGCGAAACACGAAGTTCGCTTTCATCAAGCGCGCTTGGTTCACGACTTTATCGTACAAGCAATAAAGCAGGTCGCGACGGAGCAAATTGATTTACCTTGTGCAAGTGAGACCGAGACTCAAGCACCTGATATCGCATCGCCATTATTTACGCCCCAAGAACAAGTAGATGAAACCTATCATCAAAGTTACCGTTCAACCTTACAGCCCGAAACGCAAGCACAGACCTATTCGGCTCCAAGTATCTTTGGCGAGCGTTCTGAAGCATCAAGAGCAGTCTCAGGTGGTGGTCGAAGTAATTATGGCGGTGCAACAGGTGGTGGCAAAAAACAGGTGAATGTAAATCAGCTCTATCAAGGGCTATCACATCAACAGATGCAGCACTTCGATCAAATTGAAGAAGGTACTTCACCGTTAAGTGAAGTAAGTAGCGTCCCGATATCCGCCAGTAAATCTAGCTGGATGTTGTTGCCGCAAGGCAAAGTCATGCTTGAGCAAGATAATCAGTTGTTGTTTGGTGATTGTAGGCAAGGGCTGATGCCATATTGGCAAATGCAAATTGAGCAAGATGGCACATTGCAAGGCAAAGCG
This sequence comes from Pseudoalteromonas sp. DY56-GL79, assembly GCF_041414765.1. Taxonomy (NCBI): domain Bacteria; kingdom Pseudomonadati; phylum Pseudomonadota; class Gammaproteobacteria; order Alteromonadales; family Pseudoalteromonadaceae; genus Pseudoalteromonas; species Pseudoalteromonas sp. DY56-GL79. Next base: position 93,858 of record NZ_JANHZS010000010.1, on the reverse strand, counting down.
CTGTTGTTACCCGTGCGCATCAAGTTAGATAAAGCCGCACTGGAAGCATTGCAGCAGCGTGAAACTTGGTTGGCAATTTTAGGGTTTGCGATTGAAATTTTTGATGGCCATATTTTAGTTAAAAAGTTGCCAGTGTCGCTCTATAGCATAGATGTTGGTGAAATTTCTAAGCAGATGATGGAACCAAGCTCAGATGCTGAACTCCAAGATTGGTTACAGTGGCTAGAAGTCTCAACACCCAGTAGCTATTTCGATAGCCAGCATTTTGATTTAGTTAAAGAAAAATTACTTTCAAAAGCCTCATGTTTGGCTCGTATTCATAAAAGTGCGGTTACAATTGATGCCCAGAAGTTGGTCAGTTTTTTAAGTTCGCAGTAATTCGTGCCTAAGTAGGTATTAATTACTATGTACTATCAGCTATAATATGAGATTAGTGCAGTTTATTAGTAGGTTAGATGTGAACAAGTTACCTGTCATTACTCTAATGGGACCGACAGCAGCGGGCAAAACCGCATTGGCCATAGAGTTATGCCAAGCGTTAAATACCGAAATCATCAGTGTAGACTCGGCGTTAGTGTACAAAGGGATGGATATCGGTACGGCAAAGCCGAGCGCACAAGAGCAAGCACAGGCACCACATCACCTAATTGATATTATTGATCCTGCACAAAGCTATTCGGTTGCTGAGTTTCGTGCTGATGCTATTAAACTAATTGATGATTTTCATCAGCGTGGCAAGGTGCCAATTTTAGTCGGTGGCACGATGATGTACTTTAAAGGCTTAATTGAAGGCCTGTCGCCATTACCAGAGGCTGATGCTGAAATAAGAGCAGTATTGGAGCGCGAAGCCGAACAAAAGGGTTGGCCTGCGCTGCATCAACAATTAAAAGAGATTGATCCAGAAGCTGCGGCTAAAATCAGCGAAAACGATTCGCAACGCATCAACCGCGCTTTGGAAGTTTATCGCATTAGTGGTAAGACGATGACTCAATTGCAGCAAAGCAAACAGGATGCATTGCCGTATCAGTTTCATCAGTTTGCTATTGCGCCAAATGACCGAAAAGTCTTACATGAACGTATAGAGAAAAGATTTAAAATAATGTTGGATGAAGGCTTTAAAAATGAAGTTTTGGCCTTATATCAACGTAAAGATTTACACCCTGATTTGCCTTCTATTCGCTGTGTCGGATATCGGCAAATGTGGGAGTATTTAGCTGGCGAGTGCGATTATAACGAAATGGTTTTCAAAGGCGTCGCAGCGACCAGACAACTGGCGAAGCGGCAATTAACTTGGCTGAGGGGGTGGCAAGATGTGACTTGGCTTGACACCGATAGTCAAGAAAACTTGCAACGTGTTCTAACTTCGCTAAGCTAATAGTAGTTGTTAATCAGCGTGTTCTGATTAAATCAACGACCTGACATAATAACACCTAAAACGAAGGATAAGAAAATGGCAAAAGGCCAATCTTTACAAGACCCATTTTTGAATGTCTTGCGTCGTGAGCGCATTCCAGTCTCAATTTTTTTAGTGAATGGCATTAAATTACAAGGCAAAATCCAGTCATTTGACCAGTTTGTGATTTTGCTTGAAAACACAGTAAACCAAATGGTTTACAAACACGCCATCTCCACTGTGGTTCCAGCTCGTGCGGTTAACTTCCAAAATGCAACCGGAAGTGAAGCGGGCGACCAAGGTGAAGAAGGTAATTATTAATTCTTATTAGTAGGAGCTTAATGCTTGTTTGACCGTTATGAAGCCGGCGAACAGGCAGTCTTGGTTCATATAGAATTTCCTCACGAAGGAGATCGCGAAGATCTACGTGAATTGGAAATGCTAGTTTCTTCTGCTGGTGTTAGTAGTGTGGCGGTTGTGCAAGGCAGCCGTCAAGCACCACATGCAAAGTTGTTTGTCGGAACGGGTAAAGCTGAAGAAATTGCCGAGATTGTCAACATCCACAACGCAGATGTCATCATATTTAACCACCAACTCAGTCCCTCACAAGAGCGCAATTTAGAACGCGTTTGTAAGTGCAGAGTGTTAGATAGGACAACGCTGATCTTAGATATTTTCGCGCAAAGAGCCCGTACCCACGAAGGTAAATTGCAGGTTGAGCTTGCTCAGCTAAGGCATATCTCTACGCGCTTAATTCGAGGATGGACGCACTTAGAAAGGCAAAAAGGGGGGATCGGCTTACGTGGTCCTGGTGAAACCCAATTAGAAACCGATAGACGGTTACTAAGAGAGCGAATTAAGAGTATTCGTAAACGATTGGACAAAGTTGCCGTTGTGCGTGAGCAAGGGCGTCGAGCGCGTAGTCGTAACGAGATCCCAACCGTTTCTCTAGTAGGTTACACCAATGCGGGTAAATCGACGCTGTTTAACAAAATTACGGATGCGGATGTATATGCTGCGGACCAATTGTTCGCAACGCTTGATCCTACGCTAAGAAAGATAGAAATCGATGATGTTGGCCCCGTTATCTTAGCAGATACAGTAGGTTTTATTCGTCATTTACCTCATGACTTGGTAGCAGCATTTAAGGCGACTTTAACAGAGACTCGTGAGGCAGATTTACAGCTTCATGTCATCGATGTTGCAGATCCGAGAAGAAAAGAAAATATAGAACAGGTACAATTGGTTCTAGAGGAAATTGAAGCCAATGACATTCCTCAACTTTTAGTCTACAACAAAATTGATCTAATGGACGAAGTTGCGCCTAGAATAGATAGGGACGATGAAGGAAAACCGATCAGAGTGTGGTTAAGTGCCCACTCTGGAGAAGGGATTTCGTTGTTATTCGACGCCGTTAAAGAGTTGTTGGCAAAAACCGTTTTCACAGCTGAGCTTGCCGTCCCTCCTGCGCTTGGGCGTTTACGAGGTGCGCTATTTGAGCTTAATGCCGTGGATGAAAAAGGCTACGACGAGCAAGGCAACTGGCTTGTTTCGGTAAGAATGCCAAAAATCGAATGGGAAAAGCTCAATAAGGAATTCGGGCGAAATCTCAATGATTTGGTCGTTGGTAGTTAAAAATCGTCAATTTCGAGCGTATTTTTATATGAGAGTCGCTCGAATTTTGTTAGATTTAACCTAATTCATTTAAATAACAATGGAGTATAGCTATGGCCTGGAACGAACCGGGTAATAATGGCAATGATAACGATCCGTGGAAAAACCGCGGGGGGCGGGATCAAGGCCCACCTGATCTAGATGAAGTATTCCGTAAATTTGGTAATAAATTCGGCGGTATTTTCGGCGGTAAGCCGGGGAAAGGTGGTAATGGCGGATTAGGCGGTGCTGGTTTCGTCTTTATACTTATTATCGCAGCCATCGTATGGGCACTAAGTGGTATTTACACGGTAAAAGAAGCTGAGCGCGGTATCGTGCTGCAATTTGGTAAATTTGACCGTATTGCTGAGCCGGGTCTGCGTTGGAAAGCCACGTTCATCGAGCGTGTTATTCCTGTAGATATTGAAGCGGTACGTTCATTGTCGGCTTCAGGCTTTATGCTTACGGAAGACGAAAACGTAGTAAGCGTTGAGTTTGAAGTGCAATATCGTGTTGTAGATCCAACGCTTTATCGTTTTAGTGTGACCGATGCTGACCACAGCTTACAACAAGCGCTAGACAGTGCTCTGCGTTACGTTGTGGGTCATTCTCGCATGGACCAAGTGTTAACTACAGGTCGTGAAGTGGTTCGTCAGCGCACTTGGGAAGAGCTAAACAGTATTATCGAACCATACAATCTTGGTTTGATTGTTACAGACGTTAACTTTAAAGACTCGCGTCCTCCTTCAGAAGTAAAAGACGCATTTGATGATGCGATTGCTGCGCAAGAAGATGAAGAGCGCTTTATCCGTGAAGCAGAAGCTTATGCGAAAGAAATTGAACCGCGTGCGCGTGGTCAAGTAACTCGTATGACGCAAGAAGCAGAAGCTTATCGCGAACGTATTATCCTTGAATCTCGAGGTGAAGTGGAGCGCTTTGAAAAGCTACTGCCAGAATACCAAGCGGCGAAAGAAGTAACGCGTAAACGCTTATATATTGATGCGATGGAGCAAGTTTTAGGTCGAAGCTCAAAGGTATTGGTTGATGTTGAAGGTGGTAATAACATGTTGTATCTACCGCTTGATAAGATTATGCAATCACATAACAATGCTTCGTCACCAGTTCGTTTACCAAATCAAAGTGAAATAGAGCAACTTCGTCAAAGAATAGAAGGTAACCAGCAGCAAAATAGTTCTGTCAATTCAGGCGGTGATAGATTTAACCGCGACAGATTTGGTAACGGGAGATAATCAATATGAAGAATTTTAGTCTACTTCTATTAGTCACTGCCGTGATCATGTCTTTCTCAGGTATCTTTGTAGTAAACGAAGGTCAAAGAGCGATCGTACTGCTATTTAGCAAGGTACAAAAAGATGAGAATGGCGATGCGTTGGTATATGAACCTGGCCTTCACCTGAAAGTGCCTTTCTTTAGCCAAGTACGCAAATTAGATGCACGTATCCAAACACTTGATGGTCAACCTGATCGCTTTGTAACGAGCGAGAAAAAAGACTTAATTGTGGATTCGTATGTAAAGTGGCGCGTAAACGATTTTAGCTCTTATTACCTACGTGCGCGTGGCGATAAGCAATATGCTGAAACGCTACTAAAACAAAAGGTCAATAACGGTCTAAGAACAAACTTCGGTTCGCGTACTATCAAAGAGATAGTATCGGGTGAACGTAGCGAGCTAATGGAGGAAGCGTTAGTTCAAGCGTCAGAAAGTGCAACTGAGCTTGGGATTGAAGTACTTGATGTCCGTGTTAAGCAAATTAATCTACCTAACGAAGTAAGTAACTCAATCTACCAGCGTATGCGTGCGGAGCGTCAAGCAGTGGCGAAAGAGCACCGTTCTGAGGGTCAAGAGAAGGCGGAGACCATCCGTGCTAATGTTGACCGTCGTGTTACCGTTATGCTTGCAGATGCTGAGCGTAATGCTCGCGCAGTTCGCGGTCAAGGTGACGCAACGGCTGCAAACATCTATGCAAACGCGTATAACAAAGACCCTGAGTTTTTCGGGTTTGTTCGTTCGCTTGAAGCATATAAAAATACCTTTAAAGATAAGAATGACGTTATGGTGTTATCACCGGACAGCAAGTTTTTTGATTATATGAAGGATGCAAAAGCACAATAAGATGATGCTTTTGAGATAATTGTAAAACCCCGCCAGCCAGCGGGGTTTTTTTATTGGCGCGATATGGTCACAACGTAAGACGATGAAATCCCACGAGTAGCCGCGATCTTTCATGCCGCAAAAAACACACTGTAGCAGCGGACTTTATGTCGCGAAAAAACACACCGTAGCAACGCCTTTATGTCGCTAAGAAACATACGGTAGCAGCGACTTTAAGTCGCCAAGAAACACATCGTAGCAGCGACTTTAAGTCGCCAGAAACACATCGTAGCAGCGACTTTAAGTCGCCAAGAAACACATCGTAGCAGCGGACTTTATGTCGCGAAGAAGCACACCGTAGCAGCGACTTTAAGTCGCCAAGAAACACATCGTAGCAGCGACTTTATGTCGCGAAGAAGCACACCGTAGCAGCGACTTTAAGTCGCCAAGAAACACATCGTAGCAGCGGACTTTATGTCGCGAAAAAGCACACCGTAGCAGCGACTTTATGTCGCGAAGAAGCACACCGTAGCAGCGACTTTAAGTCGCCAAGAAACACATCGTAGCAGCGCGTAGCAGCGACTTTATGTCGCGAAGAAGCACACCGTAGCAGCGACTTTAAGTCGCCAAGAAACACATCGTAGCAGCGGACTTTATGTCGCGAAGAAACACACCGTAGCAGCGACTTTATGTCGCGACCAACAATAAAAAAGCGGCCAATAGGCCGCAGTTAGGAAGTGAATTGGTACTAGCCTATTAAAATAACAAAACCTTAAAACACGTACTTCACTGAAAGTTGTAGTCTGTCTAAATCACCTTCAAAGCCACTTTCTGTTTCCCGAGTACCCATCTTATATTCAGCACCAAAGGTAAGTTTTTTCACGGGTGAATAAAGTAGGTTTGCGCTGTAACTCATACTTGATTTTGTCGGATCGCCAGTTACTGCCAGCAAATCGCTTTCGTTATCAGCATTAAAGAAAGAGTATAAGAATGTTGAGCGGAACTGTTCATTCCAGCTATGTTGATAAGCGATAAAGCCCGACGTCGAGTCAATTGCATGTAATGAGTTACCGTCGTATACTGCACCATTAGCAACGTTTAGGCCTACGTAACGACCAAGCCCTTGACCTTGGGTCAGCATAAACTTCAAGTTATTGTTGCCAAAATTAACACGACCAGATGCACTTATCCCAAATGAGCTTTCAGACTCATCAGCTCCACCGACTTTATAGGTAATTTGGCGTGCAAGTGCTGCTACGGCAATATGACCCCAATCTGCATTGTGTGTGTAACGTGCTGTGAAATCAGGCATGCTAGCGTCATCAGTGACGACACGGCCACTATCTGCAGTGGTCACTGTGCTCTCTGGGTTTTCAATAGAGAAAGACCAGTTTCCCGTGGTGTATTTAGCCATGGCTTGGCGTACGAAAACGGTGCCTTCAGCTGGGCCGACGAAATCTAAAGTCTCTGGTAGCGCACTAACATTTTGGAAGTTTGACCAAGCCTGACCGAACAAGAAGCCCTTGTAGCTCACAAAGGCTTGGCGAATACGAGGTGAGTAGGAGTTACTAACACGCTCATTGCCTCCAGATGTAGAAATAAAGTCTAGCTCGATTTTAGTTTTGATACTGCTGCCATCATCGAGCTTAGTATCGGTCCCGAAGCTAAAGCGAGATTGGCGAGCGTGCATATCAAATACAACATCGCTATCTGAGTTAACCCCGACCGGGGTCGTACCAGGAACGTAAAAGTCTCGGCCGATATTTTGCGCCCCCAGCGCGCCGTCAGAAAAATCACTCCAAATGGCATCAAGCTTGATATAACCACCATAGTTAACTTTAGTATCGCCAATCTCAGCCGCAGTGGCAGGGAGAGTGCAGAGACTACTGATAGCAACTGCGAGCAGTTTTTTATTAATGTTATTCGTTGTCATAATCCAGTTCCTCAATAGCTGTGCTTTGCAGTTGGCAGCAGCTGACATTCATTTTAATCATCACTAACTGTTGTTTAAGGTTGGTTTTTACTCAATTACCTATTGGTCTATTAGACTAAGGTGGCATACGGTAAATGAGTGGAGGATAAGGCGAACATAACGTTTGTATCAAATTAGGTACGATTGGTAAGTTGTATGAAACTTTTACGTTTGCAGGTGTTCTACAACTAAGGTCTAATACTTAAACACCCAAGGCTGGGTGATCCTTAGGAAAAGCGTGTCTAGCAGACCTAGACCTCTAAATATAATGGAGATGACTATGTCACAGAGCATTTATCCAGTTCCTGAAAAAATCAAGAACGCAGCATTAATCAACGACGAGCAATATCAAGAACTATATCAAAAGTCGGTTGATGACCCCGCAGAGTTTTGGAAAGAGCACGGTCAACGTTTAGATTGGTTCAAACCTTATAGTAAAGTTAAAAATACCTCATTCGACAAAGGCCATATCAATATTAAATGGTATGAAGACGGCGTATTAAATGCCTCTTATAACTGTATCGATAGACACCTCGAAAAGCGCGCCGATAAAATCGCATTGATTTGGGAAGGCGATAACCCAGAACAAACAGAAAATATTACCTACCAACAACTACACGATGAAGTCGCAAAGCTTGCCAATGGCCTTAAGAGTCTAGGAGTTGCAAAGGGTGACCGCGTCGCTATCTACATGCCGATGACTCCACAAGCAATTTATGCCATGCAGGCCTGTGCAAGAATTGGTGCTATCCATTCCGTTGTGTTTGGGGGCTTTTCACCTTCAGCGATTGCAGACCGTATCAAAGATTCTGGCGCCAAAGTTGTCATCACCTCAGATGAAGGTCGTCGCGGTGGTAATTGTGTGCCGCTTAAGGCAAATGTTGATGAAGCGGTAGCGCAAGCTGGCGTCACCACTATCGAGCATGTGATTGTACATCAATTAACAGGTGGCGATGTTGAATGGAATGCTCACGATGTATGGTGGCATGAATTAGTTGCTGATAAACCTGCCGAATGTGAACCTGAAATGATGAATGCGGAAGATCCGCTCTTTATTCTTTATACCTCGGGCTCTACCGGTCAGCCGAAAGGGGTAGTGCATACTACGGGTGGATACCTAGTGTATGCATCAATGACCCATGAGTATGTATTCGACCTTCAAGAAGATGATATTTACTGGTGTAGCGCGGATGTGGGCTGGATCACGGGTCACAGTTATATTGCTTATGGTCCACTAGTAAATGGTTGTACTCAAGTTGTATTCGAAGGCGTGCCGACTTATCCAACGTCTGGTCGCATGGGTGAAATCGTTGATAAACATGGTGTTACTATTCTCTATACTGCACCTACCGCGATCCGTGCGTTGATGGCGAAGGGTGATGAGCCGACAGCAAGTTCTAAGCGTGACAGTTTACGTATTTTGGGTTCGGTCGGTGAGCCAATTAATCCAGAGGCTTGGTCTTGGTATTATGAGCAAATTGGTAATAGTGATTGTCCTATCGTAGATACTTGGTGGCAAACCGAAACGGGCGGCATCATGATCACGCCACTTCCTGGCGCTACCGCACTTAAGCCGGGTTCTGCGACCCGTCCATTCTTTGGTATTGCTCCTGCACTATTTGACGCGGAAGGTAATACGCTGACAGGCGCGACCGAAGGTAATCTGGTGATTTTGGATAGCTGGCCTTCACAAGCCCGTACGGTTTATGGCGACCATGAGCGCTTTGAACAAACGTACTTCTCGGCTTATCCTGGCGTTTATTTTACGGGCGATGGTTGTCGCCGTGATGAAGACGGTTACTACTGGATCACAGGTCGTGTGGATGATGTACTTAACGTTTCAGGTCACCGCCTCGGTACTGCTGAAATTGAAAGTGCGCTAGTCGCTCACGAAGCGGTTGCTGAAGCGGCTGTGGTAGGCTATCCACACGACATTAAAGGCCAAGGGATCTATGTCTATATCACGCCAAATGAAGGGGTAACGGTATCTGACGAGTTAACTAAAGAGGTGAGAAATTGGGTGCGTAAAGAGCTAAGCCCAATTGCAACCCCTGACATGATCCAATGGTCTCCAGGTTTACCTAAAACCCGCTCTGGTAAAATCATGCGCCGTATTTTGCGTAAGATTGCAGCCAACGAGTATCAACAGTTAGGTGATACTTCTACACTTGCCGATCCAAGTGTGGTTGATGAATTAATCGAGAATAGATTGAATCGTTAACTGAATAACTTGAATTGCGACCTAATATAAACATACTATAACGGCTGTTATCTTTACGATAACAGCCGATTTTTTAGGAGCATAGCATGTATCAGTTTTTAATCGCGGATGATCATCCTCTATTTCGAGAGGCGCTTAAGGGGGCTCTAAAAGCGCAGTTTGAAGGACTAAAGGTATTCGAATCTGAAAACTTTGACACTACGCTCTCGGTCTTACAACAACAAGAAGAACTAGACCTACTCCTGCTCGATTTACATATGCCGGGCAATGGTGATTTATATGGACTAATTCGGATCCGTGAGGATCACCCAAGTCTTCCAGTTGTTGTGGTTTCGGGAAGCGAAGACCTCTCTATCATTTCTAAAGTGATGGGATACGGCGCGATGGGTTTTATCCCAAAAGCGGCGTCAGTAGAACAAATTACCGAAGCCATAGAGCAAGTGCTCGAAGGTGACACGTGGTTGCCTGAAGGCATGAAAGACAAAGTGGCTGAACTCGAAGGGGAAGACAAAGAGCTTGCCCAACAAGTGGCCTCGCTCACGCCACAGCAATATAAAGTGCTGCAATATTTACACGAAGGCTTGCTGAATAAGCAAATTGCCTATGAGCTAAATATTTCAGAGGCAACGGTGAAAGCACATATCACCGCTATCTTCAGAAAGTTGGGTGTCTATAACCGTACTCAAGCCGTATTGATTGCTTCAAAACTACAACTAGAACCTATCGAAGCGAATGACTAATTTCGCATCATTGCTTGCAAGGTGCTTACCTTGCAAGCAGCACTGCTTTAGCTCAATTCTTTAAACGCCTGACTTAGACCCTCTATTGTTAGCGGATACATTCTGTTTTGCATCAATTGATTTATTAGCTCTATTGAATGGTAATAAGACCAATAGCTTTGCGGCTGAGGATTAAGCCAAGCCACCTTACTGAAGTGATTGGTTAAACGATTCAGCCAAGTGGCGCCTGCTTCTTGATTCCAATGCTCTACGCTACCGCCGGGATAGGTGATTTCATAGGGGCCCATTGTCGCGTCACCAACAAATATTAGCCGATAGTCTGAGCCGTAACGGTTAATTAGCTGATAAGTATCAAGTAATTCGCTGTCACGACGGTCATTATCGTGCCAAACATGTTCGTACACACAATTATGAAAGTAAAAAAACTCAAGGTGCTTAAATTCACTGTGTGCGGCACTGAATAGTTGCTCACAAAGCTGGATATGGTCATCCATAGAGCCACCAATATCAAACAGCATCAATACCTTCACAGAGTTATGTCGCTCAGGAGCCATTTTCACATCCAACATGCCGCCTTGTCTTGCGGTTGCGCGAATAGTTTCATTAAGGTCGAGCTGATCACTTGCTCCGCTGCGCGCAAATTTACGCAATTGCTTGAGTGCAAGCTTAATATTGCGGCTGCTGATGTCGGTATTACTGTCGAGATTACGATACTGCCGCTTATCCCATACTTTTACGGCTTTCCGGTGGCGATTTCCATCTTGGCCAATGCGGATCCCTTCAGGATTATAGCCGTAAGCGCCAAAGGGGGAGGTGCCCCCTGTACCAACCCATTTATTGCCGCCTGCGTGACGTTTTTGTTGCTCAGCCAAGCGTGCTTTTAACGTTTCAAGGAGCTTATCGAGTCCACCCATGGCGTTCAGTTTGGCTTTTTCTTCTTCAGACAGTGATTTCTCAAACTCTTTACGCAACCAATCCTCTGGCAATTGCTGCTGTTGAAGTTGTGAGAAGAGGTCTATTGACTCTATTCCCTCAAAGTAATCAGCAAACGCACGGTCGAATTTATCAAACAAGGTCTCATCTTTCACGAAGATGGTTTTTGCCAAAAAGTAAAAGCCGTCTAGATCGGCAAAGCAAACTTCTTTATCCAGCGCCTCTAAACAGTCTAGTAATTCGCGCAGGCTCGCTTTGATACCGTAACGTCTAAGCGTGAGTACAAAATCGATGAGCATGATCAGCGGCGGCTCATAAAGGCGAGCTTCTCAACCAAAGAAACATCTTGCTCGTTTTTAAGTAGTGCACCAAATAACGGCATTAGGCCACCTTGGTTAGATTTGTCATGCAACGCGTCAGGGGAAATATCTTCAGCTAATAGTAGTTTTAACCAGTCGAGTAGCTCACTCGTACTTGGCTTTTTCTTTAGGTTTGGTGTGTCGCGTAATTGGAAAAAGCTTTCGAGTGCTCGTTGTACTAAATTCGCTTTAATATGTGGAAAATGCACGTCTACAATTTGCAGCATCTCTTCTTTGCTCGGAAAGTCGATGTAGTGGAAAAAGCAGCGGCGTAAAAAGGCATCTGGTAGCTCTTTTTCATTGTTAGAAGTGATAATTACAATTGGGCGAACTTTGGCTTTTACTTGCTCGTTAGTTTCGTAGACATGAAACTCCATTTTATCGAGTTCTAACAGCAGATCATTGGGAAACTCAATATCGGCTTTGTCGATTTCGTCAATCAACAGAACGGGACGCTTTGTGGCGGTAAATGCCTGCCACAGCTTACCTTTGATGATGTAATTGCCAACGTCATTAACGCGAGGATCGCCAAGTTGACTGTCGCGTAAACGCGAGACCGCATCGTATTCGTACAGGCCTTGCTGAGCTTTGGTTGTTGACTTTATATGCCATTGGATTAGTTCGGTATCTAAACTTTTTGCCAGTTCTTCGGCGAGTAAGGTCTTGCCTGTGCCTGGCTCACCTTTAATGAGGAGGGGTTTTTCTAAAACGATGGCCGCATTCACGGCCTGTTGTAGAGCAGAGGTAGCAATATATTGATCAGTACCTTTAAACATAATTCAACTTCTTGTGGTCAGATGAGATAGGGTCATCTTGCCACAATCAGCTTTTCGCTGCCAACCCCGCTTCGGTTTCGATTAAGGTGAAGCGAGGCACCGCTTCGCCTTCGACCATAACGTCTTCTAAAAACATTTCAAGTGGTCGAACCCAAAAACTCATATCTCCATATAGGGTTTGATAAACCACTTGCTTCTCTTGCGTTTCACTGTGCGTTGCCAAGGCGTGCACTCGATATAATTTTCCTTTGTAGTGGCGGTAAATTCCAGGTGTGATATCCACTAATTCAAGCTCCAAAAAATAAAAGCCGTACGTGACGGACTGAAATGTTATAATCCGTGCCATTAAGACTGAAGGTGTTTAAAGATGAATTATATTGCGCTGGACGATTATAAGAAAGCTTGGGTTTTCAAACATAAAGATCTTCCAATCGAAGAATCCGACCTGGCATTGATAAAACCAATGTCAGCGGCGCGCGCTGCGGTGCTTTGGAGCACTATGGTAAGCAACGAAAAAGATCACCCTGATTTCTTTGATAAAACAGATTGGGTTGGTAAAGCGGACTCATGGCAAGAAACCCTCAATTGGGAGCAGCCGTGGGAAGCAGGAGAAGCATTTCCTGAAACGATCGAGCAATTTCTTGATTGGCAAGCCAATACCACCGTGTATTTTTGTCTCTCTCGAGATGATGTGATCGAGACCCGCTTTGACGTGTTTAAGCGATGTTGGCAGAACTTTATGTTTTTGACTGACGGTAGTTTCTTAATAGGAAAAAAACGCAGTTCGGTAGTACAATTTATGGCTGAGGGGCAAGCAAAACTAGGAACCAAGCCGTAAGCAAGTACAACAGAGCAGTTTGCTTTGATTTGAAACATGGCTAGTGTATAAAGGATGTACACCAGTCTACTAAAGTAGATTGCATTGACGGGAGGCGTTTTGGAGCAGCAGCAAAATACAATCTGGTATGACGAAGCATCTCGCCTTGTATTTGCCGAGCTTGTAAATGTATTTTATGCCAGAGAGTTGCCGAAACTTGCTGAGCTCTCCGATCATACTCGCCTTCAGCGTTTGTTAAACAGCCTGCCGTATTATGTTGAGCGCGCGGCCACACATATTATTCATGGTGACGTCCCGCTTGAGCTAGATAGTTTCAATGGATGTTGGTTAGCAAAGCAAAAATCACAGCCTAAATGTGATGACGCTGCCAACGCAGCATTTTTTACCACTAAGGTGAAAGTGGGGCTGGTGGTTCCTATGCTATATGCAGACTCGACGGGGACAAACGTTAGGCTCGACAGTGTCGACCAAGTGAATGAGGCTGACAAACTGCACTGCAACCAATTTGGCTGGTTTAGTGTTAGTGGCAATAGCTTACAAGCAAGTGATGAAGCGTGTGTACAACTGTTAAAACCGACGAAAGCGTTAATGACAGCGGCTTGTTGTGGTCATACTTGGCATTTTGGCAAAGCGGCAATACCACGAAGGCTGACGCTAAGAGAAATGTTACTTGCCAGCGCGATTAATTGGCCACAAGTACAAAAAACAAAAATGAGTCAGTGATCCTAATCGACTCAAAAAACAGAAGTTTGGATTAAGCAATGCGATTTTTTCAGTTAGCGCTGTTGGTTTTAGCGCTATTTATTCAGTACAGACTTTGGTTCGGCCACAATGGCGTGGAGGACTACACTCGGATAAAATCCGTGGTTAAATCGCACCAAGAAACCAATGCCAACCTCAGTAAACGAAATAAATTATTAAAAGCGGATATCGAAGATTTAAAACTCGGTCTTGAAGGGGTTGAGGAGCGAGCTCGTCATGAACTCGGCATGATTAAACCCGGCGAAACTTTTATCCGTGTATTACCGAAAGTACCTCATGAAAAGAAACGATAAACTTGCAGTCGTCATCCCCGCAGCTGGGGTTGGCAGTCGTATGCAGGCGCAGATGCCTAAACAGTATATTCCACTATTAGGTAAACCGATTTTAGTACACACACTGGAAAAACTAGCTGGACTTGAATGCGTCGATCAATTTATGGTCGCCGTTTCCAAAGATGATGGATATTTTTCATCGGCGTTACTACCTGATAGCCGTTTTAGCTATTGTGAAGGTGGACAAGAACGTGCCGACTCCGTTTTATTGGCGCTAAAAGCGTTAGCACCAAGTCGCCCTGACTGGGTGTTAGTTCATGATGCAGCTCGACCTTTAGTAGCGCTGGATGATATTCATCAGCTGATTTCACAATGTATAAATCAACAGCAAGGTGGCATACTGGCTGCCAAGGTTAAAGATACCATCAAACGTGGTGCGGAGTTGGTACAGGAGACCGTACCTAGAGCGTCGTTATGGCAGGCTTTTACGCCTCAAATGTTTAGGTATGAAGAGTTATTGGCTGCGCTGGAGCTTGGGCTTTCTCAAGGTGCACATATCACAGATGAAGCATCTGCGATGGAATTACAAAATCGGCCAGTCCAACTCATTGCCGCGCGCACGGATAACATTAAGATCACGACGCCGGAGGATTTACCTCTGGCGGAGTTTATAATTCAACAACAAGGTAAACAGCATGATTAGAATTGGCCACGGATTTGATGTTCATAAATTTGGTGGAGCTGGCCCATTGACAATTTGTGGGGAAAAAATCCCTTACGAACAGGGCTTTATTGCTCACTCGGATGGTGATGTGGCAATTCATGCATTGTGTGATGCCTTGTTGGGGGCACTTGCGCTGGGAGATATTGGTAAGCACTTTCCTGATACTGCGAGTGAATTTGAAAATATCGACAGCCGCATTTTATTACGCCGCGTGATGGAACAAGTGAAAGCGCTTGGCTATCAAATAGGCAATATCGACGTCACAATTGTCGCACAAGCACCAAAAATGCGACCACATATTGATGCGATGCGTACTAACCTTGCTGCGGACTGTGAAGCGCAGCTAGGCGAAGTTAATGTTAAAGCAACCACCACCGAAAAACTGGGTTTTGAAGGGCGTAAAGAAGGGATTTCAAGTCATGCTGTGGTGCTATTGGTAAAAGCATGAAGACACTCAACTATCTTTATGGCAAACCGTTATCTGACGGCGATTATAAGTCACAACCAGAAGACTTTAGAGTCGAAGAAATTTTAGATATTCCTTTTACTGGCGAAGGTGAGCATGTTTGCTTGCAGATCATTAAAAAGGGAGAAAACACTGCATTTGTCGCTAAAAAGCTTGCAGAGTTTGCCCAAATTTCACCGCGAGATGTCAGCTATGCAGGAATTAAAGACAGACACGGCGTATGTACGCAGTGGTTTAGCGTGCCGGTGCCAATTAAAAAGTCGGTAGACTTTAGTGCATTAAATAGTGACTCTATTTTTGTGGTGCAACAAATACGGCACAATCGAAAGCTAAAAACAGGTTGTCATAAGGGCAATCGCTTTGCCATTACCCTCAGAAACGTGACTGCTCCACTTGATATTCTGTCGCGTATTAATGCCGTACGCCAAGGGGTTCCTAATTATTTTGGAGAACAACGTTTTGGTCATGATGGCCACAACTTAGCCATGGCAGATAGGTTATTTGACGGCGAAAAGATCCGCGATAAAAAGCTCAGAGGGTTGGTACTTTCAGCCGCTCGCTCTCATCTGTTCAACGAAGTTGTCAGCCGCCGCGTGGCAGAGCATGGCTTGGCAACGACTTGGCACCGTGAAATCTTTTTACTGAGCGGTAGTAACGCCTTTTTTGATTCAGAGATTGATTGCGAGCTCATTGAGCGGTTACTGAATGGCGACATTTTGCTTTCGGCGCCATTGGTTGGCAAGGGTGAAAAGGGCTTATTGCCGCAAGAGCGTGAATGGTTGGCACCTTTCGCTAAATGGCACGAAGGATTAGCAGAGTTTGGGATGAAAAATGAGCGCAGAGCGCTTAGATTAATACCTGAAGCGCTTAAGGTGAGTATGGCTGACGATAGCACGCTAACCCTAGAATTCAGTTTACCAAAAGGAACTTTTGCCACGGCGCTGCTCAGAGAGCTTGTTAATCATAAAGATGCCAGTAAAAAGTTTAATAAACACGAAGAGTCGATACAGCAGTGAGATACTCATTGTCTAACAAGAAAAAGAGGTGAAATATGAAGATCCTATTGAGTAATGACGATGGTGTTCACGCCAAGGGCATTGCTATCTTGTATCAAGCGTT
Source organism: Pseudoalteromonas sp. DY56-GL79 (assembly GCF_041414765.1). Lineage (NCBI taxonomy): Bacteria > Pseudomonadati > Pseudomonadota > Gammaproteobacteria > Alteromonadales > Pseudoalteromonadaceae > Pseudoalteromonas > Pseudoalteromonas sp. DY56-GL79. Next base: position 77,517 of record NZ_JANHZS010000010.1, on the reverse strand, counting down.
ATCACAAATCGCGGATGTAACTGTCATTGGTCCAGATAGAAACTGTAGTGGTGCGAGTAACTCGTTAACCTTATTAAACCCACTCAGAGCGACTACGCTAGATAATGGTTTTATCTCCGTAAATGGCACGCCAACCGACTGCGTTCACCTTGGAGTGAACAAACTGATGGATGAATTGCCGGATTTAGTCGTTGCAGGGATCAATAATGGCGCTAATCTTGGCGATGATACGTTGTACTCTGGTACTGTTGCGGCGGCTACTGAAGGTCGACATGTGGGTTTACCTGCGATTGCCGTTTCTCTTTGCTCTAAAAATGAAGCCCACTACGAAACTGCAGCACATGTCACCGTAGAGATCATTAAAAAGCTTGCAAACCACCCACTACCAAAAGACCAAATCATTAATATCAACGTCCCTGATATTCCATTAAGTGATTTAAAAGGGATTAAAGTCACTCGGTTAGGCTCACGTCATAAAGCGGATACCATGACCGAACAAATAGACCCGTGGGGCCGAAGTGTGTACTGGTATGGCACCTTAGGCCATGAAAGTGACGCAGGTGAAGGCACGGATTTTCATGCTGTAAACAACGGTTATGCCGCTATCACACCGCTCAAGGTAGATATGACGGCTTACGAAAGCTTAGATGCTGTGGCGAGCTGGTTATCTTAAGAGGCGTATGTGCTGAGTAATTATCAGGGCAGCGCTAATGCGCTAGTGGAACTGCTAAGAAAGCAAGGCGTAGAGGATGAAGTGGTACTCAATGCCATCGCTAACACGCCTAGACATATGTTTGTCGATGAAGTGCTTAAACATAAGTCATATGAAAATACAGCTCTTCCTATCGGACAAGGACAAACGATATCGCAACCTTTTATCGTTGCAAAAATGACCGAAGTATTAAAACAAGTGGGTGTTAAAGGGCGTATTTTGGAAGTGGGGACGGGCTCTGGTTATCAGACCGCCGTACTCGCGCAAGTGTTTGAACAGGTCTTTAGCATTGAACGGATCAAGTCACTGCAGTGGCAAGCGCGCAGAAGGCTGCATTTGCTGGATTTATATAATGTGACGATGAAACATGGAGATGGTTGGAAAGGCTGGGCTTCAAAAGCGCCTTTTGCAGGGATCATTGTTACTGCTGCGGCACAATCTGTTCCAGATGAGTTGTTGGCGCAACTAGAAGATGGCGGTGCTATGGTCATTCCCATCGGAGTTGAAGCGCAAACACTCACCTTGTTTGTTAAACAAGGGGAGCAGTTTATTCGTCACGCCCTCGCACCTGTACGCTTTGTACCTTTAGTCGCTGGCGAAGTCGGTTAATTTTGTAGCTTTAAAAACAACTCCATAAAATATAACTATTTTTTCCAGTTAAATGTGAAAACCAAGCAAAATTAAGTTAGATTGATATGATAGTCGTTGATAGTAGCACTGGAAAATATAAGTAATGCACAAGTCTCAGGTCATCATATCGATTTGTTTAAGCGGCCTGCTTGTTGCCTGCTCATCGAATCATACGCCTGCGCCTGTAACAACTTTATACTCTGGTAAGACCACTTCGTCACATAAAATTAATATTAACGGAAGCAGTTACAAAGTAAAAAAAGGCGATACTTTATTTGCAATTGCATTTAGCGCGAACAAAGATGTAAGAACGCTCGCGAAAATCAATAAAATTAAGCCTCCGTACACGATCTACCCCAATCAGATCATTCGTCTAGAGTATCCCAAAAATAAAAACAAAAAGAACACAAAATACACGAAAGTAAACCACAAGTCTCAGTCTTTAAAACAAAAAAGTAACAAAAGCCCCAAAAAAGAGCTTGATAAGCCAAATCAACGAGAGTATGTTCAAAGACAAGCCACACAAAAATCTAGTAGTACCAAGGCTTTGTATAATAATAAGGTACTATGGAAATGGCCTGCTGAAGGCAAGGTGACTCGTCACTTCTCTGTTAAAGAGAATGGTTATAAGGGATTGGAGATCTCTAATAAACCGGGTACTTCAGTTAAGGCTGCTGCTGGCGGTGTAGTTGTATATGCAGGGAGTGCGTTGCGTGGGTATGGTAATTTAATCATTCTGAAACATACGGATGATTATCTAAGTGCGTATGCCCACAACGCTAAGTTACTCGTCAGAGAACAGCAAAAAGTTAAAGTTGGGGAAAAAATTGCCGAAATGGGTAGTACAGATGCTTCTAAGACGGCGCTTAGGTTTGAGATCCGTTTTAAAGGTCAAGCTGTAAACCCGGCAAAATACTTGCCATAAAGTAATGCGAGTACTTCGATTGGTTCGAGTACCCTTACTTTTATTCGCTTGGGGAGAATACTTATGGCTCACACTGCAAAATTACCTACAAAATCTACTCCAGAGTTAGACAAGTTCGAAGATGATAATATTGACGAACCGAAAGACGAATTACTTGAAGACCTCGAAGACGACGAAGAAGTTTTTGCCAAAGAAGAAGTGGTTAAAAACTTAGATGCTACTCAACTCTATTTAGGTGAAATTGGATTTTCCCCACTGCTCAGTGCAGAAGAAGAAGTTTACTTTGCGCGTAAAGCGTTAAAGGGGTGCGAAGCCTCACGTAAACGGATGATAGAGAGTAACTTGAGATTAGTGGTTAAAATCGCTCGTCGTTATAACAACCGTGGTTTGGCATTACTTGACCTCATTGAAGAAGGTAACTTAGGCCTGATCCGAGCGGTAGAAAAGTTTGATCCGGAACGTGGATTTAGGTTTTCTACTTATGCAACTTGGTGGATCCGTCAAACTATCGAACGTGCGATCATGAACCAAACTCGTACCATTCGTTTGCCTATTCATGTTGTCAAAGAGCTCAATGTTTACCTACGTACAGCACGTGAATTGACGCAAAAGCTGGATCATGAACCTACCGCAGAAGAAATCGCTGAATGTCTCGACAAACCCGTCGAAGAAGTCAGTAAAATGCTGCGTCTAAACGAAAGGATCACCTCGGTTGATACGCCTATTGGTGGTGAAAATGACAAAGCACTGCTCGATATTATCGCGGATGAAAAGGGCGGTGGTCCAGAAACCGAAGTGCAGAGCAACGATATTAACAAACACATTGTTGATTGGCTGGGAGAGTTAAACCCAAAACAGCGAGAAGTGCTAGCGAGACGCTTTGGTTTGCTTGGTTATGAGCCATCTACGCTTGAGGATGTTGGCCGCGAAATTGGGCTAACGAGAGAGCGTGTAAGACAAATTCAAGTTGAGGCGTTGAGACGCTTAAAAGACATTTTACAACACGAAGGGTTAAGTACAGATAGCCTATTTGAGCAACAGTAAATCATACCAATTTACTCATTAAAAAAGCCGCAATATGCGGCTTTTTTAATGAGTAAATTGGTATAAAACCAGCCAAGGTAGAAAGCGATTATAAGCTTTCTATCTTGGCTTTTTGTTCAAGTAGCTTCGTTTTTGCATCGCTAAATTCAGCTAATTTTGCTTTCTCTTTAGCAAGTACTGCTTCAGGTGCGTTACTTACAAACTTTTCGTTTGCGAGTTTCTTTTCAACTTGCTCAAGACCTTTTTCTGCTTTTTCAAGCTGCTTAGCAATACGCGCAAGTTCTGCTTCTACATCAATCAAACCTGCCATTGGGATCATGATCTCAAGGTCACCGATAAATGCGGTCGCACAAGCTGGTGCTTCGTCTTTGCTTGCAAGTAAGTCTACCGTTTCCAGTTTTGCCAGAGCGCTTAAGAAAGCTTGGTTTTCTTCTAGACGACGTTTGTCATCTTCGCTTGCACCAGTAAGTAACACGTTTAGCGGCTTGCTTGGACTGATGTCCATTTCACCACGAATGTTACGGATAGCAATAATAAACTGCTTCACCCACTCAAGGTCAGCCATTGCTTGCGCATCAACTTTGCTTTCGTCGAATACTGGGAACGCTTCAAGCATAATTGTCTTCGCTTCGACACCTGCAATTGGTGCTACACGTTGCCAAATTGTCTCTGTGATATAAGGCATTAGTGGGTGCATCAAACGAAGTAAGCCTTCCAATACGGTGATAAGCGTATGGCGTGTACCACGCTGCTGCGCTTCATTGCCTTTAAATAAAATTGGCTTAGTTAGCTCTAGATACCAGTCACAGAATTGGTTCCATGTGAACTCATAAATAGTGTTTGCCGCAAGGTCAAAGCGATAGTTATCCAAGTGCTCAGAGAACACCTTAACCGTATTTTGGAATTGACCTAAAATCCAACGATCTGCAAGAGAATACACTTTTTCGTTATCGTTGAAGCCACAGTCTTGTTCTTCTGTGTTCATCAATACATAACGGCTAGCATTCCAAAGCTTGTTACAGAAGTTACGGTACCCTTCAAGACGGTTCATATCCCAGTTGATATCACGTCCTGTTGACGCCATTGCTGCAAGAGTGAAACGCAATGCGTCAGTACCGTGTGCTTCAATACCATCGACAAATGTTTTGCGCGTATTCTTTTCGATTTTTGCCGCAAGCTGTGGTTGCATCATATTGCCAGTACGTTTCGTCACTAGGCTCTCAAGATCGATACCATCAATCATGTCTAGTGGATCTAACACGTTACCTTTTGACTTAGACATCTTATCGCCATTTTCATCGCGAATAAGGCCAGTCACATAAACGGTCTTAAATGGAACTTGAGGTTTACCATCTTCATCTTTGATGAAATGCATGGTCATCATGATCATGCGAGCTACCCAGAAGAAGATAATGTCGAAACCAGTAACCAAGGTATCTGACGGGTGGAATACCTTTAGATCTTCCGTGTTTTCAGGCCAACCTAACGTTGAGAAAGTCCACAGTGCAGAAGAGAACCAAGTGTCTAGTACGTCTTCATCTTGTGTCAGCGTCACATTTGCATCAAGGTTATGGTTTTGACGAACTTCTGCTTCGTCACGACCAACATATACATTACCTTCGCTGTCATACCATGCTGGGATCCTGTGGCCCCACCAAAGCTGACGGGATATACACCAGTCTTGAACATCACGCATCCAAGAGAAGTACATGTTCTCGTATTGCTTAGGTACAAATTGAATATCACCATCTTCTACCGCTTTTACTGCAGGCTCTGCAAGAGGAGCAACGCGAACATACCACTGATCGGTAAGTAGTGGCTCGATAACTACGCCAGAGCGGTCGCCATAAGGAACGGTTAGACTGTGATCGTCGATTTTCTCAAGTAGACCAAGCTGCTCAAATTCGTCAACGATTTGCTTACGCGCATCGAAACGGTCAAGGCCGTGGAAACGCTCTGGAATTGGTGCATCCATCGCTTCAAGTGGCTTACCATCAAAAGTAAAGCACTCACCCGTATTTAGAACAGCCGCGTCTTTGTTAAATACGTTGATCATTGGCAGCTCATGGCGCTTACCAACTTCATTATCGTTAAAGTCGTGTGCTGGCGTGATTTTTACGCAGCCCGTGCCTTTTTCCATATCCGCATGTTCATCGGCAACGATAGGAATGCGACGGTTGACGATAGGAAGTAGAATTTCTTTACCAATTAAGTCTTGATAACGTTCATCATCCGGGTTTACTGCAACACCTGTATCACCAAGCATGGTTTCTGGACGAGTGGTTGCAACAATGATGTAGTCTTTACCATCTTTAGTGGTTACGCCATCCGCAAGTGGATAACGTAAATTCCACATATGACCCTGCTTGTCTTTATTCTCAACTTCTAAATCAGAAATTGCAGTGTGTAATTTAGGATCCCAGTTAACTAGACGCTTACCACGGTAGATTAAGTCATCTTGATATAGGCGAACGAATACTTCTTTTACAGCTTCAGACAGGCCGTCATCCATCGTAAAACGTTCTCTATCCCAATCTACAGATGCACCTAAACGGCGTAACTGTTTGGTGATTGTGCCACCTGATTGCTCTTTCCATTCCCAGATTTTATTGATGAATTCGTCACGGCCTAAATCATGGCGTGATTTACCTTCTTCGGCTGCAAGCTTACGCTCAACAACCATCTGAGTGGCGATACCTGCGTGGTCAGTACCCACTTGCCATAGCGTGTTTTTGCCTTTCATACGCTGATAGCGGATCAAAGTGTCCATGATAGTGTCTTGGAACGCGTGGCCCATGTGTAGACTACCTGTGACATTCGGCGGTGGGATCATAATCGAGTATGCGTCACCATTGCCTGATGGCTTAAAGTAGCCATTTGACTCCCAGTCTTGATACAAAGACTGTTCAATATCTTGTGGATTGTAGGTTTTATCCATTACACAGAACCCTAAAAATGCTATTTCTCAATGTCTTCAGTGGAAATTGTTGCGCCAAGTGCACGAAGTTGCTTAAAGCGTTCTCGTGCGGCTTGCTTAGCGCTGGCTTCAACAGGCACAAAATCTATCACCTGTTCAAAGCGACGAATAAAGTCAGGGACGACCCGAGCCAGATTAATGAGCACGGGGCGACGAGCAGCAGGAGGCATAGTGCCAATTTCCACCGGTGCGCCGCCTTTGGGGCCTTCGCCTTGTAAGTTGTGGGGCACAAACCTGTCTGCGTCAAAGCACCAAAGGTGCTCATCGAATAAATGAGCATCGTCAGTATTATCGACGTTAACAAAGATACGGTGTCCAGCTTGATACAAGCTCGCCGCAGTTTGTGCTGCCAGATCAAAATGAGCCGGAACGCTAATCCCCGGCTCATCGTTTTGTTTTAACACGTAAAAGCGCGCTTTGATAGTCATGATAATAATACCAATTGCGAGGAGTACTGAGGTTTGCCACAGGCTCCACAGCTGCTCAATATCTGTAATCTTGTTTACCGTGATAGCGTAGACGAAGAAAATCAGTATGCGCGGCTTAGTTTAAAACTAATTATAGCGCCACTTAAATGCACATAAATAAGCCTGTATTCTGCCATATAAAGGCAATACCATCAATCAAGAAGCAAGAGAAGAAGAATAAAATATGGCAAGTGGTGGGAAGTGCTTGCAGAGGTGGTTTAGTAGCTTTGTAGTGTTAATTTGGTGCGGGATATAGTCGCGGGGTAAACCCGCTGCTACGGTTTGGATTAACCTTGTGTAGCTGCGACTTTATGTCGCGGGGTAAACCCGCTGCTACGGTTTGGAATAACCTTGTGAGCTGCGACTTTATGTCGCGGGGTAAACCCGCTGCTATGGTTTGGATTAACCTTGTGTAGCTGCGACTTTATGTCGCGGGGTAAACCCGCTGCTACGGTTTGGATTAACTTTTTGCAGCTGCGACTATATGTCGCGGGATAAACCCGCTGCTACGGTTTGGATTAGCCTTGTGTAGCAGCGACTTTATGTCGCGACTTATGCTTGTTAAGTATCGCGACTAGACTATTAGTCTTGCTGTGCGTCCGTGATATTGGCGCGGTTAAGTAAATATTGCATCAGCATAGGCACAGGACGACCTGTAGCGCCTTTGTTCTTGCCGCTGCGCCATGCAGTACCTGCGATGTCTAAATGCGCCCAGTTGTACTTTTTCGTAAATTTAGACAAGAAACACGCGGCTGTAATCGTGCCAGCTGCGCGACCACCTAAGTTCGTAAAGTCAGCAAACGGGCTTTCAAGTTGTTCTTGATAATCATCCCAAAGCGGCAGTTGCCAAGCTCTGTCTCCACTTTGCTCTGACGCTTTTAGCAAATCATGGGCAAGCGGGTTATGGTTAGATAAAAGACCTGTCGCATGGCTACCAAGCGCAACAATACATGCCCCTGTTAATGTCGCAACATCGACAACGGTTTCCGGCTCGAATGCTTCAACGTAAGTTAGCGCATCGCACAGTACTAAGCGGCCTTCGGCATCCGTATTGAGTACCTCAACGGTTTGACCGGACATGGTGGTTAAAATATCGCCCGGACGGTAAGCATCGCCCCCTGGCATATTTTCGCAGCCAGCTAATACACCAATCACATTAAGTGGCAGTTGCATTTGCACAACGGCTCGCATTAAGCCAAGTACGCCTGCGGCTCCGCCCATGTCGTATTTCATTTCATCCATCGCTTCGCCAGGCTTGATAGAAATACCACCCGAGTCAAATGTTAATCCTTTACCCACGAATACGATTGGTGCTTGGCCTTCGTCACCACCGTTATAGTGGATAACCGACATCACTGATTCGTTGCGACTACCACGGCCAACTGCTAGGTATGAGTGCATACCCAGCTCTTCCATTTCTTGTTCACCAACAAGGTTAACGGTAACGTTATCAAAGTCTTCAGCCAACTGTTGTGCTTGCTCGCCCAAATAACGAGGGTTACAGATATTTGGTGGCATATTCGCAACGTCTTTACACAACTTACTACCAGCGGCGATAGCAAGACCGTGCTCAATCGCGCTTTCACCGATTGTTAATTCACGGCGCGTTGGTACGTTAAAGACGATTTTACGTAGCGGGCGTCTAGCCTCACTCTTTTTGCTTTTTAGTTGATTAAAGGTATACAGACAATCTTGCGTGGTTTCGACCGCTTGGCGAACTTTCCAGTAGGTATCACGACCTTTAACATGCTGCTCAGTCAGAAAACATACCGCTTCCATTGAGCCCGTTTCATTTAACGTATTGATGGTCTTAGAGATAATTTGTTTGTATTGTTTATCGTCGAGCTCTCTTTCCTTACCACAACCCACTAACAAAACGCGTTCGCTGAGTACATTTGGTACATGATGAAGAAGTAGAACTTGTCCTGGTTTGCCTTCAAGATCACCACGTCTGAGTAAATTTGAGATATAGCCTTCGCTTATTTTATCCAGCTGTTCACCAATTGGTGAGAGACGGCGTGGCTCGTATACACCAACAACAATACATGCGCTACGCTGTTTCTCTGGACTACCACTTTTAACGCTGAATTCCATTGCGACTCCTGAGTCTTTGTCATGTCATTTTGAACTTTTTATGCCAACACACTTTCCTACATTAAAGTCATGAATATGCTTTAACCTTAGGTAGGATATTCCGGCGCATTGACATATAATAAAGTGACTAAAATAATCAGTTTACTCAATTTTTCCCACTATTCCAGTGAAACAAGACGTTTTATAGGGACGAACATTGCTTATTTTCCGCTATTTAACGGGTGAAGTGCTAAAATCTCAGGTTGCGGTTTTTCTCACCTTAATGACAATATTTTTGTCACAAAAGTTTGTACTCATTCTGAGCTCAGCGTCTGAAGGGGGTATACCGGGTAAGTTAGTACTTGCTATGCTTGCGCTAAAGCTGCCACAGTTAGCCGGTTATATTTTACCGCTTAGTCTCTTTCTTGGGATCATTTTAGCCTATAGTCGCATTTACGCCGACAGTGAAATGACGGTACTGCGCGCTTGCGGGGTCAGTGAGTGGTATGTCGTTAGGGTGACTTTAGTCTCTAGTGTATTTTTTGCATTACTCGCCGCTTGTGTGAGTATGTATATTGCACCTTGGGCGAGTGAAAAAGAGTATCAATTAAGAGAGCAAGCCGATGCGGAATCGGGACTTTCTACTCTCAGAGCTGGTAGATTTCAGCAAACGGGCAATGAAAAAGCGGTGGTATTTGTTCACGGTATTAGCGAACAAGGCCGCGAATTAGACAAAGTGTTTGTCGCGCAATTGCCTGAGAAGGACTCAAATCAAGCCGCTCGTTTAGTGTATGCGCAAAAAGGAGAAGTGATTGAGCTTGATAGTGGTGAGCAGCAATTACTCCTTCATGAAGGTAAGCGTTACGAGACTGATGGCTTCAGCCAAGCACTTAATCGTACTGAATTTGGTACTTACCAAGTGCAAATTAAAGAACAAGAAATTGAACACCAGCGCCGTAAATTAGAGGCTATTCCAAGCTTACAGTTACTTGAAATGGATACGCCTGAAGCAAAAGCGCAATTTCAGTTGCGATTATCGGTGCCTATTTCCATTTTGTTACTCACTCTATTGGCTGTGCCACTAAGTGTGGTTAACCCAAGACAAGGCAAGTTTGCTAAGCTCGTGCCAGCAATTACGCTATATTTGGGTTATTTCATTCTACTCAACGCAGGCAAGTTTCTGTTAGCTGAAGAAAAAGTGCCAGCCTCAGTCGGTCTCTGGTGGATCCACTTAAGTGTGCTCTTTATTGGCGTTTATTTAATTGCGAAAGGAAGACCTTTTGGTGTGTGGGTTCGCTCGGTATTTATGAAACGGGAGACGACGGCATGATGAAGACGCTAGATTGGTATTTAGGGCGTAGCATCTTACAAACCACAGGTTTCGCGCTATTAGTTTTTGTGGGGATCAATACGCTTATAAAGTTTATTGAGCAACTGCGCTCGGTTGGTCGTGGCAGCTATGATTTACTCGGTGCCATGCTCTATACCATTTACAGCATGCCAAGCGATATCGTCGTATTTTTCCCTATGGCTGCGCTGATTGGTGGCCTGATTGGGCTTGGTGCACTTGCTTCAAGCAGTGAACTAATTGTTATGCAAGCGGCTGGGTGGTCGCGCTTTCAAATTATTATGTCGGTGATGAAAACGGCAGTGGTGCTTGCGCTACTGATGATGGCGCTTGGGGAGTGGGGGGCACCAAAAGCGGAGCAAACCGCAAAACGGTTAAAAAACGAAGCAATTTATGGCGGTGAAGTTTACAGCGCTCAGCGTGGTGTGTGGGCGAAAGACGGCGGCAATTTTATTAACATTGGTAATGTTGAAAAAAACGGTAAGCTTAAAGATATCGCAATTTATTATTTCGATGACTCACTAACACTGGCAAAAATCGTACGCGCTCAGTCGGCGCAAAGCATATCTAACGGCTGGCAATTGCAAGACGTGGAAGAAGTACATATCGATCAACAACAAATTACAACGCATTATTCAAAATCAATGCTCTACGAGTCTGAATTAAGTGAAGACAGGTTAGGTGTTGTATCGATAGAGCCAGATGCTTTGTCTTTCACAGGATTATGGTCATTTCTCGCTTATCTAAAGCAAAATGAGCAAGATTCAAGTAGCTATGAACTCGCGCTGTGGCGTAAGGTGATGCAGCCGCTGACGATTGGGGTAATGCTGCTGGTGGCTTTGTCATTTATCTTCGGGCCACTGAGAACGGTGAGCATGGGCGCGCGGATTATTATGGGCGTGGTAACAGGCTTAGCTTTCCATCTGAGTAATGAAATTTTTGGCCCTATCGTGATGGTATATCAAGTTCCACCGGTGGTTGGCGCGTTAATGCCAAGCTTGTTATTTATTGGATTGGCTATCCATCTGCTGAAGAAACAAAATTAACGTTTTGAATTAAGTAAAAATATAGGCCTCATTATGAGGCCTATATTTTTTATGGACATGGCTAATGGAATAGGCTGCTATTTGAAGCTTAGATTAGTCTAAGCTGTTATACACCTTTTTATTTTCCTCTTTGCTCAGTACCACTACCTCAGTACCACACAGCATATCCTGGAGCGATCTTTTCTTTTTAAAGTCTAACAACACTACCAGATTACCCAGTCCAATTAGCGCGCATAGGCTACGAGCGATTGCTTTTGGCCAAGTTAACAGTGCTCCGTCGGGGGTTTGCACTTTTAGGCGCCATGCGCGCATACCGATAGTTTGACCGCTCTTAGTCCAAAAATAGGCAAAAAACAGCACCGAAACCAACACCAATAACGTGGCTCTAAGTGTATATAAGATAGGATCCGCTTGGATCAGCGCCGATACGTCTTCATGATTGCCAAGTGCGAGCATGTTAAATGAAATTAAGGCATTGATGGTTAGTAAAAATAACACGGTAGTCAGCATTGCGAACGCGACGACCACTAAGCTGTCGTATATAAGTGAAGCCAAGCGACGGCTGAAATTCGCTGGAGCAAAATGTGACATAACAACTCTCATAATTACAAGGTTGCGGAGTATTTTACACATAAACCGATAAAACGTTTACTGAATTACGTTAACTAATGGATTAGTAACATCTTGTCGTTACCGTTTTAGCAGGAATAAAGTTGACTTTAGGGTAATATTTAACTGCTTGTGCACAAATAACAGGCAGTTAACGCCTTATTGCAAAAAAATTACTTGCCGTTCTTAATCGCCTTTGTATAATGCAAAGCATAGAGACGAAGGCAAATAAAAAAAGCCTGAGCTCAAAGTGGTTTTTCTTTATTTTCTCTTGTTTTAGAAGATGAAAGAAAAATTATGCCAGTGTGATGGAATTGGTAGACATGACGGATTCAAAATCCGTTGCCTTCGGGCGTGGCGGTTCAAGTCCGCCCACTGGTACCACTTTTTATAACCCTTGCTTTTTAGCAGGGGTTTTTTTATGCCTCAAATTTATGCTTTGAAATTATGGTATCGGACTTGGGCGCCACGCGGGTGGCGCTAATACAGGTTAAGAGTCCACTCACTGGTACCACTTTTTATAACCCTTGCTTTCTAGCAAGGGTTTTTTTATGCCTCAAATTTATGCTTTGAAATTATGGTATCTGACTTGGGCGCCACGCGGGTGGCACTAATACCGGTTAAGAGTCCGCTCACTGGTACCACTTTTTATAACCCTAACCGATTGGTTGGGGTTTTTTTATGCCTTAAATTTATGCTTTGAAATTATGGTATCTGACTTGGGCGCCACGCGGGTGGCGCTAATATAGGTTAAGAGTCCGCCCACTGGTACCACTTTTTATAACCCTTGCTTTTTAGCAGGGTTTTTTATGCCTCGAATTGTAGGTCGAGATTTATCTCGACGAACGAATTAGTCTTATCTCAAAGGATTGGTTTATCTCTACAGACCGTTCTTGCGAAACTGGACTTGGACGCCACAACGGCAAACCCTCGACCTTGTTCGCCAGCTCTTGCTACCTTTTCTTTTGGCAACGAAAAGGTAGTCGTAGCCCATAAATGGGCGTCGAAACCTGTCAGGAGGACGGGCTGACTTTACGATAAATTTCGAGCTATCAGCCGTTAGCAACATAAACCTCCATGTTTAATATCAAAGTGCATCCATGCACTTCTCGTTCATTCTTTTTTAACGACGAAAAAGAACGAACCAAGAAAACGTCGCCCCAGCATCACACTCAATCCTCAAATCCTAAGCCGTTATAGTGCAACCGTCTTGTAAGGCACCTCCCTGTGCCAGACAAGACTTAGCCGACATCCTGTCGGCACATTGCATATCAGCTTATGCTTCTCGGGTGTGATGGAGGGGAGAATAAGTTGCTTGTAAGATCGTCTACGACTTAATCAATAAAGCTGTTTGCAAAGGTTACAAAAATTATCAGCATAGTCTCCTAACTCACAGTCTAAATAGTTTTGTGGGAGGCGGTTCACCCGCCGAGAAGTTATGCTTTTGTGATGAGATAGAGAGGGTACAGTGTGATGTTGGGAGTGCCTTTTCTTTTGCGCAACAATTCTTTGGCATCAAAAAAAAGATTGTCGTAGCCCTTTGATGGGCGTTGAAACCTGTTATCAGAGCATCGAGGTTCTACTTACTACAGCTTGTGAATACAAAAGCAAAAAAACCAGATAAAAATCTGGTTTTTTACACCATTGCTGTTTGCTTACGACAGTCTTGGTTCTTGGGAGTCGTTTGATTTTGCTGAGCATATCATCATGGTTAGTACTGCGCCGCAACATACTGCCCACGCGATATAGATTAAGCCTTCGAAATTATCGTAAATAAATGTCCATGATTTTAGGTTGAAGTATGACCACGCTATATTTTCTACTAGCCCCAGTAAGTAAATTAAGGAGGTGTACATGTATATCCAATGGTAAAGTCCATCAAAGTAGGTTAACTCAATTTGCTTGGATTTAGAGATAAGTCTGGAAATCTGAACTCTAAATATTAATATGAGTGCAGTCGTGATACTAAACAATAATTGCACACCATAAATAATGGTGCCTTGCAGTAACTTATTTTCATCAGGAATTGTGTAGTTTATTAGGCCTAGCTCGAAAACAGCATGACTACTGGCGGTTAACACTAAAATAAATCCTGCAATGTGGGTGATATTTATGTCTCTTCGATACATCCCGTATAGAGTGCATACACTTAACAATAGTAAATGAAGTGGCATGACCAAACTTTCATCCCAAAGCTGGATGTAAAAGAATGAAATTGAAGCAATGCTAAGCAAAACTAAGTTTGAGAGTTTCATTCTTTATCCTTGAATACCTTGAAGTGGTTTATCTGCGGACTCTTCTGTTTCAATAGACTGATTTCTGGGAGGCTTTTTGGCTCCATTGCCACCTGAAATTGAAGAGCACATATCGATAGAAAGCTGATTTGTCTCGGTTGTAACTGTCTTATTTCTACGAGGTTTTACAGCGCTATTTCCGCCTGAGATGTGGTTACAAACTGTTGCTTCAATCTTTAGTTTATCCACTTTGCTATTGAAGTTAGTATTCTTAACGAAAGACGGAACCGCGGCTTGACTGATTTGGGGGTGGTGTGGCTTCCATGGGCGAATACCGCCGACTACAGATTGTATTTTTTCTGAATTTAGTAAGTTTTGTTTTATCGCAACGCTAGCAGCTGCTAATTTTTTAAACGTTGCCGTATTAACTTGAACTCTAAATAAAAAAAAGTAAATACGGCTTATCAAATCAAGAAATTTAACCTTTTTCATTATTCATCATCCTGTATTTTTGTTTTTTCAGAGCCATTCATCGTACTACTCAGCTCTTTGATCTGATTAAGTAAAGATTTAGCGTCTATTTTGCAGAACATAAACCACTGAAAAAGTTGCTTTGATCTTATATCGCTTACGTCTAGCTCATAGTTACTAATGGTTTTACGATCGCATCCAAGCTTTTTTGCCATCTGTTCTTGCGAGATACCGGCCTTTCTTCTCATTGCTTTTAAATCATCGCCATTAATCACGTCCTTTTCCTTTTTTCTATGATGCGGAGACTTTTGTGCATCTAATTAAACATAATGTTAACAATAAAGTTGAAACATTAAAACAGAAAATGAACATGCTAAGTTTACTAACGCTAGATGAAATTGTAGTCACAGCCGTGCAGGGCTATGGGTTACACGATATTTCTAAATATACCAAAGGTTAACAGGTGGTTTACATAAAACATGTTTTTGTATCCAAAATCCATTCGGTAGTGAAACCAAATATCACTGCGGAAGAAATAGACTTTTTGCGTAGGCTCGACCAAATGCATCAATACTGCTATTTTTTGGTTTATGTAAAAAATAAGGGTACTGGAAAGTACGATCATGCCTTTTTTATGGATGACGCTGAGGCTATAAAAGGCCTTGAAGTGCAGGAGGTTACACCACGGCTAAAGCGTTTAGATATCATCTCGCAGGTGATTAGAAGCGTTTTGGTGTGAAGTTGCTTTAGCGTCTGCAATTTTCCTTGTTCTGATTTGTGCAGCTAAGGTTTTGTTTGGTATTTGGAACCGTCCGTTAATGAATTTGCTTTATTGTTAGGTAGACGCTTGCGCGCAGTAAGCGATTACCGCATACTTTAATTCGTTTACATATTGGATGCTTGGTTACATTTTCAAAGGATATGATTTTGGTTTATAAAATTATTGGTGGAGTGGCAATCTTTCTTTCTATTGTTGCACTTTATCCAAGCATGCAGCCCGGTGCGCCGTCTGTTATTGGGTTTTACCTCACTTTACTTTCAATGTTTATCTCTGCACTCGCGAGTCGAAGGCAGCAGCCTTACTATTTTCATTGCGTGGCCTTATTTTCATTATCTAATGTTTTATTTTTAAACGACGGAACCCGATTTAGCTTATTATTCATTCAAGGTGACTGGACCTATATTTGCTCTATGTATAGTCTTTTTTTGGTGGTGCTATGTATTGGTAGCTTATTGATTCGCTATAAAACAAGGTCATCTCAGTAGTAGCTTGTTAAAG
The DNA here is from genome assembly GCF_041414765.1 of Pseudoalteromonas sp. DY56-GL79. NCBI lineage: Bacteria > Pseudomonadati > Pseudomonadota > Gammaproteobacteria > Alteromonadales > Pseudoalteromonadaceae > Pseudoalteromonas > Pseudoalteromonas sp. DY56-GL79. The sequence continues at coordinate 61,702 of NZ_JANHZS010000010.1, read as the reverse complement.
CTAAGTAATTCCTTGTGGTAGCGAGGATAAAAGCAAAAGTGTTAGCCTGATGGATGAGTCAATTTTATCTTGGCAGGGCTGCCAAAGTTGCGCTAAGCTAATTTTACTTTGAGGGAGTAGTCTCCTGTTTTTTACAGGGAAACTGTCAACATACCCCGGGCAAGCATCGCTCGTGGCAGTTTCGAGCCTCTTTGCCTTGACAAGACTTAAGGTAAGTAACCGATATCGGGCAGATAAGGTTATTTATCTTATTGTTAATGGTCTGCCCTAAGAGAGTCTCAATGTTTTATCCCTTTGCCTGCCGTATTAGTGTGCCAACACGTATCAATTTTTCTACCATCAAGAATAAAGGAGAATAGCTATGATGCTAGCTTTATTGGCTATTCTTGGTGGTTTTATGCTGTTAGTTTGGAGCGCTGACCGTTTCGTTGAAGGTGCTGCTGCGACGGCGAAGTATGCTGGTATGCCTGCGCTACTAATTGGCATGGTGGTCGTTGGTTTTGGTACTTCTGCACCTGAAATGGTGGTATCGGCTATGGCTGCAAGTGATGGCAACCCAGCTTTGGCTTTAGGAAACGGTATGGGGTCTAATATTGTTAATATTAGCTTAATACTTGGGGTTACGGCACTGATAGCCCCTATTGCGGTGCAATCATCCATTGTGCGTAAAGAGCTGCCCATTCTTATTGTTGCTTCGTTCTTTTTTGGTTGCTTGATTTTTGACGGTGATTTAAGTCCACTTGATGCTACGTTATTATTAGTGGGATTTTTGATCTTTATTACTTGGTCTATTTACTCTGGATTGTATAGCTCAAATGATGCTTTAGAAACGGAGTTTACTCAGGAAATAAATAACCAGACATTATCATTGCAAGCGGCAATCTTTTGGTTGTTAGTTGGGCTGATACTTCTCGTTTTAAGCTCTCGTGTACTAGTTTGGGGAGCGGTCGAGATAGCAACAGCATTAGGTGTAAGTGATTTAATTATTGGTTTAACCATTGTGGCATTGGGCACTTCTTTACCTGAGCTTGCAGCTTCTATTGTTGCAGCTAAAAAGGGTGAACATGATATTGCTATCGGTAATGTCGTTGGCTCCAACATGTTTAATACACTGGCTGTGATAGGTATTGCAGGAGGAATTGAGCCAATTATGCAAATCGAACCTATGGTATTTAATCGTGACTGGAGTGTAATGATGATACTTACCATAATGCTATTTGTGATGGCATTTGGTTTTGGTCGGCAAGGCCGCATCACGAGAAAGGAAGGAGCAATGCTACTATTAAGCTACTTTGCGTATAGTGGCTATTTAATTTTTGATTCATTCAGTGGGTAGCTGGTTTGAGAGATGTTCAACTTTATCTTTTAACAAATTTATAAACTAATAAGAGAAACAAACTTATGGGAAATATCACGGCCTTTCTATCCGAGCATCAAGCTCAACTGTTATCAATAGGTCAAAATACCTTACTAACGATACTCATTTTGGTTGCATCTGCTATTGGTGCAAAAGTACTGAAACGCGCTGTTTATAAAGCTGTATACCGAGTCAGTAAACAAGATGAAATTGTAACGAAATTACTCAGTACGTTATCCGGCTATGTTGTTTACCTTATTGCTGTTGTTATTATTTTAGACTTATTTGGGGTAAATACTGCCAGCCTAGTTGCGTTAGTTGGTGCGGCTGGTTTGGCCATTGGTTTGGCACTAAAGGATACCTTAAGTAATGTTGCTGCTGGTGTGATGTTATTATTCTTGAAGCCACTCAGAAAGTCTGAATTTGTCGAGGTATCTGGCAGTTCAGGTAGTGTAAAAGATCTTGGTTTATTTACTACTGTTTTAGAAACAGCCGACGGTATTTATATCTCAATTCCCAATAGCACTGTTTGGGCTGGTGCTGTAAAAAACTTTAGCCGCAATGACAAGCGCCGAATGGATATAACGGTTGGGATTTCTTATGGTGACTCAATTGAAGATGGTCTAACAGCTTTGCGTGAATTGGTTGCTGAAGAGTCTCGTATTCTTAAGACTCCTGAACCTCAATACTTAGTGCATACCTTGGCCGATAGCTCTGTTAATTTGCAGTTACGTGCTTGGACTCCAACGGCAAACTACTGGGATATTTATTGGAAAACGCAGCGCAAGGTTAAAGATAAAGTGGAAAGTATGGGGATCACTATCCCATTCCCTCAAAGAGATTTACATATTATTGAAGGCGATAAACAGTTGCTAAAAAAGTAACAGTGTGACTGAAATTGGCAAGTAAAAGGGCTTAAGATGAACTCTTAGGTTCTTTTATTTTTATAAGTTGGATATTTCAAACTCTTAGCCTATGCTTTTGTAATTAAATCTACTTTTGGTAGGATGCTTATTTGTTAAGCGTTTAATTGGGCTGTAAATCGATGAAGGTTACCTTAGAAAAGCGTACGGTTTTGCTGTTAAGCGTGTTTAGCATTGGTTTTTGGTGGGTTGCTCTGTATGTTATAAATCTTATTTCACACTCTGTTGTCGTTAGCCAGTTAAATGAACAAAGAGAGTTGACACGTGCAGATGTATTTTTGGCTCGAGATAAACTTGAAAATGCCATTTTTATGGATACATACCTTGCCGAAAGCCTAGTCACATTGGTGACAATTGACCCTCAGTTCGCAGTTGCGAATTGGTCTCAAATTGTACAAAAAACGATTGGAAAATCAAAACTAATTAGGCACATAGCGCTAGCACCCAATAACGTGATCAGTGATGTATTTCCTTTGGAAGGAAACCAAGCCGCTATCGGTTTTGATTTTAGTAGCAATGTAGAGCAGTTTAGAACTGTAGAACTCGCCAGAAAGTCTCAAAGAGTATTTATTGCAGGGCCGCTGCACTTAGTACAGCAAGGTGAAGCGCTAATCGCGAGGTTTCCGGTATTCTCAGATTATCCAAAAAATCAAAACTACTGGGGTTCTATTAGTGTTGTCATGGACTACCAGCAGTTAGTTACATATTCAGGGTTAACCAAGCTTCAAAATGTTGAGGTGGCGCTTCGAGGAGTCGACGGTTCAGGTCCGCTAGGTGAAGTTTTTTTTGGCGAGCGGGAAGTTTTTGAATCTCCAGACTTAACTACCGTTATACATTTACCAACTGGGGAATGGCAGCTTGCTTTAAACTATCAAATAGATAGCGCAATGTTTGGCAAGACGAAATGGCAAACACAAGGTATGGCTGTACTTACCGCATTTATTCTATATCTATCACTACTTATTTTATATCGAGCATATCGATTGGCTCATCTCGCTTCGATGCAAGACGACTTAACTAAATTACCAAATCGCCGCTTTGTAATTAAGCAACTAACTGAGCTGTTGGACCGCTCTGAACAACCTTCTTTTGTTTTACTAAATCTAGACCTAAATAATTTTAAACAAGTAAACGATAAGTTTGGTCATGAAGTGGGAGATAAGCTGTTGCTTCATGTCTCGTCAATTTTGATGAACTCAGTGCGTGTGTACGATTTTATCGCACGCTTAGGGGGAGACGAGTTTGTTATTATTTTACACAGAGTGTCAGAAGACGCTTTGGTTAACTCAATTATAAAAAATATTAAGGAGCAGGTTGAAAAGCAACCGCTGCAAGTTGATAGGCACACTATTCAAACGACGGTAAGCGTTGGCTATGCTTTCCCTACAGCAAACCAAGATAGTGTCTCAGAACTCATGGCTCGCGCCGACCACAACATGTATTACGATAAAAATCTGTCGCAACGACAGCAAAACAAAAGTGAGGTTTTGGAAACAAATCAGGAAACCCACTAGAACTATACTAAGCTTACAGAGTATCAATTAAGTGAGAATGTGCCGTGCAGCTAAAGCAGTCAGTTCTATTTTTCAAAATTGCCGCGTTGACTTCTGCGATTGTGATCATTTTCGTCAGCTGGTTTTTGTATTACGAAGTGAGTCGTAGTGCCCGCCTTACCGCACAACTTACTCAATTGCAAACCGCTCTACAACGAACCATGGATCAAGAAGAGCATATTCTTATTCGAGCACAAAAAGATGATGTTTCTGCCATCCCACAATTAAAGTACAGCTATCAGGATAGCTTTAGTAACTTACTTAATTCTATGGCCAATGAAGAGGCCTTGCTGCCGTTGCTATTACAACTCGATGAACTGTCAAAAGCCTACTTTGGTAAACTAGATGAACTTATCCGCTTACATGAGCAGCTCGGCTATGACGAAAATGCAGGCATTTATGGTGAGTTCAGACGTAGCGCTCATGCTTTACAGGATCGAATTTCTGGTAAAGCTATGCCTCAGTTGGAAATTGCCATATTGGAATTAAGGCGTAGAGAAAAAGACTTTTTGTTAAGAGCTGACTTAAGTTATTTGCAGCAGCATGAACAAATCGTCATGCATGCTGAGCAACTAATCAAAGACAATGCGCTTAGTGAAGAGATAAGCAACTTGCTTAAACGTTATGACGCGGGCTTTGCAAGCTATGTTGCTATTTTGAGAAAGCTAGGTTTGCACGATGGTGAAGGTGTTCGTGCGGAGCTATTCACCGAGAAGCAAAAATTAAGAAGCCAGTTTGAAATAGTATCAATCCGTACCCAAGCCGTTACACAAGAACGTAAAGAAAGTATCATATTATATGGTCTTATTTTAATTGTGCTGATGAATATTGCCGTGCTTATCTTACTGAATTATCAAAATAGCAAAGTCACACGGCATATACTGGCTATCAATAAAGTACTCGTAAAAGTAGCTAAGCTTGAAGACTTTAGCTTAAGGGTGAATATTGACGGTAACGATGAGATTGCACAAATAGCTCATCAACTTGATGATCTATTAGCATTTATTGAAACCTTGCTTGCGCGCCTGAGCGCAGCACAGCAACGCTTGATCGAAGAAGCCAAAATGGCGAGCTTAGGAAATATGGTGAGTGGCTTTGCTCATGAGCTTAATACACCGCTTGGTGTTGCTATTACCAGCCAATCGCATTTAAAAGAGCAAGTCGCTACACTAAAGTCACAACTCGAACTTGGTAAGTTACAGCGGCAAACCTTGACCACACTAATTACTGAGGCAGAAGCTGCGCTATATTTATTAGAAAATAACCTCCACCGCACAGCTTCGCTGGTAGATGATTTTAAGCTCGTGGCAGTGAATCGAGAGTTTGAAGAAAAGAGTACGTTCAACCTTAAGCATTTAGTTAAAAATGTCTTTGATTGCTACCAATCAGAATTAAACCAAGAAGACTATGCCATTGAACTCGAAATCCCCGAAAACTTAACTTTAATCAGTTACCCATCGGTGTTTAGCCAAGTTGTTGGGTACAGTATTAACAACTGCATCAAGCACGCCAAGATTGACGGGCAAAAGCTCAATATTGTGGTATCTACCGTGTTAATTAATGATTATATCCATTTTTATTTTAAAGATGACGGCGCGGGAATAGATAAAGAATTATTGCCTGCTATCTTTGAGCCTTTCGTTACGTCAAAGCGTTTTTCGGGGGGGACAGGGCTTGGCTTGAGTATTGTGTATAACTTAGTAACGCAGAAGCTGAAGGGTGAAATCAAAATGCAAAGCCCTGCGCATGGTGGTGCCTGCTTGCACATTATTTTAACTGGAACAGAGTTTAATTTTACAGAAGAGTAAGTAATACCAATTAGTCTTAATACTTGCTCAATTTGAAGGAGCAAATCTGATGCTAACTGCGTTAAAAATTTATTATTTAGAACAACTAAATAGCAAAATATTTTCCTTGCCTACATGGATGTAGGTACCTTGGCGATAGCAGGATACGGTAGCGGTGTTATCGACAAGATTTTCTTGCCTCAAAATAGGCCGCTTAATTAAGATAATTGGTATAACCGGGGCGCGGAATAACAACTCGCGCTCTAGCGGCCGTTATTTCTTATACCGATTTGCTTATCTGAATACAGCTTATGTAAGGTAAATAAAGTAAAAAAAGCCAGCATGACTGATCATGCTGGCTTTTATTCGGTTCATTGGCAGTAGGAGTTAGCCTTTTTTGCTCGCGACCCACTCATCAACAAATGATTCAAGCACGTTTAGTGGAACTGGGCCATTTTTCAGTACAACGTCGTGGAACTCACGAATATCAAACTTATCGCCTAGTTCTTTCTTAGCGGCTTCACGAAGTTCTAGGATCTTCAACATCCCCACTTTGTACGCAGTGGCTTGTGAAGGCATAACAATATGGCGCTCTACCATCTTCACTGCGTCTGACTTAGCATTTGGTGTGTTGTTTACGTAGTAATCAATACCTTCTTGACGTGTCCACTTCATTGCGTGGATCCCTGTATCTACAACTAAGCGGCATGCACGCCATAATTCCATCGCTAAGCGACCAAAGTCTGAATAGGGGTCTTCGTATAAACCCATTTCTTTTGGTACAAGTTCAGAATATAAGCCCCAACCTTCGATGTATGCAGTGTAGCCACCAAACTTACGGAATTTAGGCATATCTTCTAGCTCTTGAGCAATCGCGATCTGCATGTGGTGACCCGGAATACCTTCGTGATAAGCCAAGGCTTCCATTTGGTAAGTTGGCATCGCTTCCATGTCGTAAAGGTTTGCATAGTAAACACCAGGACGTGAGCCGTCAGGCGCGGGTTGCTGGTAGAACGCTTTACCTGCAGATTTTTCGCGGAATGCCTCTACGCGTTTTACTATCATGTCCGCTTTTGGCTTAACGATAAACAGCTCATCCAAACGTGACTTCATATTATCGATCATCGCTTTGGCTTCGGCTAAATATTGTGCCTTACCAGCTTCTGTATTTGGAAGGTAGAACTGCTTGTCGGTTTTCATGAACTCCATAAAGGCTTTTAAATCGCCTTTGAAGCCCACTTTCTCTTTAATTGCTCGCATTTCGTCATGAATACGCGCCACTTCAGATAAACCGATTTCGTGAATTTCTTCAGCGCTTAATGCTGTGGTTGTCGTACGTGCTAGGGCGTTATTATAAAACTTTTCGCCGTTAGGGAACTTCCATGCACCATCACGATTGTCTGCTTTTTTCTCAAGTTTATGTAGGTAGCCAATCAACTTGTTATAAGCAGGTTTTACTGCTGTTGTTAGCGCGTCTGTTGCTTCTTTAACCAGCGCTGATTTCTCGTTTTCACTGATTTCAAGTGTTGCTACTTTGCGTTTGAAGTCAGCCAATAATGTTGAGTCGTCACCAGCTACAAATGGCGCACCTTTGATAATATTTTCACTTGATTCAATGACGTGAGGGAAAACGAATTTTGGTGCAATAATACCTTTATCTGCACGCGCTTTTAAGTCAACGATGAGCTGATCAAATACAGCCGGTACACCGTTTAAACGAGAGATATATGCTTTGGCATCTTTCACATCGGTAATTTGATGCTGGTTGATTAAAAATGCAGGCACCATTGAGTGTGTACCATACATCTGATTGACTGGATAAGAATGATAACGCCATTTAAAATCTGCAATGGTGTTTTCAAGACCTTGCTTGAATAAGTCGTAGCTCACTTGCGTATTGGCATCTAGTTTATTTCGATCAATTGCATTAAGTGCAGCTAAGTCTTGTTTCGTCAGTTCAAGATCTTCAAGTTGGCGCGCTTCGCTGCCGTCATCCCACTTGTCGTAGTCTTGTTTGATACCCATATAAGTTTGGTAAACTGGGCTACGCATTACGCCACGGGTAAACGACGCTTCAAAAAGTGCGTTTGCCTTTTCTACTTCACTTTTTACGACTTGTTGTTCAGCTTTTGGTGCAGGTGCTGGAGAGTGTGTGGTTTGTTGACAGCCAGCAAAAAGCGCGACGCTTACCGCTGCTGCTAAAATGGTTAATTTACGCATTTTATACCCTTTTATTATATGTTGCCGAATGGCGGTTTTCATGCGGGTTGCAGTGAATATCACCCGCATAATTTCTATATTAAACAAATAACTCTAGCAGATCGTTGAGATATCGGTGGCCTTTATTTGTAACTAGCCATGAATCGTTGGTTTCCTCAATCAAACCCTTATCTACGGCCTCAGCAATTTGCGTTGCAATAGCGCTAAGTTCAAGACCAGTGTAGTCAATAAACTGTTGTTTTGATGCGGCAGTTTTTAAACGGAATACATTCATAAAAAACTCAAATGGTCTGTCATTGTTTGCAACATGCCACTGCTCATACAAATAGGGTTTACTCAGATCCATATAGCCACGAGGGTGTTTTACCTTTACGGTTCTTAAGATCTGTTGCTGCTCAGGCAAAGTGATTTTGCCATGTGCACCACAGCCGATCCCGAGATAATCGCCAAATTGCCAATAATTCAAGTTATGTCGACATTGAAATCCCGCTTTGGCATAGCCTGAGATCTCATATTGCTGGTAGCCGTGCTCTGCAAGTAGTGCCTGACCTTGTTCTTGGATTTCCCACAGTGTTTCATCCTCAGGTAAAACCGGAGGCTTAGAGGCAAACTGCGTATTTGGCTCAATGGTTAATTGATACCAAGAAAGGTGTGGCGGTGCCATTGCAATGGCTTTTTCTAAATCACTTAAGGCGTCGCTAACAGATTGATTAGGAAGACCATGCATCAAATCAAGATTAAAGCTGTTTAACCCTGCTTGATGGGCTTCTTGAGCGGCGTTTAGCGCTTCTTGCTCGCCATGAATACGACCAAGTTGAGTAAGCTTTTCCTGTTGTAAGCTTTGCACTCCTATCGAAATACGATTGATGCCAGCCGCGACATAATGCTTAAAACGATCTGTCTCAACTGTGCCTGGATTTGCTTCTAAAGTGACTTCAATGTCATCCTCAAAACCAATTAGCGCCTCAATTTCACTGAGTAAATAGCGGTACGCTTCACCGGAAAGCAGGCTAGGGGTGCCACCGCCAATAAAAATACTACTGAGTTTACGGCCTTGAACATAGTGAAGATCGGCTTTGATATCGTGGAGCAAATGTTGAATATATTCCGTTTCAGGAATATCGCCCTTTTTACCATGGCTGTTGAAATCACAGTAAGGGCACTTTTGCACGCACCAAGGTACGTGCACATAAAGACTTAATGGAGGTAGTTTCACGCGAGGCCTTGAAAGTGACTGACGAGTTGTTTAAGTGCCTGTCCTCTATGGCTGATTGCGTTTTTTTCTTCCTTGGTTAGCTCTGCTGATGTGTAGTCTAAACCTTGTACCTTAAAGATTGGGTCGTAACCAAACCCTTCTCGGCCTTGTTGTGTTGTGGTGATTTCACCTTCCCAACTCGCCTGACAAATAATCGGCGTTGGGTCGTCAGCGTGGCGCATATAAACTAAAACACACCAAAAACGGGCGCTGCGCTCAGTTTGTTCACCAAGCGCTGCGAGTAAGTGATCAATATTTTTTTGGTCGTCGGCGTTTGCGCCAGCATAACGCGCTGAATATACTCCAGGTGCGCCGTTTAATGCGTCTACCTCAAGGCCTGAGTCATCGGCAATGGCAGGCAAGCCAGAAATCTTAGCAGCATGACGAGCCTTGATAATGGCGTTTTCCACAAAGGTCGTGCCGGTTTCTGCAACCTCTGGCACGTTGAAATCACTTTGCGGTAATACCTCAATGTCATACTGATTTAGCATCGCGCTAAGCTCTTTGACTTTACCTTGGTTGCCCGTGGCAAGTACCACTTTATTTGACATATTTTCTCTACTCTACATAAAACTTCTGTGAGAACGTGAGTTTGCGGCTTTGCTTACCTTCACTGATCTCAATGTCGAAACGAAAAATATCTTCATCGTCGTAATCTAATTGGGCAAGGTAGTATATCGCCTCACCTTCTACGACTTCTTTAAACTCTAACTGTACGGTTTTACCAAGTAAGTTTTTGGCGCTACCTGCAACGCGTGCCTTAACCGCTGGTTTTCCTGGCTTGTCGGCCAAGACCGAGATATTCACAATCGCTTTGTTACCACTACGAATTAAGCCATACGCTTTTGCAATTGTGGGCTGAACAAAAGTAGACGGGAAGGCGATGTAATGCACTTCCCAAGGACCTAAGTCTTTAAATTGGCCGCCTTGTTCATCTTGAGCGAATGCGATTGGTGCAAGCAGCATCATTAACGCAATAATAAATGGTTTCATTGGGATGCTCCTATCTCAGTAAATCCATCATTAGGATCTGCAAAAATTGCATGCCGATAATTAAGACTAAAATAGATAAGTCCAGTCCACCTAGTGGTGGTATCACTTTACGAATAGGCTTTAGCATCGGCTCTGTTAATTGCTCGAACACGGCGGCAACTGGATTGTAGCCTTGCGCTACCCAACTTAAGATGGCGCGAATAATAAGGATCCAGAACACCAGACTAAATGCTTCTTTTACTACCGTAATAGCGCCACCAATCAGCGCGCCTAAAGCGTCAAAGTAACCACCGAATAACGCCATCAGCGTCGCCATTTTGGCAAAGCCAATAATGAATGCCAGCACCAAAGAGGCAAGATCTAAACCGCCCACACCCGGAATGATTTTTCTCAGAGGGTTCACGGCAAAAGAGGTTGCTTTAACAACCGCTTGGCTTAGCGGGTTATAAAAGTCCGCTTTGACAAGCTGCAACCAGAATCGTAGTAATACGACCATTAAAAATAGATCAAATACGATCCCGACTAAAAATTGCATGGCATTCATTGGTCACCTTTAGATTTCTTTTTCCATTGCTTCAGCGCGCGCGATACATGCATCCATCGCGTCCGCTACGGTTTTTGGTAATTGCTGTGCTTTTAAATGCTCAACGGCTGCGTGGGTTGTGCCACCTTTAGAGGTGACGTTAGCGCGTAGCTGAGCAATGCTAATTTCAGGTTGCGATAATGCCATTTCAGCCGCGCCTAGCGCAGTTTGCTGCACAAGCTTTCTGGCTTCCTCAGGACTAAAGCCTAGGGCTTTAGCTTTTTCTTCAATGGCTTCCATAAATAAGAAGAAATACGCTGGAGACGACCCCGTTACCGCAATAACGTCGTTGATTTTCGACTCTTCATCAAGCCACAGGGCAATACCCGTGGATGAAAATACTTGCTCAACATAGTTTTTTTCTTCATCGCAGATGTCGACGCCATACAGGCCAGACACACCGCGTCCGAGCAGTGATGGCGTGTTAGGCATGCAGCGCACCATTTTTACCGGTTGGCCGAGCATTTCTCTCAGTCGTGCAACGGTAATTCCGGCGGCGACAGAGATAAACAGTTTATTGCTAATATCAATATCTGCATCTTGAAAGGTCTGACACAGCTCGGCCATCATCTGTGGTTTTACAGACAAGACAATGACGTCAGCCGCGGCGACTGCTTCTAGGTTATCTTGTGTTGTTCTTACCGATAATTGCTCTGCGACTTTGGCAAGTTTCTCTGCATTGCGGTTGGTGGCAATAATAGACTGCGCGTCAAAGCCACTTTTGATCATGCCACCGATGATGGCATAGCTCATATTTCCCGTTCCAATAAATGCAATTGTCTTGTTTGACATTGTGTTATTCACCTCACTGTCGTTTGCCAAAAATATCAGTACCAATGCGAACCATAGTGGAACCTGCTGCAATCGCAGTGTCTAAATCGCCACTCATTCCCATCGATAAGGTATCTAGCTGTTGATATTGGTCCTTTAGTTTATCAAAGCAAGCGCGCATTTGCTGGAAATATTGTAATTGCTTTTGTTTATCATCGGTTTGCTCAGTGATGGTCATTAAGCCACGAAGCTCCAATTGACGACAGTCATTAATAAACTGCGCCAGCGTATCAACCTCATTGGGATGACAACCTGATTTGTTGTCATCACCGCTAATATTGACCTGCAAGAGCACCTTGAGTGGCTTTAAGTTCGTTGGTCTTTGTTCATTTAGCCTGCGTGCGATTTTCTCTCGATCCACGCTTTGTACCCAATGGAAGTTTTCGGCGACTAATCTTGATTTGTTGGACTGGATTGGACCAATAAAGTGCCATTCAATCGCTTTGTTTTGTTTGAAGTAGGCAACTTTATCAACGGCTTCTTGTACGTAAGATTCACCGAATCGGGTTTGACCTGCCGCAATCGCAGCCTCAATATCGGCGATAGGTTTGGTTTTAGAAACCGCGAGTAATTGTACTGTTTCGCTGAATTGACAGTTTTGCTTGGCTTTTTCTATCCTGCCGTAGGCGTTATCTAAGCGTTCTGCTATTGTAACCATATAGTACTAGTGCTCATTGTGGAGTTATAAATGGATATTACAGAATTATTGGCTTTTAGTGTTCAACACAAAGCATCTGACTTACACCTTTCTTCAGGTGTTTCCCCTATGATCCGTGTTGACGGGGACGTACGTCGGGTGAATATCCCGCCGTTAGAAGCAAAAGACGTCAGCAGCCTCATCTACGATATTATGAATGATAATCAACGTCGTGACTATGAGCAAAACCTTGAGGTAGATTTCTCGTTCGAAGTGCCAAATCTGGCGCGTTTTCGTGTTAACGCTTTTAATTCAAATCGTGGTCCTGCAGCGGTGTTCCGTACTATTCCAAATCAAGTGCTGAGCTTAGATGATTTGGGGGCACCAGACATTTTTACCAAGATTTCCGACAACCCACGTGGCTTAGTATTGGTAACCGGCCCGACAGGTTCTGGTAAATCAACCACGCTGGCTGCGATGGTGGATTATATTAATAACAACAAACATCACCATATTTTAACCATCGAAGATCCGATTGAATTTGTTCATGACAACAAGCAAAGCCTTATTAACCAACGTGAGGTACATAGAGACACGCACAGCTTTAACGCGGCGCTGAGAAGCGCACTCCGTGAAGACCCAGACGTTATTTTGGTCGGTGAATTACGTGATCTTGAGACCATTCGTTTAGCGTTAACTGCCGCGGAAACAGGTCACCTAGTATTTGGTACTTTGCATACTACCTCTGCGCCTAAAACTATCGACCGTATTGTGGACGTGTTCCCTGGTGAAGAAAAAGACATGGTGCGCTCTATGCTGTCAGAGTCGCTACAAGCGGTGATTTCACAAACGTTGGTGAAAAAAGTTGGCGGCGGGCGAATAGCGGCACATGAAATCATGCTTGGGATCCCGGCTATTCGTAACCTTATTCGTGAAGACAAGATTGCACAGATGTATTCGGCAATTCAAACCGGTGCAATGCACGGCATGCAGACCATGGATCAATGCCTTACAAATCTATTAAACCGTGGTTTGATCACCCAGCAGGATGCGCGTGCAAAAGCCCATGACAAAAATCAGTTTAATAGCGGCTATTAAGTAGTGGTGTAGCGATGAATATAGAACCGTTTTTGCAAACAATGGCCAATCAGCAAGCATCCGACTTATTCGTCTCGGCAGGGCTTGCGGTGAGCGCCAAAATTGATGGCGAACTGAGAGCGTTAAGTGAAGAAAGCTTAGATGCCGAGCAGTCACTGAACCTTGTTACCTCAATTATGAGCGACAAGCAAAAGCAAGAATTCTTTAACACTAAAGAGTGTAACTTTGCGATTGCTAACGATATTGGGCGTTTTCGTGTTTCAGCATTTTGGCAACGGGATTGTGCGGGCATGGTTATCCGCCGTATCGTTACTGCTATTCCAGATGTCAATGAGCTCGGTTTGCCGTCGGTCCTGACCGATGTGATTATGTCCAAACGTGGCTTGGTGTTATTTGTGGGTGGTACGGGCACGGGTAAGTCAACCTCGCTTGCGGCACTACTCGGGTATCGTAATCGTAATCAACGTGGCCATATTTTGACCATTGAAGATCCTATTGAGTTTGTGCATCAACACCAAAAAAGCATCATTACTCAGCGTGAAGTGGGCATTGATACTGACAGTTTCGAATCTGCCTTGAAAAGCTCATTACGCCAAGCGCCAGATGTTATTTTAATTGGTGAGATTCGCTCGCAAGAAACCATGGAATATGCATTGAGTTTTGCTGAAACGGGGCATTTATGCGTTGCAACTTTACATGCCAATAATGCCAATCAGGCCATCGACCGTATCATGCACTTAGTTCCTAAAGAAAAGCACGATAAACTGAAGTACGATTTGGCGCTGAACTTGCGCGCTATTGTGGCGCAACAACTTGTGCCTTCTTCAAAAGGTGAAGGTCGAGAGGCGGCCATTGAAGTACTACTGAACTCCCCACTCGTTGCCGAACTTATTAAAAAAGGCGATATTGGCTCAATTAAAGAGGCAATGGCAAAATCGAAAGACATGGGCATGCAAACCTTTGATCAAGCGTTGTTTGAACTTTATAAACAACAGCGGATCAACTACGCCGACGCACTACATCATGCTGACTCGCCAAATGATCTGCGCCTCATGATCAAGCTTCAAAATAACGAACAAAAAGGTGCGGGCTTCCTACAAGGGGTTACGGTAGATGGGTTGGATTCGAAGAACTAAACGCAGCTATCTATTCTTCGCTTTTGTGCTGAGCTTTGCTGGTGTACTTAATGCCAGCGAAGCACTTAATGTCTTTATTAGAGATGATGTCCTCGCTGATTATCAACGTTTTGTTGGTGAACGCGACGTCACAAAAGTCACCGATTTTAGTGGCCAATATTTACGCCGTGATGTTGTCGATATGGTGATAGCACAGCAAGCTTTGCAAAAAGGTGGCTTCGACAAAGCATTTATTTTTACGCCTGGTTTTGTCAGTTTTCGTGAATCCAATTTGCTTGAAAAAGGGGAACAACTACTTCACTTTGATAGTTATTGGAAAGCAGATCTTGAAAATAAAGGTCGGCTGCTTTTTATCAGTGAGCCTGTTATTCAAAAAGGTCAGTATTTTGCTGGTATTTATCACGGGATAGATAATCAAAAAGTAAAGCAGCTAAAAGAGGAGCAAGGGCTCACCCAGCTAACTTCGGTATCCAACCCTAAGTGGCAGACCGATTGGCAAACCTTGGAGTCACTTCCGCTTAAACAGCTTTATGCTGAACCCGATTGGATGTCACAAGCGCGTATGGTGAGCAAAGGTTGGGTCGACTTTATGTTGATGCCGCTTATGCCGAAGCTAGATAATCGTTTTGTTTTGGAAGATGTTGAACTCATTGCTAATGAGCATCTAGTTGTGCTGTTAAACGACAGCAGACATTTTGCGGTGTCTCGGCTTCACCCAGAAGGTGAGCGAGCGTTTGCTGCATTACAAAAAGGCCTAGCAATACTACGTGAGCAAGGCCGGATCACTAGCGCGTATCAGCAAGCAGGGTTAATACCTGATTTGAAGAAGTACCAAGTCGTAAACCCTACACGGGAACTACGCTAGTCATTCATACAGCTATTCGCGGGGAGAACTACTTTGCAACTTCACCCACTTGACGATAGTTTCGATTGCATTGGGAGCAAAGTGGTTTTTTTTAATCGAGAAAATCGCATCAAGTGGCAGCTCTGGTTTCATTAAACTGTGTGCAGCATCGGTAATAGTGATTTGTTCTAGCTTGGCGTTTGTTTGACTTGAGTTTGCAAAAGCGCGTGCAAACTCTAATTGGCTATGTTCTATGTCGACATGAAAATCGCTGTCGCCATAAATTGCTAGCATTGGTAAGTTTAGTCGAATAAAACCTTCAAATACATCTGCCTCAATATTTTTTCTGACGAAATTATAGCGTGCTTCATCTTCAATAGGCTTTGGCATAAAAGGGTCTTGATGTAACGCCGCGGAAATATATTGGTCGTATCCTGCTTTGATAAGTTGCATCTCTTCAATGCTCAGCTTCTCGATACGTGCTATCGCCGCATCATCATCTGCACTGATCTTTTCTTCCTCTATCAATCGTACCCACATACTGTATTGACTCTGGGCCTGCCAGTTTGCAGCCCCTCCAACCAGTACCATAAACTTGATATTTTCCTCGTCGTACAAGTTCGAAAATACCCAACTTGCTTGACTAAATCCTAGCACGGCTATTTTATTTTGCCGATAACCGGTGTTACGCAGGTATCGAATTGCATCTTTTACTTCGGTAGCTCTATCATCCATAGATTGCGATAACCAGTTGCCTTGTGAGTTACCTACTCCTGGTTTGTCCCACGAGAAAGTAGCAATATTTGCACTTACTAAAGATTGTATTATGGGTAAATAATAGCCTTTTGCCGTAGTGTCCATTGCTCCATCACCATGAACAAAAATAACGATAGTATCTGTTTCTGTGAGGCTTTTAGGAGTATAGAGTCGTCCTTCAAGCTGGTGCTCGAAGGAATCGAAGGTATGCGTTGTATATTGAAGTTTGCCTTGTTCTGACTGATTGTTACAGGCAGATAATATACAAGCTAAAAAACAAGAGAATATTGTTACTAAGAGTTTGTGCTGTACTACCATGAGTTTTTCCTTAACCGGATGAGTCAGCAAACTATATGAGAATTTCATGTTAGAAACTGTGAGTAGTCGTCAAATTATTAGATTGATATTGTTTGAAGGGGTTAGAGTAAAGAAGCACTAATAGGTGCTCGATATGGCGAATTTTTACAGTTAGCTGCGCCTTTAATATCAATTATATAATTGATATTAAAGGTCAACAGAATAAAGAGTTAGGCTAGCTATTCCCACATTGCTTCAAAGTAGCTTTCGAGAATAATACAAGCAGACATGCCATCTACCTTACCTTTTGCAAGGTTCTTATAGCCACCTTGTTCAAATAAACGTGCTCTGGCGTCTGCTGTCGTCAAGCGTTCATCTTGTGTTTCTACCGGCAATCGGAAGTGGTTATGCAGGCGGTTGGCAAACTTCTTTGCTCTGAATGTTAAATCTTGATTGGTACCATCCATATTCAGTGGTAAGCCAACCACCAATAAATCAGGCTGCCACTCGTTAATGAATACGGCGATGTCATCCCAATTTGGAATGCCATCGTTTGCCTTAACAGCACCTAAACTTGATGCGGTTGCAGTGATTTCTTGACCGATAGCCAAGCCGATACTTTTAGTGCCAAAGTCAAACCCGATGACGCTACGTTTACCTTTAGGCACTTTTTCTTTTTTGTTTTCCATGAATACTTCGTTTATTAACCTAAGCTCAAAATGACAGGCTAGTTACGCATGACCCGCTTGCGAGCTTAATTGTGCAACGTCGATACCAAGCATTTGCACTGCTTTTTCCCAGCGCTTTTCAGGTGGTGTATTAAATATGATTACGGGGTCTGCCTCGACGACTAACCAAGTGTTTTCTTTCAGTTCTTTCTCTAGTTGACCACTTACCCATCCGGCGTAGCCCAAGGTGATGATAAATCCTTCGGGAGAGTGTGATGACGTTAAAGAGGCTAAAACATCTTTTGATGTGGTGATCATAATTTCAGAGCTAAGCTCTTGGCTTGAGGCGTAACCAAACTTTGGCGTATGTAATACAAAGCCTCTGTCGGTGTGAACAGGACCACCAGCGTAGATATTTACCTTAGCCGCTTGGCTAGATTTGTCGTTATCGATATCAATTTGATCAAGCAATTCGCCCACGGTGATATCGATAGGATGGTTTACCACCAACCCCATCGCGCCATCTTCGCTGTGTTCACAAAGATAGGTTACCGTATGATTGAAAAAAGGGTCGTCCATGCTGGGCATTGCCACTAAAAAGTGATTAGCGAGTGATTTCATAACCAGACCCCCTTAATGGTTAGTTTTTAGTATGGTCGAGTTTTCGCTCGATCGCATCATAAAACTTATCCATAATTGAAATGTCATATGCCGCTTCAATTTCTTTCACGCAAGTTGGTGCGGTCACATTGATTTCGGTAAGCTTATCGCCAATGATATCTAGGCCAACGAATATCAGGCCCTTTGCCTTTAACGTTGGGGCAATGGCTTCGGCAATTTTCCGGTCCGATTCGCTAATTGGTCTTGCTTCACCACGGCCACCTGCCGCGAGATTACCACGAGTTTCACCGCCTTGTGGAATGCGGGCCAAGCAGTACGGCATCACTTCACCATCTACCACTAACACGCGCTTGTCACCGTCTTTAATGGCTGGTATATAGTTCTGCGCCATAGCATAGCGGGAACCATGCTCGGTAAGTGTTTCGCAGATCACGCCAATATTTGCGTCATCTTGTTTCACTCTAAAAATAGACGCGCCACCCATCCCATCCAAAGGCTTGAGAATGATATCGCCATGTTTAGCTAAAAACTCGCGAATTTGTGATTGATTACGCGTAACCAAAGTATCTGGAGTATGTTCGCTAAACCACGCAGTAAAGAGCTTTTCATTGGCGTCGCGCAGGCTTTGTGGTTTATTTACCACAAGCGAACCTGCAAGTTCAGCGCGCTCAAGAATATAAGTGGCGTAAATATATTCAGTGTCAAAAGGCGGATCTTTACGCATTAAAATAACGTCAAGGTCGCCTAAATCGATTTCTTGTTTCTCAGCTAGTTCATACCAATGGGAAGTATCGTCAAATACCTGCGCTTTTGCTGCTGTCGCTTTGGCAACGCCTTGGTACAAGAAAAGGTCATTCATTTCCATGTAATACAATTCATAGCCGCGCTGCTGTGCCGCCAGCATCATGGCAAACCCGGTGTCTTTTTTAATGTTAAAGCCACTGATTGGATCGGAAATGATCCCTAATTTAATCGTCATAGACGCTCCCATTGCGCTTGCTGAGTTTACCCATGATATGGGGGTTACTCTATGTATTTAAAGTGCTAAATCGCCGAATTGCAGCTGTAGTGCGCTTAGTACTGTTAGAGCCGCGGTTTCAGTACGAAGTACACGTGGGCCTAAACGGACATCAACAAACCGCTGTTGAGCGGTGGCGTCAAGCTCCTCATCGGTAAAGCCGCCTTCAGGCCCCACTAAAAAGCGGATCCCAGACTGGGTATACGGCAGTGTTTTTATTGAATGTTCGGCCCGAGGATGTAGTGTGATTTTTAACTCGTCGCTTTGCTGTGCAAGCCATTCAGACAACTCCATCGGCGGGTGAATAACAGTGATGGTATTACGTCCGGATTGCTCGGCTGCGGCAATTGCTATCTTTTGCCATTGCTGGTGTTTTTTTGCTAGACGCTCACCACTTAATTTAACGCCGCAGCGTGTGGTAAACAAAGGAGTAATTTCGCTCACACCCAGCTCTACCGACTTTTGAATTGTGAAGTCCATTTTATCACCGCGAGAAATCCCTTGCCCAAGATGTATGGCAAGTGGAGATTCTACATTTTTGTCTTCAAATGACTCAGGTACAGCAACGACTTTCTTTTTCCCAACTTCACTTAATTGACATAGGTACTCGCCACCTTGTCCGTTGAACAGGCTGACTTTATCTTTGGTTGTCATTCTAAGCACTCGGCCTATGTGTCCTGCGGCGTCATCATCCAAAGTAACTGGAACGCCAATGGCCAAGGGCGAGTCTTGATAAATATGTGGAATACGCATAATTCGATTATTCAGTTGCTGTTTTGTGGCAATGGTAAGCGCTCGCGCACGGTTAGTCTATATCATCCTGCCACTTTAGCTTTACCGCATAGTAACCCGGTGAGCTTGGCAAGCATCAAGTCAGGGTCGGGGAGGCCAGCGGTATCCGGATGACAAGATAAGTGATTGATTAATGCTTGTGAGTGCAGTTTAGTGATCTGAAAACCTTGCGGGGATTGTTCGATTAAAAACCGGTGGGGGTGAAGAGAATCAAAAATAAAGCGCTGCTCCTCGGTGGCTAAATGATAGTCCAGAGAATAGAGCAGCACGGCATGAATGTTATGGTGACGATGCAAATAGCTGGCAAGTTCAGAGACGCTGATTTCATTGTCAAAGTCACAATAACAGTAGTCTTTTATTTGCTCTTTAAACATCATCTTAAGCATGTGTTTGGTATTGTCACCCGCGATAATAATGTTGCTGGCTTGGCTAGAGCGCACGTTTTGCAAATGCTCGACGAGTTCTTGGCTAAAATCCCAATTGCTATCTACCAATAAAAATCCATCACTTAAAGCGTTCATGCAATATTGCGTTACACCGAAAACAAGTTAATAAGTAAATAGCCTATGGAGCAGAAAACCGCAAACTCCAAACATGCGATACCAACGTTATCTTGGTGGTCTACCTCTAAGCCAATATTGACCTTAGGTAAGGATAAATGCAGTAATACGTAGCTACCAATGTAAAGAAAAAGCCACATTACACCGCAATGCATGACAACCGAAAACAAGTTTTCTACCACTTTTGCACCATGGTAGGGAGCGCTGTGCAGCCCCGCATACATGGCTAAAGAGAGGCCGATGGATTTGCCCGCATAACGAATACCAATCGAAGTGTTTCTGAGATTAAAGTTTTGTTGTAAAGAAGCCCCTTGGTTAAACTTGGCAAAACGACTTTCTCTGATTTTACTATCTAGCGTATAAAGTAGCTGCAATAGCATAAAGCCAAGGGCTACGACTAGTAGATCGCTCCAGCCTTTCGGGTGCACCCAATGATATAAACCAAGCACCAATATGGTGTTACCGAGTAACATGCCAGAGTCCACCATCGCGGCGCAGATATTTTGCTTTAAAATCGCTTCTTCTTCGTCAAACTGATACAAAATCCATTTGCGATGGATCCATTGGCCGAAGTATACAAAGGCAATGATCAACCCAATATGTAAGGCCACTTGCAGAGGGTGTGCCTGCGCTCTTACCACGCCTAAATCATTGAATAAATATGCAACACAAATACACAGCATCGTCACTTGACTGGCATAGCTGATCCCGAGTGCAAAGTTGTCACGTTGTGCGAGCTCGTCATCCAGGAGATTGTTGGCGCTACGCTGGATCATTAAGCGCAGCAAAATAGTCAAACCGCAGACAATGACAAAGCAAATCAAAATCGCTAAAAAGTTGATATTGTTTAAAGACAAATAACTCATACTCGGTGTAAGGTTGTGTTTTAGATAGAGTTACTATAACACTGCTCACAAAGAGAGCCAGCCTACCGTGGAGTTTTTTATGTCGGAATTGTTTGTTCAAGCAGCGCTGAATACGCTTGCTCAAGAGCGTTACCAAATGATTTATGGTGATGCGCCGATGGAGCCCAAACTGGCACGGTTACTGGCGCTGAGTGATTTTGCCGAGCGTACACTTGCACGATTTCCTGAGTGGGGAGCTTGGCTGCTCGATGATACGCAGATGCAAATGCGCGATTGTCCTGATGTGTTTGACTTCTCCGCGCCATTGGTTGAAGAAAAACAAGCTTGGCAGAAGCTGCGTCACTATCGATTAAAGTATTGGCTTAAAGTGATGTGGCTGGATTTGGTTGCAGGCAATGAGATTGATGACAGTATTCGCTATGTTTCCCAGCTGTCCGATACTTTGGTTTCAAATGCTTACCAATGGGCGTACTTAAGCGTAGAAGCGCAATCAGGCTCACCAAAAGATGAGGCTGGTAACTCGATACCTATGACGGTATTAGGCATGGGAAAGCTTGGCGGTAAGGAGCTGAATTTTTCCTCTGATATCGATTTGATCTTTGCCTATCCAAGAAGTGTCGACACATCCGGTGGCCGGCGTAGCATTGAGGCGCAAGTTTTTTACACTCGAGTGGCACAAAAACTTATTTCAGCGCTTAATCAAGTTACCATTGATGGCCAAGTATTCAGAGTCGATATGCGTTTAAGACCGTTTGGGGATAGTGGTCCTTTGGTGATGAGCTATGCCGCGATGGAAGACTATTACCAAGACCAAGGTCGAGAATGGGAGCGCTATGCGATGTTAAAGGCGCGGCCAATTGGTGAGTTATCGCCGTATTGGCAAGAGTTTTACGACCTAATCCGGCCGTTCGTCTATCGCCGTTATATCGACTTTTCTGTGATAGATTCACTGCGAAAGATGAAAAACATGATTGCCCAAGAGGTGAGACGCAAAGGCTTAACGAATAACATTAAGCTAGGCGCTGGTGGCATTCGAGAAGTAGAGTTTATTGTGCAGGCTTTGCAACTGATACGCGGCGGTCGCGAAACGCCATTACAAACACCGTCATTGTTACAGGCGTTAGAAGAGCTTGAAGCGCTTGAGATTGTCCCTATCGAGGTCAAAAATCGTCTGCATGAGAGCTATTTAGTGCTGCGTAAAGTTGAGCAATATCTACAAGCATTTGACGACAAACAAACGCAAACTTTACCCGACAACAACTTAGACTGCCTGCGCCTGAGCCACTTATTGCAATGTAACGATTACGCTGAAGTCGAGCGAATGCTAAAGGTTGTGACGCAGCATATCCGGGCTGAGTTTAGCCAAGTTATTGGTGAATCGCCCGAAGAAGAATTAGATGAAGACGATAGCGCGGTTTATGCATGGCAAACGGGAGAAATTGCGCAGCTGGGCCAGTGCCGAGCTGCGCAGTGTTTTGAGACTTGGCAAACTGACTTGATGGAGTTTAAACAAGGGCTAAGTAAAAAGCAGGCAGGCACCCGTGGTCGCGATATTCTCGATAAGTTAATGCCAGCTTTGTTACGAGAGCTCAGTAAACAAAACATGGCGCCAGCGCTCGCTCGTGTGCTCAGTGTGATCAATAAAGTGGCGTCTCGTACTGCATATTTGGAGCTACTTTACGAAAATCACGGTGCGTTGACTCAACTTATCAAACTTTGTTGTCATAGCGCGTGGATTGCTGAGCATATTGCGAAATATCCGATCCTCCTTGATGAGCTTATCGATCCACAAACTCTCTATAAACCTTTACCATTAACGGCCTATAAAAATGAGATCCAGCAAGCATTTTTGCGTATAGATGAGCAAGATGTTGAGCTACAGATGGAAGCGCTGCGACAATTTAAACAAACGCATCAGCTAAAAGTCGCGGCTGCAGACGCCACTGGTGTGCTGGATATTATGAAGGTGAGCGATCATCTAACTGCGCTTGCTGAGGCGATTATCGCAAAAGCCGTCGATATTGCTTGGGGGCACATGGTGGCACGTTTTGGTGCGCCTGAAGGTGCAACAATAGAAGAAAAAGGCTTTGCTGTAATAGCGTATGGCAAGGCGGGGGGTTATGAGCTTGGTTACAACTCAGATCTAGACTTAGTGTTTGTGCATAATCGTGACGGCGAAAGTCAAACTCAGGGTGATAAACCTATCTCTTCAAGACAGTTTTATATGAAGCTGGCACAGCGCTTAATGCATTTGTTCAATACCAAAACGCTCTCTGGCATGCTTTACGAATTAGACACTCGACTTCGCCCTGAAGGAAACTCGGGCTTACTCGCTATCAATCTAGAAAGTTTTTACCAATACCAGTTAGAGCAAGCTTGGACATGGGAGCATCAGGCGCTGGTCAGAGCTCGTATGGTGTTAGGTGAGCCGCAAATGGCTGCACGATTTGAGGAAATACGCCATGCAATACTAATGCAGCAGCGAGACGTGCCTAAATTGGCGGAAGATGTTCGCAATATGCGTGAAAAAATGCGAGCCCACCTTAACCAAGATAGCGACAGTCACTTTGATTTAAAGCAAGGAGTGGGTGGAATGACTGACATTGAATTTATCAGTCAGTTTATCGTTTTGCGATATGGGAATCAGTACCCGGAACTTTGTATCTATCCAGATAATATTCGTATTTTAGAGGCTGCAAAGCTGGTCTCAGTTATATCAGAGGATGAGTGCAAAAGTTTAGTGGATGCTTATTGTTTCTACCGTGATACTTATCATTATCAGTGCCTAAATGCGGGCGCACGATGTATTGATTTAACGGAATGCGAAAGCATGAGAAATGCTGTAAGCGATATTTGGCACACAACTTTAAGTATTTAGTGAAACTGGTATAAGATTCTTTAGTTGTTAGTTTTAGCGTCGAGTGTCCTAAAGAAGGATAAAAATCAGTATTTTAGCTTTTATCTGGGCTTCACCATTATTCAATGGGAGAAAGCAAACTACAGTACTGTGGTAGCGAGGTAAATAACCTGAGGTTTGGATAAGGAATGAGCTAACTCATTGTTTTTTAGTCACCTTAAACTATCTTCTTATCTAGCCTGAGAGTTTTGGGGATAACTCCGCTCTCGCGTCCTGCTACCGCCCTGGTACCTACATCCTGTAGGCAAGGCGAACTTACGCACCAATGCCTGGCTATTGGAAGTGAATTCGACGCAGTTAGCGCTAAAACTGGCTGCTAGAAAGGCATTAATTATCCGAAGATCAGGTTAAATATAAGGCCAATACAAATCGAGTGATTGGCCTTATTTCAAGTATTTACTATTAAGGGATCATACCACAGCGCCACACTCTCACTGTTTGAGTTTCCGTGCGGCAGTTGGTCTTAATTGTCTCTGTTGATGTTGTAGTTACTAGCTTGTTGTTAGTTAACCCTATATTACCGCTGTAAGTGTAATTGCTAATCCACCTTCTTCCTTCTGGATCTGTGTACCAATAAGTTCCAGTTCTTGAAGTGTAAACGCTAGAAGGGCAAGTATTAGACTGTTCAATGATCCTCAAGCCTGTTTCATAGCTTGTCATTGGTAGTGGAAAGTCTGGTTCATGCCATAAATGGCCTAACCAGGTGACACCCCCATAGCTACAATGTCTTTTTGTCGTTTCAACCGTTCTCGTTTCAGTGTCACAAACTTGAACTTGTCGTGTTTGATAATCCCAATAACCTTGCCCTCCTGGGCAGTCGATTCTGGCTTCAGAGACTGAGCTACATGCGAGTAGTGTAGTTCCTAATACGGATAGATAAAAGTTCTTCATTTTATTCCTTTATTATTAGTTATAGTTAAATGCAACTTTAATCAGTATGTAAACTGTAGGAGCTGCTGTTCATTGAAAAGTGACTTTATTTCAGCCAGCTTTTCAAAGTCGGTGGAAACTTGTTGCTTGGCATAAGGGCTGCCTGCGGTACCTAGCGTGATATCACTTGGCGTACTAAAAACAGATTGACTTAATCGAGATACCTCTTGTTTTTGATACTCTGATAATTCAATTTTATTTAATTCATTTTGTAACATGGCTAACTTTTGACTTGCTAACAGCTTTTGCTCTCTTAATTCAAAGGCTTGATATTGCTTAATTTGATCTGCGCTTAATAAGCTGCTAACGGTTGTTGCGAAAGACTTGGCATTATTTTGTAGTTTATACTCGAAATCAGCTCGAATTTGAGGAACATTCGTAGGATCTAATGATGCTGTCGCTTGATAATGCTCCCAGATCTCATAGTCTTGATTTGCCTTTGCCATTAAGGCTTCTTGTAATTCGACTTTTTCAACATCATCAAGCTCCATCTCAGCAGACAAGTGACTGACCGTGGGCATAACATTGACAACCTTCAAGTTATCAAGTGAAACAGCGCGAGGCGCTGATAGTTCAGGTTTTGGCAGTTGAGAGAAGGTTGATTGAAGCTCGTCTGTGTTATCTAAGTTCGTAAAGTTTGAGTCTCTCTTTGTTTGGCTTTCAACTAATCTCTTATGCAATTCACTGTTTTTAGATTCGATCTGCGCTAACTCTGTTTGAAGTGTATTAATAGTTTGTAGATGAGTGTCATTAATTGACTCTGCAACCTGTGGCTGATTAGTGGAGAAGATAAAATAAGCAGAAGCTAAAGTAATGCCCGTAAAAAAGGAAATCAAGGAGTTAAACATGATGCACATTGTTTTTTATTTTTATTATTTGTTTCTATATTTGATCCTTTGTTATTTTTTGTAAAGTTTTATTTGTGCTTTTGTTGAGCTAAACGATATAAATTAACTTTTAGGAATGCGCTTGAAATTAGGTATTTGTATGAAGAACAATCGTACTTTCTAAATTTAGTTAGTTGATTTTTATTCTTATTTTTTAATTCTATGGAGGAGGTTGCTTTGGTGTAATTGCTTCCTTTAAGCATAGTGGACTAAAGGAAGCTTGTATTTTGTTAGCCCGCTAGCTTACGACAGTTTTCACGTACATAGATTGGTGGGTTTTCGGTGATAACCGCAGCGCGCTCTCGTGGGCAGAAAAATGTGTAGACTTGAAATTCAAAGTCGTCGTTTATCGCCGTTCCAACCTGATAGAGTGCAGAAACAAAGTCGGTATCGAGACGGAAGTTATATTTCACCACGTAATCTCGCTCTAGATACCAAAATAGTTCCACACCTTCTTCTTTGGCTTGCTTTGTAAGCACATCTTTAAGTGTGTCTCCCGTATCGAAGCGTCTTGGTTGCTTCTCACCGGTCCATTTGGGGTTAGATGGTTTAACTGCAAGCGCTCTTTGTGCTAGCGCATCATCGAGCGGATAGGTGGGCTTTCCGAGTGTGATAACGTATTTTTCACGATCAGTATCACGATTGCTCATGCTATTTCTAAAGCTTTCGTAAAATTGCGACAGGCCTTGCGCTGCAACATTGGTGGTTTCTCTAAAGTTCATGTCTTTGGAGGCACCAAAAAGAAAATAGTAGGCAGCCCAAATGAGTAACACACCCAGTGACAGATGTTTAGCCCAAAACCAGATTGATGATAATTTATTTTTTTTCTTCTTAGCCATTTCAAACTACTCCAAGACCCTAGTAAAACGAAGGTGCCTTTTCATCAGGTCGCGTTTTAAAGCGACGATGCACCCACATATATTGATCCGGCGCACAATTGATTGCTTGCTCCATTCTCTCGTTGACGCGAGTAACATCCGCAAGGTCATTACCACTTGGGAATGATTCTAAAATAGGTTGTATGTCTAAATGATACATCCCTTTTGCGTCTCTCGTACAGTGTAAGCTTAAAGTCTCAGCCTTTTTACTAGCAGAAAACAATAAAGTACCAGTTGTGGTTGCAGCATCAGGGACGGCGAAGAAAGGTGCAAACTCACAGCGTTTACGACCATAGTCTTGGTCCGGTAAGTAATAACAAACGCGTTTGCTTGAGAGCGTTTTCAATAATCCTTTGACGTCTCGCTTTGTCACTAAGTACTCATTTGAGCGCAGTCGCCCACGGGTCATAAAAAACTCCATTAGCGGATTGTTATGCGGGCGATAAAATCCAACACCCTGCATTTTAGTGCCCAGCACTCGACTGGCCATTTCAAGGTGCAACATATGGGGGACCAGCATAAGCACGCCTTTACCTTGTTTTTGTACGGCTTCAATATGCTCTAAACCTTTGATGGAACCCACCACCTTATTAATACGCCACTGCGGCCACCACCATGCCATTCCTGTCTCAAGTGTTGCTATGCCGGTATTTTCCATATTCTTTAGTAGCATCGCTTTATGTTCTGTTTCACTTAGGTGTGGAAAGCAAAGTTTCAAATTAACATCAGCAATATGGCGGCGACGTTTCATATATTTATGGACTAGACGTCCAAGGCCTTTACCCAGTGCAAATTGAATATTTTGTGGGAGCCATGAGATTAAATACAGGGCGAAAACACCAAGCCAAGTCAGCCAAAATTTAGGTGCTAAGAATGACCATTTGAAAGGTGAATGAGTAACCAAAGTAATATACCTGAGACTTTATTGAAGAGGCTAGTTTATCTATATTGCTGTAAAAATACAAAAAGCCAGCATAGCTGGCCTTTTTAGAGGTGATGACCGAAGTACTTAGCCTTCAATCAAACCTTGGTTGATTGCTTCAAGATCGGTACGAGATAGCGTACCTGCGGCTTGTTTTAAGCGTAGCGACGATAGTACATAGCGATAACGAATATCAGCTAAGTTGCGTTTCGCGTTATAAAGGTTTTGCGTGCTTACTAGTACGTCAACGATGGTACGAGTGCCTACATCAAAACCCGCTTCAGTTGCTTGTAATGCACTTTCTGCTGAAACAACCGCTTGCTCTAGTGCACGGTATGTTGCAACATCTGAAACCACTTGGTTATAAGATGTAATCACCGAGCGTGTCATGTTACGCACTGCTGCTTCCATATCCTCGCTGCTAGCAACGAAGTTTGCGCGAGCTTGATCGGTCGCAGCAACTGTTTGACCACCAGTGTAAATTGGTACGTCTAATGTTAAGCCAACAGAGGTTCTGTCACTACGAGGTGCGTGCTGTCTACCCGCGCTATCAGCCAGAGAATCAGAATAGGTGGCGTTTAATTTTAGTGTTGGATAGTGGCCAGCCTTCGCTAAATCGATTTGATCTTTTGCGATGTCAACCGCGGATTTTGCAACTTGAAGGTCTAAGTTCTTCGCTTTTGCAATCTCGATAAAATCGTTTGTATTCTGCGTAGGCTTAACTGTTGAGAAGGTTTCAGTATTTAATTTATCTAGTTTAGCGTGATACTTACCTGTAATCGTACGTAACGTTTCACGCGCAGTTTCAACTGCATTACTTGCAACAATTTCGTCTGCAACCGCGCGGTCAAACTGCGCTCTTGCCTCATGTACGTCTGTAATTGCAGTCAAACCAACTTCGTAGCGCTGTTTAGTCTGCTCGAGCTGACGTTCAATTGCGCGTTTCTCTGCTTGTACAAACTCTAGGCTATCTAATGCGCTTAGCACGTTGAAGTAACCTTCAGCTATTCGGACAATCAAAGTTTGCTTTTGCTGTTCATACTGAGTTGCTGCTTGCATTGCACGCTTTTCGGCAATCGATAGTCCTTGCCAAGATGCCATATTAAAGATGGTTTGGTTCAAAGAGATTGAACGCTGAAAAGTATCAGTGTCAGACTCATGTAAAGTGTAGCCGGTGCCATCATGTTGCTCGTTCAGGGCGCCTTCTGATGTAACGTCTGTATAGCTCATTTGAAAGCCAAGCTGAGGTAGTAATACCCCTAACGCTTGGTCTTGTGCATATTTTTGTGCATCTGCCTGCGCTTTAGCCTTTAATACGGTAGGATCGTTAACCGTTGCAATGTCGTATACTTGCAGTAGATCTTCCGCGTGGGACAGGCTGCTTGAAAGTGCGCACGACAACCCAACAACTAATGATAGTAGAGTTTTTTTCATTTTTCGCTCAGTCCTTAGACAATTTTTATACTGTCAGCATGTTACCCTGTTTTTGCGGCCCAATTAAAGACCAAATGCGTAAAACATCGCCAACAAGTGTAACAGAATATATTAATACCACTTGGGTATTGTAAAGTGGAAAAAGTTAAAGGTAAACGACTTCGTTTACTTATTCAGATATGACCCTACTATAAGGGCGATTGGTTAGCTTTTAAACCGTTGCTATTAAAAAATACAGGATTATTTTATGAAACCTTTGAGTCAGTTCAACAAAGACGACGTCAATGTTTCTTCAATAGAAACAATCTTCAATGGTTTTTTTACCATTCACAAGTACCAATTTACCCACGCTTTGTTTAATGGCGGGGTATCAGAGCTAATAACTCGCGAGATATTAGAGCGTGGTCATGCGGTTGCAATATTACCGTACGATCCTATTACAGACAGCGTGTTGCTTATTGAGCAAATTCGCATAGGGGCGTTGGCTTCAAAAAATTCCCCTTGGCTTTTAGAGTGCATTGCAGGAATGGCAGAAGGGAGCGAAGATTACGAGTTTGTTGCAAGAAAAGAAGCCAAAGAAGAAGCTGGGCTTGAGCTTGATAAGCTCATTTATATGCGCTCTTATTTATCAAGCCCTGGTGGTACAACAGAGCGACTATATTTGTATTTAGCGCTTGCTGATTTATCTGAAGCGGGTGGGGTTTATGGATTGGCTGCAGAAGGTGAAGATATCAAAGTGCATGTGATGCCACTTGATGAAGCTCTTGCACGTCTTGATAATGAGGAAATCGATAACGCTGCCACTGTTATTAGTCTACAATGGTTGGCATTAAATAAAGCGCGGATATAGAAGCAGTTTAGGAGTCGTATTTTTGTCACAAGTGCTGAGCTCAAAGCAGTATATTCAATCTCTGCCCCGTTACATCACGCTGTGCGAACGTAATTATTTACGGGCGCTAAAATTGCTACCTGAAGAAGTGGTCGGTGAGAGTCGAGTGATTGACTTAGCCTCTGCGCGATACAGTTTGAGCGTAGCTGGAGTCAGTAAATACACAACGGACATTCACATCGAGCAGATGGCGACAGTAAGCGCCCATCTACCTCACTTCTCTTTGTCTGTGCGCCTCTACCATGATGCTAAAGTGGCTGAAGTAATTCATCGTGATTATCATCGTCGAATAAAGCCATCCTATGGTTACCCAAATCCTGATATGCACCAAAAAGATGAAAAATATCAAATAAATGCGTTTTTAGCTGACTGGCTTATGGTGTGTTTAGAAAAAGGCCGCGTGCATTTAAACTGGGATGTAAACAATGGCTTGGTTTGATCTCGAGCTACAACTCGATAAAGCGCAAATTCGTATTGGTCATTTTACGGATTGTCATTTGTTTGCCATGCCCTCTGGGGAATACTTTGCGGTAAATACCGCCGCTAACCTTGAACGCACCCTCGCAGCAATGGCAAAAGAGCATTTTGATTGTGTGGTGTTTGGCGGTGATTTAACACAAGATCACAGTGCAGCTTCTTATCATGAGTTTGCCCGTATAGTGAGAGAGAGTGAGTTGCAATGCCCGGTTCTTTGGGTGCCGGGTAACCACGACGAGCTAGCTTTACTCGAAGAAATAAGTGCTGGGCAAATCGTCCGCCAAAAATGCATCACAGGCCCGTTTGGGCAGGTGTTACTGTTAAACTCAAAGAGTGAAACACCCGCCGGATGGTGTGCTAAGTCACATTTAGATGCGCTCAAAGACAAGCTTAACAATAAGATCAACAATACGATTGTTTTTGCTCACCACCATCCTAGACCGATTGATGGCTATTTAGATAAACATATGCTCGAAAATGGTCCTGCACTTTTAAACCTGTTGGTAGACTCAGAGCAAGTCTTAGGGCTATTTCATGGTCATGTGCATAATGAATATCAACAACAATTTCGCACTTTACCTATCTACGCTACGCCTGCAACATCAATCCAATTTGATAAGTACACAAAGGACTGGGAACAGTCTGATTTGGGCCCCGCTTATCGTGTCATCGTATTTAGTAAAAGCGCTATAACAACAGAGGTAAAATGGCTCGGAAAGTAGTTTATATTCACGGCTTTAATAGCTCTGAGCTATCCTATAAAGCGACGGCATTTGGTGAATATATGTTGGATAAACAAACGCCATACATTGTCCCAAGGCTGCATTATGACCCGAGAGTCGCATTGGCACAGTTGGATAGCGTCATTGATTCTGATACTGTGTTATTAGGTAGCTCGTTAGGTGGCTATTACGCCACCTACTTTTCGCAACACCTTGGCTGTAAAGCAGTGGTGATAAACCCTGCAGTGAGGCCTTTTTCATTATTAAATGACTACCTTGGACCACAATACAATCCTTATCAGGATTGTCATTATGAGCTGCAGCATGCGCATATTGATGCGTTAAAATCCTTGTATGTCGAGCAGCTTAGTAATCCAGAAAACTTGCTATTATTGCAACAAACGGGCGACGAGGTGCTGCCTTTTGAAGAGGCGGTGCGTTATTATAGTCATTGTCGTCAAATTATTGAGTTTGGTGGGGATCATAGCTTTGTTGAATTTCCACGCTATTTTGACACCATCACCAAATTTTTAACTATCAAAAATTAGAATCTATGCACAAAGCAGTACGTTGTGCATATACTAGCGGATAAAAAGATAACTAGAACTAGCCTATGAGTCAGCAAAACTATAATGCCGAAGCTATTGAGGTACTCAATGGCTTAGAGCCAGTTAAGCGCCGTCCTGGCATGTATACCGATACCACCAGACCTAATCATTTAGGCCAAGAGGTTATCGATAACAGTGTCGATGAAGCCTTAGCCGGACATGCCACCAAGATTGACGTGATCTTGCACGAAGACAACTCCTTTGAAGTTATCGATGACGGTCGAGGAATGCCTGTGGATATTCACCCAGAAGAGGGTGTGCCTGGGGTTGAATTGATCCTGACCAAGCTTCATGCCGGGGGCAAGTTTTCCAATAAAAACTACCAGTTCTCCGGTGGTCTTCATGGGGTGGGTATATCGGTTGTTAATGCGTTGTCGACTCGGGTCGAAATTAGCGTTAAACGCGATGCGCAAATCTATGAAATGGCATTTGAAAACGGCGATAAAGTCGAAGACTTAAGAGTGACAGGCAGCGTTGGTAAGCGTAATACCGGCACCTCAGTACACTTTTGGCCCGACGCGAGTTATTTTGACTCGGCTAACTTCTCAATTACTAAGTTAAACCACTTGCTCAAAGCCAAGGCTGTATTGTGTCCTGGGCTTAGAATTCGTTTTGTAAATAAACAGACGAAAGAAACGCAAGAATGGCACTACGAGGCAGGTCTTGAGGATTACCTAAAAGACAGCGCTGAAGGCTATGAAGTGCTGCCGAAATCTCCATTTACAGGCAGTTTCAGTGGCTCAACCGAAGGGGTCGATTGGGCGCTTCATTGGTTGCCAGAGGGCGGCGAATCTATCGCTGAAAGCTATGTAAACCTAATTCCAACGGCACAAGGTGGGACTCATGTAAATGGGTTACGCCAAGGCTTACTTGAAGCGATGCGAGAGTTTTGTGAATTCAGAAACCTGATCCCGCGTGGCGTGAAACTGACGCCTGATGATGTTTGGGACCGCTGTAGTTATGTCTTGTCGGTTAAAATGCAAGATCCACAATTTGCCGGGCAAACCAAAGAAAAGCTGTCATCACGTTCGTGCGCTACCTTTGTGTCTGGCATTGTCAAAGACGCCTTTAGTTTATGGTTAAACGAACACACCGAAACCGCAGAGTTACTTGCTGAGCTATGTATCAGCAATGCGCAAAAACGTTTGCGTGCTGCGAAAAAAGTGGTTCGTAAAAAAGTCACTTCTGGTCCTGCTTTACCGGGTAAATTAACCGATTGTTCTGGAAGTGAAACCGAACGCTCAGAAATATTTTTGGTGGAAGGGGACTCAGCAGGTGGCTCGGCAAAACAAGCACGAGACCGTGAGTTTCAAGCAATCATGCCACTGCGCGGTAAAATCCTAAATACCTGGGAAGTGGAATCTGGACAGATCTTAGCCTCGCAAGAAGTACATGATATTTCAGTTGCTTTAGGCATTGATCCAGACTCTGAAGATTTATCAGGCCTGCGCTATGGTAAAGTATGTATCCTCGCGGATGCGGATTCTGACGGACTTCACATTGCAACTTTGTTATGCGCACTTTTTGTGAAGCACTTCCCTGAGCTTGTTCGTAAGGGCCATGTTTTTGTTGCCATGCCGCCGCTATTTCGTATTGATGTTGGTAAAGAAGTTTACTACGCCCTTGATGAAGATGAGAAAAAGGGCATATTAGACCGTATCGAGGCTGAAAAGAAACGCGGAAAAGTCAACGTACAACGCTTTAAAGGGTTGGGTGAAATGAACCCGTTGCAATTGCGTGAAACCACCATGGATCCAAATACTAGACGTTTAGTTCAGCTGACATTAGATGAGCCTGAACAAACCCTCGAAATGATGGATATGCTGTTAGCTAAGAAGCGCTCTGGCGACCGTAAAATTTGGCTTGAGCAGCACGGAGATAAGGCAGAGGTTTAACATGAAAATACATAGCAAATTGACCACGGTAGCGACGACACTGGCAGTAGCGTTATTAAGTTCACCTGCACTGGCAAACGATATGCTTTCGCGCCTTTCAGTACCTAAAGGGTATGAGCTGAGCTATTTTGCGAAAGATGTTGAAAATGCAAGACAAATGGCGGTGGGCAAAGATGGCACTGTGTATGTTGGCTCTCGCAAAGCGGGTAAAGTTCACGCACTCATTGACAACAACCGTGATGGCGTAGCCGACAAGAAAATCTTGGTTGCAGAAGGGCTGAATATGCCCTCCGGTATCGCCCTAAAAGACGGTGACTTATATGTTGCTGAAGTTGAGCGTATTGTGCGTTTTAAGCAAATCGCAAAAAACCTCAAGGCACCGGTAAAAGAAGTGGTGTTCGATGATTTGCCTGACAAACGCCACCACGGCTGGAAGTACCTAACAGTATCGCCTGAAGGCGAACTGATCATTCCTGTTGGCGTGCCTTGTAATATTTGTGCCGAAGACCCTAAGTTTGGTCGTATATTTTCACTAAATCTTGAGACCAAAAAGCTTTCGACGATTGCTAAAGGCGTGCGTAATTCAGTGGGTTTTGATTATCACCCAGTAACCGGAAAGTTATGGTTTAGCGATAACGGTCGTGACATGATGGGAGATGACATTCCACCATGTGAAATCAATCGTGTTGACGAAATTGGTCAGCATTTTGGCTTCCCGTATGTTCATGGTGGCAGTGTGCTAGACCCTGAATTTGGCGAGGGTAAATCGGTGACTGACTACGCCATGCCAGCACTTGCACTTCAAGCGCACGTTGCACCGCTGGGCATTCACTTTTACCGTGGCGAGCAATTTCCAAAGGCAATGAAGCATCAGCTTTTTGTTGCTGAACATGGTTCTTGGAACCGCAGTAAAAAAGTGGGCTATCGAGTAATGCGAGCAAACGTGCAAGATGGCCAAATTAGAGGCTATGAGCCTTTCCTTACCGGCTTTATGGAAAACGAAACAACCTATGGTCGACCAGCCGCAATTGCAGAGCTCGACGACGGTAGCCTGCTCGTTTCCGATGATTACGCCAATGCGATATATCGCATCAGCTACAACAACAAGTAAGGTGTAACATGACAGATCCTCAAGCCTTGTCCTTGCAAGGCATTGAACAACTTCCGATGGGGCGTTTTACTGAAGACGCCTACCTGAACTACTCCATGTATGTGATCATGGATAGGGCGTTGCCGCATATTGGTGACGGCCTGAAGCCTGTACAACGTCGTATTGTATATGCGATGAGTGAGCTGGGCTTATCTGCTCAAGCAAAATACAAAAAATCTGCCCGTACCGTCGGTGACGTATTGGGTAAATATCACCCTCATGGCGACAGTGCTTGTTATGAGGCCATGGTACTCATGGCGCAGCCGTTCTCTTATCGCTATCCGCTGGTGGATGGCCAAGGTAACTGGGGGGCTGCGGATGATCCTAAATCATTTGCTGCGATGCGTTATACCGAGGCGCGTTTATCTAAGTTCTCAGAAGTACTGCTGAAAGAGCTTGGTCAAGGTACGGTTGATTGGACCGCTAACTTTGATGGCACCTTAGATGAGCCGCAAGTGTTACCTGCGCGTTTACCACATATCTTGTTGAATGGGGTGACGGGTATTGCGGTGGGGATGGCAACCGATATTCCGCCGCATAACGTACGCGAAGTTGCTGAAGCTTGTTGTTTGTTATTGGATAAGCCTAAAACCGACCTAGAAGAAATTCTAGAATTGGTCAAAGCGCCAGACTATCCAACCGATGCGGAAATCATTACGCCGCAAGAAGAAATCAAAAAGCTTTACACCACAGGTCGTGGCTCAATCAAGATGCGTGCTGTGTACACCGAAGAGCAAGGCGAAGTGGTGATCACCGCGTTGCCGCACCAATGTTCGGGTGCCAAGGTGCTAGAGCAGATAGCAGCGCAAATGACAGCGAAGAAACTCCCTATGGTAGCGGATTTACGTGACGAATCGGATCATGAAAATCCGACCCGTATCGTCATCGTACCGCGCTCAAATCGAGTTAAGGTCGAGCCATTAATGGCGCACCTATTTGCCACGACGGATCTTGAAAAGAACTACCGTGTTAACATCAATATGATTGGTTTAGACGGGCGTCCACAAGTTAAAGACTTGCGTCAGATTTTATCTGAGTGGTTAGTATTCCGTCGTGAAACGGTGCGTAGACGTTTGCAGTATCGTTTAGACAAAGTACTTGCGCGTTTGCATATTCTTGAAGGTTTGATGATTGCGTTTTTGAATATCGATGAAGTCATCGAAATCATTCGCAACGAAGATAAGCCAAAAGAAGAGTTAATTGCGCGTTTTGGTCTTTCAGATAAGCAGGCCGAAGCGATTCTAGACCTGAAATTACGCCACCTTGCAAAGCTTGAAGAAATGAAGATCCGTGGTGAGCAGGATGAGCTTGAAAAAGAGCGTGATGGACTGGAGAAAACCTTAGGCTCTGAGCGTCGCATGTCGACATTGATGAAAAAAGAAATCCAAGAAGCTGCTGAATTGTATGGCGATGATAGACGCTCACCGGTAGTTGAGCGTGGTGAAGCCAAAGCGCTTAGCGAAAAGGATTTGATCCCATCAGAGTCTGTAACTGTTGTGCTATCTGAGAAAGGCTGGGCGCGTTTTGCGAAGGGCCATGATATCGATGCCGAAGGACTAAGCTACCGCTCAGGTGACAGTTATAAAGCCTCGGCCAAAGGTAAGAGTAATCAGCCTGCGGTGTTCTTAGATACCTCAGGGCGAGCCTTTGCAACCGATGCGCATAGCTTACCTTCAGCTCGGAGTCAGGGCGAGCCGATGACGGGACGCTTTAACTTGGCGTCAGGATGTAACTTTGAACATGTGGTCATGGGCGAAGAGAAATCGACTTATCTGATGGCGACTGATGGTGGTTACGGCTTTATCAGTGACTTTGCGGATATGGTGAGCAAGAACAAAAATGGTAAAGCGTTCGTTAGCGTGCCAAAAGGTGCGCATTTGATGGCACCTATCCAGGTATTTGATGTTGCCACTGATATGTGTATGGCGATTTCGAGCGAAGGCAGAATGCTGATATTCCCGTTACGTGATCTACCTAAACTTGGTAAAGGTAAGGGAAATAAGATTATCTCTATCCCTAGCGCGAAGGTGCAAAGCCGTGAAGAGTTTGTCAAAGTATTAGCGGTAGTACCTGAAGGCGTTTCTGTTACCTTGCATGCAGGCAAGCGCAAGCTAACCTTAAAGCCAAGTGATTTAGAACACTATTACGGTGAGCGAGGACGCAGAGGTAATAAATTACCGCGCGGATTACAGCGTGTTGATAGCTATGATCTGGAGCACAATGGTGTCGAGACACCAGAAGGTAATGACGCCAGCGCAGATACCGAAGAATAACCGATACAGGCCGCCCACCGCGGCCTTATTTTTATCTCTTGAAAACCATCGCGAGGTAAACTCGCTGCCACCAAATTAATCACTCTGTGTAGGTGTCTGTTCACCCATTGAACTTTGCGTAGGAACCGGTTTATCCGGCGATCTTTTAGCAGCTTAGAACATCGCGTCCCAGATCAAAAAATGAAAATAAAAAGACACTATTATTGCAGCATTTTATTGCGCTTTACGTTAAAATATTCGGTTATACCAATCACACAAGTGCCTATGGCTTGCAAACAATTGTGATTGGTATCAATTGGCAGCACTTGCTGCTTGTCACCATCACACGGGCTTCCTAACGGGGTATTTATGTCAGATAAGTGCTATATCACAGCGCAACAATTGCTAGAAGATTCATTTCGCTTAGCCGCTAAAGTTTATGAAGACGGGTTTAGACCTGACTTTATTATCGGTATTTGGCGTGGTGGTGCGCCTATTGGTATCGCAGTTCAAGAATACTACGATTACAAAGGTATAGAGACTGATCATATCGCAGTACGTACTTCTTCTTACTATGGCATTGGTAAGCAATCTAAAGAAATCAAAGTACACGGTCTGCATTACATCGTTGAAAATGCAAACGCTGACGATTCATTGCTAATCGTTGATGACGTGTTTGATTCTGGGCGCAGTATTTTTGCGTTGAAAGAAAAGCTTGCAGAACTAATGCGCTTGAACTTGCCTCGCGATATTCGTGTCGCTTGCCCATACTACAAGCCAGCAAACAAAAAAGTACCAATGACACCAGATTACTTTATTCATGAGTCTGACGAGTGGTTGGTATTCCCTCACGAGCTGTCAGGTTTAACGCCGGAAGAATTAGTGGAAGGAAAGTCTGACTTAGCAAATATTAAACACCTATTTGCAAAATAAGCTAATCAGTACTCAAGGGCGAGCAAGTACTCGCCCTAGTTATTCTAAACGCGAAAAATTAAGCTTGCGCGAAGCTATCAACAAAATCCTCAAGCGCGTCAACATCGACTGGCTTTAAGCCTTCACTACTGCGTACTATCAAGCCCTTTTCTACCAATTCACTGACCACCCGACGATATGCACGCTCAGTGGTCGCAAATCTTTCGGCTTCAGCACTTACCGTTGAGTAGGCACGAAGTAATGTTGGGTTCGAATTCTCGGCACGTAATAAGCAGTCTTTAGCAATGTTGTAGCTAAGCGGCAACAGCAACTTGTCTAAGTTTATCTTTTGGTTTTCTGTAAACTTCGCGGCGATGGTTTGCGCGGTATACAGGCTCAGCTCAGGCTGCTCTAGCAGTAATTTTCGCCAATACTTTAGCTCAATGAGGTGATAGGTTACATCGCTTAAGCAAGTAACGGTATAAATACAAGGCTGATGATTCAGCGCTTCGATTTCGCCAATTAGCGTATTGTTACAGTCCAGCTGTCCGAGTAATAAGCGACGACCGTTACCGACATCATAACTAAAAGACACAGTACCACTGGTCACCAATATGAGTTTACTCAATGGTTCATCTTGGTGGATCAAGACTTCTTTTTTGCTGTGCTGAAAACTATTACCAGCAAAAGCGAGTAACTGTTCGACCAAATTGGTTGAAAAATGATATTGAAACATCTAGATGGCTCTTCGGACATATGTCCTATTTATTAAACTATAATGACGTTAGCATGAATTTTTCAGTTTTACGCTAACTCACACCGTTTAAGTAGTATCTGTTTTATCTCAGCGCTGTGGCGAAGAATTTAATCAACGATATTACCATTAAACCCCCACTTCCCGTGTTAGAGCTAATTTATTGGTGCTAATTTCTAGGGGCTTGTGGGTTAGCCTTTTTATTCTGCTCGATATGTAAATTCGAGCATAAACTATATGCTAACGCAACTTAGGGGAGAGGACAAATGAGTTGGGAATATTTAGGCTATTTAGCCTCTGCTTTTTTGGTCGTTTCTTTGATGATGAGCGATGTTGCTAAGTTGCGTTGGTTCAATTTAATGGGCTGTATTTGTTTTACCGCCTATGGCGCACTTATCCAGGCTTGGCCGGTGGCGTTAACTAATGGTCTACTGGCACTAGTTAACACCTACCACTTGGTTAAATTACAAAAAGATCAACGCTGATATTTAAGTTTACCTGCAATCCACGTCTGCTCGACTTTAATATCATCAATTTTATCTTCGCTTACGGTAAAGTAATCTTGGTCGATTAAGATAAAATCGGCCCACTTTCCTTGTTCTAAACTTCCCAGTTTATATTCTTGAAATGCAGCATAAGCAGCATCAACTGTGAATGCTTGTAGTGCTTGTTCTCTGGTTAGCTTTTCTGTTGGGCGCCAGCCATCTTTGGGTAAATCTTGATGGTCTTGTCTGGTGATAGCGGCATGCAGACCATGGAAAGGATTTGCAAGCTCCACTGGAAAGTCAGAACCCGCCGCCACTCTACTTCCTTGCTTTAAGAATGTTTGCCATGCGTAAGCGCCGCTAAGCTGTTTGTCGTCTAGGCGCTTTTCGGCCATATGCATATCAGATGTGGCATGAACAGGCTGCATTGATGGAATAATATCTAATGTCTTAAAGCGAGGGATATCATCCGGGTGGACAATTTGTGCGTGCTCAATGCGATTTCTGAGCAGTCTTCCACCTGCTTTTTTAAAAACGTGTTGATATGAGTCTAGCACGATGCGATTCGCTCTATCGCCAATGGCGTGCGTGTGCGCACTGTAGCCGCTGCGTATGGCTTGGGTGATTAATGCTTCAAGCGTCGCTTGGTTTTCGAGCATTAACCCTTTGTGACCTTTGCGGTCATGATAGTCGCGAATAAGTGCCGCACCTCGACTGCCAAGTGCGCCATCAGCATAGATTTTTACACTACGAATAGAGAGTTGATCTCGTGTATCTTTGATCACTCCGGCGTCTAACATCTCTGCGAGTTTGGGGGAGCTTGCACTTAACATAGCGTAGACGCGTAGCGGCATCGTGTGTTCCTTGGCGCGTGCTTGGTAAACCTGCCATGTGGTGTAGTCAATCCCGGCATCATGGGCTGAGGTAATGCCTAAACTCAGCAAGTGTTCTCCGGCTTTATTCAGCGCCTTGTTTACCTGTGCATTTGACTGAGCTGGGACATGAGTGCGAATAAGGTCTTCTGCCTTGTCGATAAAAATCCCGCTCGGCATGCCGCTATTCAATGTAATGATTTCACCGCCTTCAGGTGTCTTTGTTGATTTCGAAATGTTGGCAAGCGCCATCGCTTTTGAGTTTACCCAAATAGCGTGACCATCTACTCGAGTGAGCATGACAGGCTTATCTTTTACGTATTTGTCGAGATCAGCTGCGGTTGGGAATTGTCCGCCGGACCATAAGGTTTGATCCCAGCCTCGACCTATTATCCATTCACCTTCATGGGCTTTGGCGTAGTGGCTAAGCCGTTTTCCTACTTCTGCAATGGTTTTGCTACCGCGCACGTCGAGTGTGAGTAAATTATTGCCAAGGCCAATGATGTGACCGTGCGCATCAATTAAGCCGGGCAATAGGGTTTTTCCCTCACCATCAAACTTGGTTGCACTCGGGTATTGGGTACTGAGATCCTTTGCACTTGTTTTTACGACTTTACCGTCTTTAATTATCAAAGAAGAAAAGCGCTCAATTTGCTGCGATTTAGTAGGCGTATAACCATTTACATTGTGAATTAAGGTTACTTGAGCTGTTGATGACAGGCTAAAGCTAGCCAAAAGCGCGAGGAATGTTTTTTTCATTATATTGTCCTTCACTGAGAGTGTTTATTCAGAATAATCATCTAACTCAATAAAGCCAAGTCTTTGAGTTGAGAGTATACTTGGGTTTTAAAGGAGTGGAGTGTCAAAGTGAAGTTGTTTGTTGTATACCTAGGTGGCCGTATTCAAGGTTGCCATATTGAAATGCATGATGTGCGCTTTGTCGCGGCAAATACAATTGAAGAAGCTTATCCCAAATTAAAGCAGCAATGGGTTGGTGATAAAAACTCGGTGCATATGGATAGCTACACAATCATTGAACATGCCGATGGTTATGCCATTGAACTTACCGAAGAGCGTGTTGAGCAAGCTGAGCATTTGTATTTTGTGAACTTGGGAGGATATAAGCCAGATAGTTTAGCTGAGGCGCATGACTTTGGGCTGTTCGTTGCAACGAATGCGGATGAGGCAAAAGAGAAGGCAAAAGCGTTTTTGCTTAACGGTTTTAGCCATATTCATAAAGACGATTTACATGATGTAGATGACTGTTTTGCCATCGATTTATTTGATCAAAACTTAAATATCAAGCTCACCCACAGTGGCCAATCAACACCGCTTACCCCTTTGTGGTTTGGTTATCATCCTCTATAACCAATATGAGGGATACTTTAGCCCTCACCCTCATTGTTTTCATCGTTATCTGCTTTTATGGCTATTTTGATAGCGACAATCACGACGGCAAACATTAAAAACGGCAGTGCAGCTAGAGAATACTCAACAATGTGGCTGTCTTTGTAGCTAGGTTGCAAAATAAAATGGCCGCCTACACACATTAAGATCACTACAAACAGCAAAGGTAGCATCATAATTTCTTTGTTCTTTTTGTGTTTTTTCATTTTGAACTCAGCTAATTATTCTTTCATTGAATGATGAACACTCTCTCACACGCGATGCAAAAAAGCCTTGATCGAAATCAGTGCGGCGGATTATACCAATTCACTCTGAGTTAGAAATAAAATTCATGAGTTTATACCAATTGTATTGATTAAATGAGCTATTTGAAGCGGAGAAATAGCTTTAGTAGCTCCGCTCTCGCGTCCTGCTACCGCCAAGGTACCTATATCCATATAGGCAAGGCAAAAATTTTGCTATTTAGTTGTTCTAAATGAGAAATTTTTA
The DNA here is from genome assembly GCF_041414765.1 of Pseudoalteromonas sp. DY56-GL79. Taxonomy (NCBI): domain Bacteria; kingdom Pseudomonadati; phylum Pseudomonadota; class Gammaproteobacteria; order Alteromonadales; family Pseudoalteromonadaceae; genus Pseudoalteromonas; species Pseudoalteromonas sp. DY56-GL79. Next base: position 20,027 of record NZ_JANHZS010000010.1, on the reverse strand, counting down.
ACGACGCTAATATGGTATTTCACCCTTCAAATTGGTTGGAGAGTTAATGCAATTGGTATTATTACTTGGGAGGGGGGAAGGTCCGTGGTATAACGAAGCTCTATCGCTGTAAAAACCAACAAATACTATGACCAAAAACAATAAACAAACCATTGTTATCAAGCTCGGCACGAGTGTCTTAACTGCAGGCAGCCAGACCTTAAACAAGCCCAGACTTGTTGAGCTGGTAAGGCAGTGTGTAACGTTACGTCAGGCTGGTCATCAGGTCATTGTTGTCTCCAGCGGTGCTGTTGCTGCTGGGCGCGGTGTCTTACAGCAACAAATTGGTCATTCGCTAGCTGAAAAACAGATGTTAGCTGCGATTGGGCAAGGTCAATTAATCCATTTATGGCAGTCATTGTTTAGTATTTACGACGTCACTGTGGCGCAAATGCTACTGACACGAGCCGATCTTGAGCACCGCGAACGTTATCTAACTGCAAGGGATATGCTCACTAAGCTTCTAGAGCATCATGTCGTGCCTATCATCAACGAAAACGATGCAGTGGCAACGTCTGAAATCAAAGTTGGCGATAACGACAACCTCTCAGCCTACGTCGCAATTTTAGCAAATGCCGATAAATTGGTATTACTCACCGATCAGCATGGTCTTTTTACCGCAGATCCCAGAGCCAATCCAGATGCGCAGTTGATAGAGCAAGTAACACATATAAACGACGAACTTAGAGCACTAGCTGGTGGCAGTGGCACACAACTTGGCACGGGTGGTATGGCGACTAAGTTGCAAGCCGCCGACATCGCACAACGAGCAGGTGTTGATGTTGTGATAGCAAAAGGCAGTGAATACGACATTTTACCGCAAGTACTTACGCAAACCGCACCAAGCACGACGTTTTTGAAGTTTGACGCTCCGGTTGGAGGGCGCAAGCGCTGGTTGCTGTCAGGCCCTAAATCAACCGGTAAAATAATTTGTGATAGCGGCGCAATCAATGCGGTATGTAATCAAGGAGCAAGTTTACTAGCAAAAGGCATAGTGTCGATTGAAGGACAATTTAAACGTGGTGAGTTGGTTCAAGTGTTTTGCCAACAAGGCACGCTACAGGCACAAGGTTTAACTAGCTTAAGTAATCAAGAACTTGGTTTGGTAATTGGCCGTCATAGTAGTGAATTTGCGCAGTGTCTTGGCTTTGAAAGTGCTGAGGAGATCATCCACCGTGATAATTTGGTGCTCTTGAATCAACATAGCCAACAAGAAGTATTAAATTAGCCTATAAATTACTGTAAATTCAGAGAGCTGTTCTACACTTATCAAGAGTCAATTTTATTGAGAGGCCTTGAATGTCGATTAGCTATTCACCCTGTGGTCACGAACTTACTTTAGAGCTCTTGGCGCAAAAGAGTGAACTGGTGCTAATGCAGGCCCTTGAACGGGTTATCTCCGATGTTTGTGGGGAAAGCTATGCATTTTATTTCAGTAAAAGCTTATCGGAAAAACAAGTCCCAAAATCTATATTTGTGAGCCATCGCGACTTTTGTGTTGTGGTGGGACCGGTAGATGCCGTGGTAGATAAATTACAGCAGCGCCAAGATGACAAACACCTCATTCAATACCACGGCGATAGTGTTATCCCGTTTTATCACCAAGCTCAGCTCGTTGGTTTTTTATATATAGAAGGTCAAGTAAATCTCACCACTGCGACTTTAATGAAGCACTTACTCACTGTTTTTGCGCATCAAATGGCAACATTGCACTTTGCTCGTATCGATCCGCTTTCCGAGCTACTCAATCGCCAAACGTTTGATGAAAAAGTCATGGAAATAACCAATGGGGACGGGTTTACGGTATGCCGTGATGACAGTGAAGACCGCAAGTGGTATTTAGCGATGGCAGATATTGATCACTTTAAACAGGTAAACGACAATTTTGGTCATGTGATTGGCGATGAAGTGATCCTGTTGGTAGCGCAAAAGATCAAAGCTAACTTTAGAGCAGAAGACTATGTGTTTCGCTACGGCGGAGAGGAGTTTGCGGTGCTATTTCAAAGTCGCAATGATGACTCTGCTGCAGTAGCACTTGAGCGCTTGAGAAGTACAATAGCTTCCAGCCGATTTCCGCAAGTAGAGCATGTTTCTGTGAGCCTAGGTTTTACTGAAGTGGTCGATACACTACAAGTTTCTGAGCAAGTTCATAAAGCCGATCTTGCGCTTTATCACTCAAAAGAAAATGGCAGAAACCAAGTTACAAACTACCTCGCTTTAGGGTTAGCTGAATCACAATACGCATGTGCAGAAATAGAGTTGTTTTAAGCTCCGCTTATATATAGCGCTTAAAGATTATGCTAAACTCCCCAACCTATTTTTTAGCGAATTTAGCAAAAGGTTTGGGAAACGTTATGCAATTTGTAAGATGGTTTTTAGGACGTCTGATTTTACTTTTTGATTTTATTTTTACCCCGCGCAGTAAAAAACGTGCCGCAGAACAACAGCAAAAGCTAGATGCTATGACGGCAAACTTAAAGTTATACCAATTTAAGGCATGTCCATTTTGCGTTAAAGTGCGCCGCGCTGCCAAGCGTGAAGGGCTTAAGCTCGAAACCCGTGATGCCAAAAATGATGAGCAATATCGCCAAGAGTTGCTAGAGCAGGGTGGTAAAGTGAAGGTGCCATGCTTGCGAATCGAAGAGCAAGGCGAAGTCACTTGGCTGTACGAATCCAATGACATTGTTGCTTATCTAGAAAAGCTGGAAAAAGCAGCTTAATTCACGCGCCTTACTATGCGCTAATCAGGCGCTATGCTAGCATAGCGCCATTAATCGACTAATCCATTTTTAAGAGAATTTTGATGACTATCCGTACTCGTGTCGCACCCTCTCCAACAGGTGATCCGCATTTAGGAACGGCTTATATTGCCTTATTCAACTATTGCTTTGCCAAGCAGCAAGGTGGTGAGTTTGTATTACGAATTGAAGATACCGATCAGGTACGTAGTACTGTTGAATCTGAGCAAGCTATCATGGACAGCCTACGTTGGTTAGGTCTTGACTGGGATCACGGTCCGGATGTGGGTGGCGAGTTTGGCCCATACCGTCAATCAGAGCGTTCTGACTTATATAAAAAGTTTGCACAGCAGCTTGTAGATGATGGTAAAGCGTTTTACTGCTTTGCAACGGCTGAAGAGCTAGACCAAATGCGTGAAGAGCAGATGGCAGAAGGCTTACGCCCTAAATATGATGGCCGTGGCTTACGTTTATCTGAAGAACAAGTAAAGGCAAACCTTGAAGCTGGCAAGCCTTACGTAATTCGCATGAAAATCCCAGAAGAAGGCACGTTTAAGTTTAACGATTACCTACGCGGTGAAATTGAGATCCCATGGGAAAACGTAGACATGCAAGTGTTGTTGAAAGCCGACGGCTTCCCAACTTACTTCCTTGCAAACGTAGTAGATGACCATCACATGGAGATTAGCCATATCTTCCGTGGTGAAGAGTGGATCAACTCTGCGCCTAAACTACTAAAATTGTACGAAGACTTCGGCTGGGAAGCACCTGTACTTGGTCACCTACCGCTACTTCGTAACCCTGATAAGTCTAAGCTGTCAAAGCGTAAAAACCCAACTTCAATTAACTACTACAAAGAAATGGGTTTCTTACCAGAAGCACTACTTAACTATTTAGGTCGTATGGGTTGGTCAATGCCGGATGAGCGTGAAAAGTTCACTTTGGCTGAGATGATTGAACACTTTGATATGAAGCGCGTATCGCTTGGTGGACCTATCTTTGATATTGACAAGCTTAACTGGTTAAACGGTCTGTGGATCCGCGAAAACCTAACCGATGCAGAACTTATCCAGCGCTTTGTCGACTGGAAGTTTAACGGTGATATGTTGGCTCGCGTACTTCCTGAAGCCAAGGCGCGTATCAACACGCTATCTGATTTGGTGGGGCTAGCAGGCCACTTTGTGGCGGGCTTACCTGAATACGATCCTGCGTTATTAACGGCTGGTAAAGCGGACGAAGAAGTGGTTCGTCAAGCTCTGCAGTTCTTTATTTGGGAATTGGAAAAGCTGCGTACGTGGAACAAGTCTGAGATCTTCTCTATTGCAAAGGCTGTGGCGACACACCATGAGTTAAAGATCAAAGAGTTCTTAGAGCCTATCTTCGTTGCTATTACAGGCAAAACCTCATCGACCTCAGTAGTAGATGCGATGGAAGTGTTAGGTTCAGACCTTTCTCGTGCGCGTTTAAGAGTGGCACTAGAGCATATTGGTGTATCTAAAAAGCAAGCGAAAAAGCTTGAAAAAGCATACCGTGAGTACCCGTCTATTGCATAATAGCGAGACCGTATTGCAAAAGCCGCTGATGTAGCGGCTTTTTTATTGTCTGAAATGTATCGTGTTTACCGCTTTCCTTGCGCCATCAACACATCAAGAGATTGCTTTAACAGTTGAATTTGCTCCATACTTAAGCCCGCTTTTGCCATCATTTGTGCTGGGATACAAGCGCATGATTGCTCAAGAGCTTTACCAGCTTCAGTTAAGTGAATGAAGGTTTGTCGTTCATCATCAGGATTTTTGCTACGGGTAACGAGACCACGCTCTGCTAAGCGCTTAAGGAGCGGTGTTAGGGTGTTGCTATTGAGTTCAGCTCGTTCGCCTATTTCTTTCACAAGCTGTCCGTCTTGCTCCCATAAAATCAATAACACTATGTATTGCGGATACGTGAGCCCAACCTCTTTGAGTAACGGCTGATAGAGTCGTGTAACCTGTCTTGATGCACTATATAGCCGAAAACAGATCTGGTTATCGAGATTGAGCTGCGGGTTAGATTGACTCATTTAGTAACTTTTCAATATCTTTGGCTATTTGTTCAGGCTTGGTGATTGGGGCATAGCGCTTAACGGGTTCACCCTGCTGGTTAAATAAAAACTTAGTGAAGTTCCATTTGATTTTATTACCAAATAGCCCTGGAAGCGCGGACTTTAGGTATTGATACAGTGGGTGTGCTTTATCGCCATTAACCTCAATCTTTTCCATCATCTGAAAATCAACACCATAATTGATTAAGCAGCCTTCTTGAATTTGTTTTGCATCGCTGGGTTCTTGTTTACCAAACTGATTGCAGGGAAAGCCGATGATCACAAGCCCCTGATCTGCGTATTTTTGGTGTAGCTCTTGGAGTCCTTCATATTGTGGTGTTAATCCACACTCACTGGCCGTGTTAACAATAAGCACAGTTTTGCCTTGTAAGTCGGTAAAGTGATATGCCTGACCTTGTAATGTGTTTGCTTCAAACTGATAGAGTGTCGTCATTTTTAGTCTTTTATGATTTAATCGTGTGCGATTTAATTTAGACTAAGTATGGCCCTTGTGCAACAGCAGTGGAAATTATTTTGCAGGAGTACGTTGATATTTGGCGCTTAACATCGCAAGTCGTCTGGTGATCAATGCGTGATCTTGCTTGGGGAGATATTTTAAGTGTGTGGTTAAGTAGGTACTTGTGGAATACAGCGCACGGATCATCTGATTGGCCTTTTCGATAAATGCTTGTGTTTCTTGGGTATGGCTACAAGCAATGTGGCCTTCGAGATGCGGCAGGTTATTTGCTATTGGTAAGGAGCCCACTAGATGTGCCCTGTCCTTTGGAAAGCTCTGCTGAAAGATAGCGGGGTAGGCCAATATAAAGTCTACCTTACCTGCACTAAACTGCTCCATAATGGTTTGTGCTGAGGTTTTATACGGTCTAATAGCAACATTTTTGGGTTCAAGTAGCGCTAATGCGGAGTCAATGGTATTGCCATAAGATTTGCCGACCTCTTTGATGATGGTGGCCTGTGGATAATAAGCCATTAAACTTGCAAGCGACTTCAGTTTACCGGTGGCGTTCACAAGGCTGGCATCCATCGGAGTGTGTTGTTTGAAGTAATATAATCTATGGCTTGGATATAGGTGGATGGGGATGGTAAACAAAAAGGCTTGCTGGCGACTTGGGGTTTTTAGGCGAGACACCGCGCACACGGGCTCTTCACTTGCGAGCAATTGATTAAGTTTGGTTGGGGTGACAATGGTAAAGTCAAAGTAATCTCGGCCAAACTGGTTTAACAGCAAGTTGTTGGTATCTGACTCTAAACTATGGGCTCTTTTGCTAAAAAGTCTTTGCTCATCGGCTGGTTCATTCGAGATCAGCAATATTTTTGCGTTGCAGCACGCACCAAACAACAGCAGCATTAGTAGTAAATATTTCATTATCGCTCCAATCCAGCAAGGCAAACACCAGTTTACTATAGAACATTGTGCTTAATTAGCATTTAAAACTCGGTGCCAAATCAAGATAAGCGGTTATTTAACCTTAACTCTTTGTGCTGAGTTTTATAACCTGTCATCATTGCAATGATTTTTACCTATGGGGCAAATAAACGATGACCAAAGTGTGGGATGGATTTATCCGCGGGTTTCACTGGCTGCTCGTAGCAGGACTAGTAACCTTATATATTACCGGTGAAGAAGGCATGATGGATCTTCACTTTGTTACTGGCTATTTATTGTTGGCACTGATGGCTGCGCGATTAATTTGGGGTGTCATTGGTAGCCAAACCGCTAAATTAAGTGCGTTATTTCATTCACCTAAAGCGATTTTATCGGCCATTAAATCAAAACAAAGCCATGTAGGACATAATCCTGCGGGAAGTTTGATGGTACTGCTGTTTTTTGTGCTGATCCTTATTCAGCTCGTTTCTGGCTTGATGACAACCGATGATATTTTGGTGGAAGGGCCGCTTGCACAATATGTATCTTACGACTTAGTTGAATTAGCTGGCGATATACATCACACCAATATTGAGCTGTTAATTGCGGCCATTGCACTACATATATTTGCGATTGTGGTGTATCGCTTAAAAGGTCAAAACCTAGTAAAGACGTTAGTAACTGGTAAGCAAGAAAATGCAGTCAGCACGCCTGTCATGAAACCGGGTGTTGTTGCATACCTTATCTTTATTGCAATTTCTGCTGTGTTACTCTTTACTTGGGGCGCTGAGCCATTACAAGGGTTAATGTAACTCCACTCTGAACGGAAGTTAGCGAGGTTATTGCTTTCAATAATCTCGCTAACCTTTAGCATCAAGTCCGGCCAATGTAATATTTGTTAACAGATTATCGTAACAGATATGACCTCTATTTCAGAAAATTCTGGTAACATGGCGCAGTTTTATCTTAGAGGTTAGAGAAAAGTAGCGATGTTAGAGCCGTATTATCAACAACAAGCAAATGAGATCACCATTACCAGAGAGCAGGGGAGTTTATTTGCAAAAGGAGTCGCGGACGACTACAACCCACTGCACGACATCGATGCAAAGAAGTTTTGTGTACCGGGTGATCTACTTTTCTCCTTAGTGTTAAAGCACTACGGCTTAAGCGAGAATATGGAGTTTAGCTTTGTGGGCATGGTTGATGAAACAACAACGCTCACATTGCCAGAAGGTGCTGCACAATTTGATATTACCGCAAATGATAAAGTGATGTTGTCTGTATCGCGCACTGGCGAAACCAGCACTTGCCCAACGCTCATCAATAGTTTGACGAGAAATTACGTTGAATTTTCAGGCACCACCTTTCCTCATGTGATCATCCCATTGATGGGTGAGCAAGAGGTAATGATAAACCCAGCAAGGCCAATGGTGATATACGAATCTATGTCTATTCATATGGATGATATCTCGGTAACGGAAGTAACATTGGAAGCGGCTAAACCTGAGTTTAGCTATGAAGGCAAACGTGGCAAAATCAACCTGCGTTTTAACTTGCTGTCGAACGGCACTAAAGTCGGTTATGGTGAAAAGCACATGTTAGTTTCTGGGATCCGTGGGTATTGTCAGCAAACTGTTGATGATTTGATTGCCTATTACAACGATAGAAAAGTAGCATTAAAGCCGTAACCTCCCAATGCACGCTGACGCACCAGTCAGCGTGTTGCTCACACAATTTTCCGTTTAAACAATAATTCATCCACTCTTCAGCTGTCCGCTATACTGTTTAGATTAAATGTAATTGAATTAAATGGTATTACCGTGCCGTATGCTGACTTGCTCAAACCAGAAGCCTCACAACAAACATTATTAAAATGGCAAAAAACAGTCGATTTGATGGCGAAGATTTTTTCGGCGCCTGCTGCGTTTGTGGTGCAAAAAAAAGAAGACGGTTTTGCAGTGATGATTGCAAGTGACCAAGAAGAAAACCCGTATCCTGCTGGTGGTTTTATACCGCAAGAAACCAATATCTTTTGTAAGCATGTTCTCGCTAATAACCGTAACCTATATGAGCAGCACGCCAGTGTAAATTATCAATGGGACGATAACCCTGAGGTTGCCAATGACGGCTTTGAGTCTTATTTGGGTGTACCTATCCATTGGCCCAATGGAAAGTCGTTTGGTACTTTGTGTGTGATGGACTTTAAACCCACGAATTACGGCGCTCCGTTGGTCGAATTTATAGAGCATTTACGCGATATGCTAGAAGACGATTTGGTGATGATTGAGCGCTATAGCAAAATCAAAGCGATAGCGATGCAAGACCCATTGACTGAAGTGTTAAATCGTCGCGCAACTGAAATACTTGGTGAACATAAGCGTGATATTGCCTTAAAACTGGGTGGTGCGCTTTACTGTGTTTTTCTTGATCTAGATGGTTTTAAACCAATAAATGACAGCTATGGTCATGAAGTTGGAGATCAGGTGTTACAAAGTTTGGCCGAAGCGTTGAAGGCCGTAAGCAGCGAAGATGATATTATCGGGCGCTATGGTGGCGATGAGTTTCTAGCTATTGTACAGCGACATGATGAGAAAGCCGTCAACGACTTTATTTTTCAAAGCGAGGCTAATTTCTATCAAGCGTTAAAACAGAAAAAGCTCCCCAAGTGTGGATTTTCAGCGGGATTTGCCAAGTGTGAAAATAAGTTTGAAAGCATGGCTAGTTTATTTTCTCGGGCAGATAAACACATGTATCAGCAAAAACTGAGCTGAATGCTTAATATGAGCTAAAGCATATAGGCCGACATAGTTGCAGACAAGACATGCTCTTTGGTGAACAATGGCGATTTTACGTAAAAAGCTGGACTAATAAACTAGCCATCACAGCCCACCTTTCATCAACTACCGCAATGGCTAAATAGCATCTGCTATTTAGCTGCGAAAATTACCGTCATCAAGTTGTTAAAATGGCCAAGATCGGAGAGAATATAGCAATCTTTGTTCGAATTTAGCGTGGCCGAGTTTTGGTTCGGTTGCCAATGCCATAAGTAGAATTTCAATGTCAAATATGAGTATTCCGCAGGAAGTGTCGCGCAGACGTACTTTCGCGATCATTTCACACCCGGATGCGGGTAAAACCACCATCACCGAAAAAGTACTTTTATTCGGAAAGGCGTTACAAAAAGCCGGTACGGTTAAAGGCCGTGGCTCAAACCAACACGCCAAATCTGACTGGATGGAAATGGAAAAAGAACGTGGTATCTCGGTAACCACTTCTGTGATGCAGTTTCCATACAATGATGCCTTGGTAAACCTACTAGATACTCCGGGACACGAAGACTTCTCTGAAGATACTTATCGAACGCTTACCGCTGTTGACTCGTGCTTGATGGTAATCGATGCGGCAAAAGGTGTAGAAGACCGTACCCGCAAACTGATGGAAGTAACGCGTTTACGCGACACGCCAATCGTTACCTTTATGAACAAATTGGACCGTGATATTCGTGACCCAATGGAGCTACTTGATGAAGTAGAAACCGAACTGAATATCATGTGTGCGCCGGTTACTTGGCCAATTGGCTGTGGTAAAGAATTTAAAGGTGTTTATCACATTCACCGTGATGAAACGATTTTGTACCAAACAGGTCAAGGTCATACGATCCAAGACAAACGCGTGATCAAAGGGCTAGATAACAGCGAGCTTGACGCCGCTGTGGGCGAAAGTCTTGCGGAACAACTTCGTGAAGAGCTTGAGTTAGTAATGGGTGCCTCTCACGAGTTTGACCGTGAATTATTTTTAACTGGCGAATTAACGCCTGTGTTTTTTGGTACGGCACTTGGTAACTTCGGTGTTGACCACATGCTTGACGGGTTAACCGAGTGGGCACCAACGCCACTGCCGCGTCAAACTGATGAGCGCGAAGTAAAAGCCGACGAAGAAAAGTTCTCAGGTTTCGTGTTTAAAATCCAAGCAAACATGGATCCAAAACACCGCGACCGTATCGCCTTTATGCGTATTGTATCTGGTAAATATAGCCAAGGCATGAAGATGAACCACGTGCGTCTTGGTAAACAAGTCAGCATTGCGGATGCGGTAACCTTTATGGCGGGTGACCGTGAGCGTGCTCAAGAAGCGTTCGCGGGCGATATTATCGGTCTACATAACCACGGTACGATTCAAATAGGTGACACCTTCACACAAGGTGAAACGCTTAAATTTAGCGGTATTCCAAACTTTGCACCTGAGCTATTCCGTCGCATTCGTCTAAGAGATCCACTTAAGCAAAAGCAGCTCCTAAAAGGGTTGGTACAGCTTTCTGAAGAAGGTGCGGTACAGGTATTTAGACCACTTATCAATAACGACCTGATTGTAGGTGCGGTTGGGGTGCTACAGTTTGATGTGGTTGTGGCACGTTTAAAGTCTGAATACAACGTAGATGCGATTTACGAGAGCGTAACGGTTCAAACTGCGCGCTGGGTAAGCTGTGATGACGATAAGAAAATGGCAGAGTTCCGCCGCAAGTGCGAGCAAAACTTGGCGTTGGATGGTGGTGATAACCTAACTTACATCGCACCAAGTCGCGTAAACCTGAATCTATCTATGGAGCGTTACCCTGACGTGAAGTTCCATGAAACTCGTGAACACTAATCGCTGCGTATTAAAGGAAAACAGATGAACATCAAAAGTATTTTAATTGAAAAAGCCAATGCAGCGATGCAAGCGGCAGGTATCCCTGAAGGTACAAACCCAGCGGTAACACAAAGCACGCGTCCTCAGTTTGGTGATTACCAAATTAACGGTGCGATGGGGGCTGCCAAAGCACTAAAAACCAATCCAAGAGAGCTGGCGCAGAAGATCATCGACAACCTAGACGTTGCTGATCTTGCAGAAAAAACAGAAATCGCAGGCCCAGGTTTTATTAATATTCACCTCAAGCCTGAGTTTTTAGCCACAAGCCTAGAGGCGGCAAATACGGATGCCAAGCTAGGTGTTGCTGAACATGCTACGCCTGACAAGGTTGTGGTCGACTTTTCTTCGCCAAACCTTGCTAAAGAGATGCACGTAGGTCACCTGCGCTCAACTATCATTGGTGATGCTGTTGTGCGTGCCCTTGAGTTCCGTGGTGACACTGTTATTCGCCAAAACCACATGGGCGACTGGGGTACCCAGTTTGGTATGTTGATAGCACACTTAGAAGATTTGCTGAACCAAGGTGTTGACCTTGAAAACGTCGCACTTGCGGATCTGGAAAGCTTTTATCGCGATGCCAAAAAGCGCTTTGATGACGAAGCCGGTTTTGCCGATAAAGCCCGTGATTACGTAGTAAAACTACAAGGTGGTGATGCGCATTGTCAGAAGCTATGGCAAATGTTTATCGACACCTCAGTTAAACACTCTGAAGAAGTATACGGCAAGCTAAACGTGACGCTTACGCGTGACGATATCATGGCAGAAAGTGCTTACAACGACCGTCTTGCCGGTGTAATTGAACTGCTAAAAGAGCAAGGCATTGCGGTTGAAGATCAGGGCGCTCAAGTTGTATTCCTTGACGAATTGGCAAATAAAGACGGTGAACCTTCCGTATTTATCGTGCAAAAATCAGGTGGTGGTTTCTTATATTCGACGACTGATTTAGCAGCCTGTGATTACCGCTCAAATGAGCTAGATGTTGATCGTATTCTAATTTTTGTTGATGCGCGTCAGGGCTTACACTTCAATCAAGTTGAGATCACAGCACGTAAAGCGGGTCTTTTAAAAGACAAAACCAGCTACGAGCCGAGCCTATTCGGTACGATGATGGGTAACGACGGCAAACCGTTTAAAACTCGTACTGGCGGCACGGTGAAGCTATCAGACTTACTTGACGAAGCAGTGAGCCGTGCGACAGAAAAGCTCGCTGACAGAGCCTCTGACCTATCTGATGAAGCTCGCCAAGAAATCGCGCGTAAAGTGGGTATTGGTGCAGTGAAGTACGCCGATCTGTCAAAGCACAGAACCAGCGATTATATCTTTAACTGGGATACGATGCTGAGCTTTGAAGGGGCGACAGCGCCATATTTGCAGTACGCCTATACCCGTGTTCGTAGTATTTTCCGCAAGGCAAACATGGATAGCGCTAGCCTAACTGGTCGTATTCAAATTCAAGCACCACAGGAAAAGGCACTTGCGCTTAAACTGCTGCAACTGGAAGAAGTGCTGGATCTGATGATCAGCGAAGCAACGCCACACGTATTATGTAGTTATTTATATGAGCTTGCGAGCTTGTATATGACATTCTATGAAGCGTGCCCAATTTTGAAAGATGATGTAGCAGCAGACGTCCGTGAAAGTCGTCTAGTGCTATGTAATCTAGTTGCTAACTCACTGAAAACCGGCCTAGATTTGCTCGGTATCGAAGTGATGGAGCAAATGTAAGTTAGTTTTAACTTGCATTCAGGTATACTAGAAGCCGCTTTATAGCGGCTTTTTTTGTTAAGGATATTGTGATGAAACTTGAAGACATTCGCAGAGAATATACCAAAGACGGTTTACGTCGTGAAATGCTAAAAGACACGCCCGTTGAGCAGTTTGAAGCCTGGCTACAGCAGGCGATTGATGCTAAGTTTACTGACCCAACAGCGATGGTCGTCGCTACGGTTGACGAGCACGGTCAGCCGTCTCAACGCATTGTTTTACTCAAGCATGTAGACGAGCACGGTTTTGTCTTCTTTACCAATACCGGTTCACGCAAAACGCAAGAATTAAAGCAAAACAACAAGATATGCTTACACTTCCCGTGGCATGAAATTGAGCGTCAGGTTATCGTGTACGGTGAAGCTGTTCCATTACCAACTAGTCGCGTTGCCAAGTACTTCTTATCAAGACCAAAAGAAAGTCAGCTTGCAGCGTGGGCATCTCAGCAATCGCGCCCAGTGTCATCTCGTCAAGCGTTGATGCAAACCTTTAGTAGCATGAAAGACAAGTTCGCTAAAGGCGAAATCCCACTACCTGATTTTTGGGGCGGTTATTGTGTTGAGCCCACTAAAGTTGAGTTTTGGCAAGGTGGAGAGCACCGCCTTCATGATCGCTTTATGTATGTGAAGCAAGCCGATGGCAGTTGGGAAATTGAGCGGCTCAACCCATAAATTCGCCTTTATAGATAGTCACTGTCATCTCGATTTTGACGAGTTGGCAGATGACTTAGCTATGCATATCAAAACTGCCCACGGCGCTGGTGTTGAGCGTTTTGTGGTGCCTGGCGTTACCCTTAAGCAGTCTCAACAGCTTGTTGAGTTTCAAGCACATCATCCACAATGTGAAATCGCCGCGGGGTTACACCCTTATTTTATTGGCGAACACCGCGGTGACGATATGACCGTGTTGGTCGAGCATGTAATACACAATCGTACCCAACTGTGTGCGATAGGAGAGTGCGGCATCGATACAACCTGCGATGCGCTGGAGCGGCAAATTGCACTGTTTGAAGCGCATATCGCACTGAGTAATCAGGTAAAGCTCCCGCTAATCGTCCATCACCGTAAAAGTCATCACCTAATTGCCGCCGCGTTTAAACGTGTTAAACCAGAGTATGGCGGGGTGATCCATGCTTTTTCAGGTTCAAAACAGCAGGCTGAATATTATATTGCTCAGGGTTTTAAACTCGGAGTAGGTGGCACAATCACCTATCCAAGAGGCGAAAAAACAGCGCAGGCAATATCACAGCTGCCGCTTGAAAGCCTAGTGTTGGAAACTGATGCGCCGTCGATGCCGTTACATGGTTATCAGGGGAAGCCGAATTCCCCTAAGCGAGTCGTCCAAGTATTTGACAGACTTTGTGAATATCGAAGCGAAACACCGAGCGAGCTTGCCGCAGCGCTTTATCGAAATACCACGCAGTTGTTTGGCTTAGGTTAAATTGATGATGTCGAGATAAATCTCGACCTACGCGTCAATATTACAAATGGGATATAAAACTATACTTACCAGAAATAAATAACCCATGTAGGAGCCGGTTCACCCAGCGATCTTGATGCTTTTACCGCGATATAAAACCATACCTACCAGCAATAGAAAAGTAGGTGTAGGAGCCAGTTCACCCGGCGATCTTGATGCTTTTACCGCGATATAAAACCATACCTATCAGCAATAGAAAAACAAGTGTAGGAGTCGGTTCACCCGGCGATCTTTATGCTTTTACCGCGATATAAAACCATACCTATCAGCAATAGATAACCCGTGTAGGAGCCGGTTCACCCGGCGATCTTTATGCTTTTACCACGATATAAAACCATACCTACCAGCAATAGAAAAGCAGGTGTAGGAGCCGGTTCACCCGGGATCTTGATGCTTTTACCGCGATATAAAACCATACCTATCAGCAATAGATAACCCGTGTAGGAGCCGGTTCACCCGGCGATCTTTACGCTTTTACCACGATATAAAACCATACCTATCAGCAATAGATAACCCGTGTAGGAGCCGGTTCACCCGGCGATCTTTATGCTTTTCCGGCATAATACCAACACTACTTAAGCCAATTGTTGATTAATAATGGAGATCATCTCATCAGCGTATTGGTGAATAAAAAAGTGCCCACCGGCAAATTCGGTAATCTGGTATGGCTGTGTCGTTAGCTCTTGCCACGCAATAACATGTTCATTCAAGATCTCATCATCAACGCCATGGAAAACATGGATGGGGATGGGTAATGCACACTGTTCTGCTACATAGGTATCTGCTATTTTAAAGTCAGCTCGGAGCAACGGGAGTAATAGCTCCATAAGCTCTTTATTTTCAAGAACTTCTTTTGGCGTACCATTTAAGTCACGAAGCTCAGCAATAAATTCATCGTGTGGTAAGCCATGTAAATGAGACTTAGTTGAGGTGCAATGTGGTGCACGACTCGCAGAAGCAAATATTTTACGTGGAGTAGGCAAGCCTGCGTCTAACAATTGAAAAGCAAGCTCATATGAAATGCGACTACCAAGACTATGTCCAAAAAACGCGAAAGGCTTACTGGTCATATAGTCTTTGTGTACCATGAGTTCAGAGATAATATCCGGCATGTTGTCTATTGCTGGCTCTACCAGTCGAGCCCCTCTCCCTGGAAGCTGCACAAAAACGAGCTCAACAAATTCACTTGTTTTATCGATCCAAGGCGTAAATATAGCTGGTGAACCGCCCGCATAAGGAAAGCAAAATAACCGCAACTCAGCGTTTGGATTGGGTTTTGGGGTAATAAAAAGTTTACTATTCATATCCTTTGTTGTTCGATTTTATTTTAGGTTAACTATTATGTTATCAACTTTATTACAGTGCTAACAGCTTTACCCCTGCTCTAATTCTTCTGCCCGTTTTTCAGGCGCTGGTAGCATTTTTACTTTCTTGCGAATTTTGCGTTTTACTTCCCAGCGTTTTAATGCTCGACCTATTTGCCATGTGAATACCATCGTAATCACCAGCATCAGTAAAACGACTCGTCCAAGTTCGTGGAAATGAGAGTGGCTTTGTGACATAGCAGCTTCTGTCAAATAGACCATATTGACGAACCCAAGAGGCTGTCCCATCGGCGTATATACTGGTTCAGAAATAATGCTTTTGGTTTTACTGAGCCCAGGTAAGGTTTGAGGTAGCTGCTGATAATCTGTGGGTGAGGAATTACCGTCGTTACCAACAACAAAGCGTCCTTGATAATCATAAATCGCGACTTGAAGCACAAAATCATCGCTAGCGAGGTGATTTGCCAGTGCGCTGAGCCTTGGCGTATCACTGCGAGAGAGGGGCAATGCCACATTTTTTGCGAGCTGCTTGGTGAGGCTCCTTGCGGTAAGGTCTGCGCCATTATGGAGCAAGCGATGAGACTCAAAACTGGTATTAAACGCAAGCCAAGTCACCATAATTAAACACGTCGCGGCGATGCACAGGCGAAATAATCTACGCCCTCTGGTCGAGTTTAACACTTCTAATACATGTAAATTTTTCATATTTATCGCATATTGCCCGCTTTTGCTAAGGTCCAGTGCTGACAGCTTAGCGCAATCATGTTAAAAATCGGCTTAACGCTATCAAGGAGCAACTTATGTCGTCAATCATTCAATTCGCTAATCGTGAACTAAACACACCAATTCAGGAACATATGGCGCTGGATAATTGGTATAGTTGCCAAGGTAACACAAGCCTCACACAAGTAAATCAATTACCTGAGCTGACGACCCAATCAATATGCTTTTTTGGCCCAAATATACAATTGCAACACCTTCTGGAAGTTGAGAAATTTCTTCGAACATTTGCTATCGAGCAAACTTATTTTACGGCATATCAACCTCATGAACAGCTCCCAGTTGCATTGGGTATGCGTTTTAACGCATCGCAATTGCCGAGCAAGGCTGAAGTAAGAGATTTTGCAAAAAGCATTAATGCGCAAGGTGCGATTATAACGCAAGCACCTACTTTAGAAGAACCGGGGCTACTTGTGATGGATATGGACTCCACCGCAATTCAAATTGAATGTATTGACGAAATTGCTCGATTGGCCGGCCGATATGATGAAGTGGCTTCTGTTACCGCACAGGCAATGGCGGGGGCACTTTCTTTTTCTGAAAGTCTACACCGCCGCGTTGCATCACTTTCTGGCGTACCGTTATCACAAATTCAATCATTAAAAGCAAACTTACCGCTAATGCCCGGTATAGAGCTGTTATGTCAGGCGCTAAAGCAGCATCACTGGCATCTTGCCATCGCCTCGGGTGGCTTTACATGGTTTGCAGAATCATTGATAGAGCCACTCCAGCTAGACGCTGTATTCGCCAATACCCTAGAGGTGGAAAACGCGCACCTCACCGGCAAAGTGCTAGGTGATATCGTAGATGCCGACAAAAAGGCGGAAGTGCTAGGTCAACTTGCAACCCAGTATGCGATCCCAATGACTCAAACCGTTGCCATTGGTGATGGTGCAAATGACTTAGTGATGATGGCAAAAGCCCAACTAGGTGTGGCAATCCATGGTAAGCCAAAAGTGGTAGAAAATGCCGACGCTGCGATTTGTGAAGGGTCTTTGTTACAACTGTTATATTTGCTAGGTGTGCCGAAATAATCGGCATTTATAAAAACTAAAGCCTGTTAAGTGTTGTTGATTTTTTGTGTTTTTTTGTTATCATCTAGGAGTTTCAGGCTCTATAATAGTTGAAATGCAGAAAGCTTTTGCAGCAAGTTTTGTATTTCAATGTTAATTACAACATTTTAGCAGGGATATAACAGCTTTGTTTTTCTTTAAAAACAGTATATCAGGTGATGACCTTCGCGCACTTAGAAAGCGTAAAGGGGTCTCCATGCAAAAAATGGCAGATAAAATTGGTGTGTCTCTCAGGACGATAGAAAATTGGGAAACCGGTGTCGGTCAGCCTAGAGTCGATCAGTTTTTGCAAATATGTATCTATTGCTCTATCGATATTAAAGGTTTGATGCATCAAATCAGGGAATGTGATGCTGAGCAAGATACACATAGAAATGATAAATTTGCTTCTAAAAAATAGACTTACCTTTCTTAACTGTGACCGCTTTAGTGTTATACATTCAATCTTGAATGTATAATCCGTGTTTAGTGTGGCAGTTTAGTACCTCCGTCACTGAATTTAGCTACAAAATTATTTTTAAAATAACATTTAAGGCTTTGATCCTGAAACTATGAAGCTGCTGTTAGCATTGCATTTTACCCTTCTAAGTGTTCTGTATTTAGAACATCCTTTTCTAGATCGTTTGGGCGTTATTACGGCGCTTGTTGTGATCATGATTTGGTATCGAGACAATGTGAATGCTGTACATATCTGTGCAATTCAATTGACTGTTGTTACCCTAGAATATTCAGTATTTCACTTTAATGTGTTTGCGTTGCATGAAAGTTCGTTGCATCTGTGGAAAAATACACGTATTTATACGATCCATTTTATAACTGACACCGTTAACTTCATTGCTTTAGCATATCGTCCAGCGCTTTCTAGGATGGTACTTAGAATACGTAATAGGTCTTGTGAAGACGTACATTTTACTATCTCTGATATGACATTAATGACGATCTGCCTATTATTTATTGTAGCTGACTTACTAGCGATGTTTGAAAACTTTATTCGCAACCTTGATTACCTTGGCTTCGATGAAGAATTCGCCAAGCAATTTTGGGACTGGAACTGGGTTTTTTATAACTATCCGACGATAAAAAGTATTTTAGCCGGTGTTGAACTATGGGCTATTCTATCTATCACAACGCATGCTAAAAAGCTGAAATCATAGGTTTAAACCACTGTCCCTGACTGGTTTCGACGCCCATCCATGGGCTACGACATACTTTTCTTTGATGCCCAAAGAACAAGTAAGCAAAAGAAAGGGCACTCCCAACATCACACTGACTCCTCAAGTAAATTGCCAATATGAACGTCACCTCGGTGTAAGGGCCATCCTTGGCCCTGTCACAGCTTTTCACGCATCCATGCGTTGAAATGACTCATTGGCAATTTACTTTCGGGTGTGATGAGGGAGACACAAGGCGCTGATAAATTATTGTGGTGTTTGCAAGCAACTATGTTTCTGATAGCTTTGTGGACAGCTAACAGACAACTTATTCCCCCTCCATCACACCCGAAAAGCATAAGTCGATATGCAATGTGCCGACAGGATGTCGGCCAAGTCTTGTCAGGCACAGGGACGTGCCTTACAAGACTATCGGCTTAGGGTTTGAGGATTGAGTGTGATGCTGGGGCGACGTTTTCTTGGTTCGTTCTTTTTCGTCGTTTAAAAAGAATGAACGAGAAGCGCATGGATGCGCTTTGATACGAGCCATGGAGGGTGAGGTTAATATGTCCTCCTGACGGATTTCGACGCCCATCCATGGGCTACGACTTACTTTTCTTTGATGCCCAAAGAACAAGTAAGCAAAAGAAAAGGCACTCCCAACATCACACTGACTCCTCAAGTAAATTGCCAATATGAACGTCACCGCGGTGTAAGGGCCATCCTTGGCCCTGTCACCGCTTTTCACGCATCCATGCGTTGAAATGACTCATTGGCAATTTACTTTCGGGTGTGATGAGGGAGACACAAGGCGCTGATAAATTCTTGTGGTGCTTGCAAGCAACTATGTTTCTGATGGCTTTGTGGACAGCTAACAGACAACTTATTTCCCCCTCCATCACACCCGAAAAGCATAAGTCGATATGCAATGTGCCGACAGGATGTCGGCCAAGCCTTGTCTGGCACCGGGACGTGCCTTACAAGACGGTTGCGATACCAATTGTATTAGGTAAATGAGCAATTTGAAGCGGAGAAATAGCTTTAGTAGCTAGGCAAAAATTTTGCTATTTAGTTGTTCTAAATGAGAAATTTTTAACGACGCTAATATGGTATTTCACCCTTCAAATTGATTGGAGACTTAGTGCAATTGGTATTATATATCGGATTAGGATTTGAGGATTAAGTGTGATGCTGGGGCGACGTTTTCTTGGTTCGTTCTTTTTCGTCGTTTAAAAAGAATGAACGAGAAGCGCATGGATGCGCTTTGATATTAAACATGGAGGTTTATGTTGCTAACGACTGGTAGCTCGAAATTTACCGTAAAGTCAGCCCGTCCTCCTGACGGATTTCGACGCCCATCCATGGGCTACGACTTACTTTTCTTTGATGCCCAAAGAACAAGTAAGCAAAAGAAAAGGCACTCCCAACATCACACTGACTCCTCAAGTAAATTGCCAATATGAACGTCACCGCGGTGTAAGGGCCATCCTTGGCCCTGTCACCGCTTTTCACGCATCCATGCGTT